>DYKY01000009.1:0-39605 GCA_020722365.1 Thermoflexus sp.
TTTTATATCTCTCTGCGGCCTCAGCGTGCTCTGCGGTAAGATATGGGTAATCACCAGCACGGCGTGCTGGATAAGACGTTCTTGCAACCAAAGCTGTTTGACAATATTCGCGAGTCTGCTATAATTTGAATCGTAAGTGAGTCAGAATTCGAGTTCGTCCGCTGAAAGGCCTGGACGTTTATGAGTCCGGGTCTTTTTTTGTAGGATGAATCAAGAGTTCTTACTCGTAAAAATCAAGTTTGTAAGTTGAAAGGAAGAGAAACTGTGAGCAATCGGGAAATTGGAACTGTGAAGTGGTTCAACGGGGCGAAAGGCTACGGCTTTATCTCGCGAGAAGGCCACGACGATGTCTTCGTGCATTACTCCGCTATTCAGTCGGAGGGCTTCAAGACATTGGACGAGGGGCAGCGCGTTGAGTTCTCTGTTGAGCAAGGTCCTAAGGGCCTCCAAGCCACCAATGTGGTGCTTGCAAAGGGGTAATCATCATGGCAAAGAAAATCTACGTCGGTAATATGAGCTACGACACCACCGAGAATACGCTACGCGAGCTGTTTGCAGCTCACGGGGAAGTCGTTTCGGTCAGTGTGATCACGGATCGCGACACTGGGCGGCCGCGCGGTTTTGCTTTCGTGGAGATGGCGTCCGATGCGGCGGCCAACGCAGCGATTTCGGCACTCGACGGTCAGACGGTTGACGGTCGTGCACTCAAGGTGAACGAGGCCCGTCCTCCCGCAGCGCGGGGTGGGGGAGATCGTTCCTACGGCGGCGGTCGTGGTGGCGGTCGCGGTACGGATCGCGGTGGTCGTGGCGGCGGGGATCGCCGGCGTGACCGCGGTGACGACTGGTAGATCGACCAGCCCCAAGGGTCGAATCCTACATTCAAATGCAACAGGCCAACATTCGTGCTGGCCTGTTTTTGCGTGAGGCGCCACTCTATACCTGCATTCTGAAATAGAACATACATGCTATTTTCAGCAGGGCGCTCTTTGTCGCTTGTTTCAGCTCAACTGTAGTATAATCCTGGTGGACTTTTTTTGCACATAGCGTGGGTTTCCATTCACATCTGGCCGACTCAAGACAAACCGGTTGACCGGTCAATTCGCTTTGAGGGCCTTTAGAGTCTTAGCTTTACATAATATACATAGTCGGAAGTTTGAAGCGAGGCAAAAAACGCCATTTTTAACGTCGGCCAACTCCACCTTTTAACCGCGCGCCATTTTGCGCGTCGTATAGTTTTGCTTGAATGACGCAGAAGAAACGACTTGAATAATCGTCACGGAACAGGAGCTTTCGGAGAGAAGCTACGGTTGTTTCGTCGTGCTAGATTTCACAGCGTGTTTGATGTTCTTGCCCCAATGGTCTTCTTTCAGCGTAGTTTCGTCCTGCTCTGGAGCATCACGCGGCGCAGAGAGCACCCGACCGTTGGCGAGATGCTGCGAGGCAACCAGCATTCTGAATTCTTCGCGCTCTTGTTCGAGTTGGCGCTCTTCCTGTTCTAACGCATTATGCCATACTTGCAATTCCTTTTGCCATATTTCGAGTTCGATATTCTTCTCTTGCAAACTTTGACGTTCTTCGGCCAAAGCCGCCCGGCGTTTGACAGCTGCGCCGCGCTCTATCCACAAGTAAATAAAAAACAACACGGCCAGCAAAAACAGCACCGCTCCGGCAAGGAACATCACTGCGTCCAGTACCATAAGCTCCCTTGAGAAACAGTTTGGTAATCGTTCACTCGATAGCGATTACTTGTTCATTATACTTCTAAGCGGCGGATTGGGTAGAGATCGCCGGCTGTAAAACCGCGTTCGCGGTAGTAGGAACGTGTCCCAACAGCAGCGATGACGGCCAACGTCTTAAAGCCGGCCCGGCGGGCGATGTCGGCAGCGGCATCGAGCAACTGCGTCCCCAGACCGCGATGTTGTGCCGCCCCACCCCGTTGCCCCAGCGCCTGTGCCGGCCCGTAGATGTGCAATTCGCGTACCATCGCAGCTTCGCGGATTTCAGGAATTGGAAGTACGTCACGCGGCGCGGTGGGCAGAGAGAGCCGCAGAAAACCGGCCAGATTGCCCGCCGGGGTAAGATATTGCAAGAAATGCTCCTGCGTGGCATCGGTGGGATAGGATACAACATCCAACCTGAGTTCTTTTGTGGCTTGGAGTTGCCCAACGGCGATTTCCTTCCCGCGCACTTCACGGCAACGAATGCACTGACATGCCAGGCCGTGCGCGCGCATCTGCGCCTGCACGAGTTGGCGCAGGTTACTCTTGGTTGTCCCGGCAACAATGTACTGCGCGGGTATATCGCGCATCAAACGGTTGATACGACTGTAGGGCGGCATCAAGGTTTTGCAGCGCATCAACAAGTCGATGAGCGCCTCTTCGGAATAAGGCTGGTATTGTCCTTGCTCCCAGAGGCGATAGAGATCCGTGCCTTCGAGAAGCGCCGTCGGATAGATTTTAATCTCGTCGGGACGCAGACCGGGATCGTTCCACAACCGCGCAAAATCCTCCAGGTCTGACTCCGGCGTCGCACCGTATAGATTGGGCATCCAGTGCAACACGATCTTGAGACCGGCAAGGCGCAACAGCCGAACCGCGCGCCGCACATCGTCCAGCGTGTGACCGCGCCGGTTGAGTGCCAGAATGTGATCGTCGCAGCTTTGCACACCGAGTTGCACCTTCGTCACTGCTTGATGACGCAGTTGCAATATCTCTTCTGGTGTGATCCAATCCGGGCGTGTTTCCACAACAAGGCCCACGTTGCGGTGAGACGCCGACTCGTTGCGCTGGAGGGCCTCGTTCAGCGTGGCAGATTCTGTCTCGTTCATGGCGTCAAAGCAGCGCCGGAGGAAGAACTCACGGTAATCGAGCGGATAGAAAGACCACGTGCCGCCCAGGATCAACAATTCGACTTTGTCGGTAGCGTGGCCGATCGCGTTAAGGGCTTCGATGCGTGTCCGCGTTTGGGCGTAGGGATCGTAATCATTCTGGATGGCACGGAGCACGCCTGGCTCACCGTCGAGATAGCTTTTCGGCGCATTGTGTTGCTCCGGACAGAAGATGCACGTTCCTGGGCACGGATACGGCTCAGTCAGAACGGCCACCGGAGCAACGCCGGAGATGGTGCGTACAGGGCGACCTCGCAGGCGTCGCTCTATCCCCGGATCTTCCGCAAGCGCCCCACCCCGCACCAGTTGTTGGTAAGCGTTCAGCAGTTGCGATTTTGCATACGTGCCGGTCTCGCTTGGGTAGCGCCGGAGAATTGGCGTGATGTCGTTATCGCCAGCCGGAAGATCACGGAGCGCCTGCAACAGGTGCAGGACATTCTCGCCTTCGCGCGTCAAATCGATTGTTTCAGGAACCCCACCCTTAACCATATGAGTAATTATACCACTATGACCATCATTACGAAGGTGTGTAAACTTTGTTTGCCTGAACCCTGTCTGAATTGTCACTTGTTCAGGGGCGACTATAATGCGCACTATGCGTGAGGAAGTCGTCAACTTGTTGAATACCCTGAATCGCACCTTCTACGCCGAACTGGCCGAGGCATTCGCCGCGTCAAGGGGCGCGACCGAACCGGGACTGGTGCGTGTGCTGGCGCAGATGCAGCCTGGCGCGCGGGTGCTCGATCTGGGGTGTGGGCAGGGACGGGTGGCAGCGATGCTTCCGGCACATTGCGAGTATACAGGCCTGGACTTCTCCGGTGAGATGCTGGCGATCGCCGAACGCGCCGCAAATACGGGACGTCTCGGCAGTCCCCCCCGCTTCATCGTCGCCGACTTACTCGATCCCGCGTGGCCGGCGTTGGTTGCCGCGCCATACGACTGGGTCATCCTGCGCGCAGTCCTGCACCACATTCCCGGCGCAGAAAATCGTCAGGCCATTGTCAACCGCGCCGCAGACTGTCTCACACCACAAGGACACATGCTGCTTGCCAATTGGCAGTTCTTGGAAATCGAACGTCTGCGCCGCCGACTATTGCCCTGGGATGTAGTGGGCTTGTTGCCAGATGATGTTGAACCGGGTGATTATTTGCTTAACTGGCAGCGCGAGGGGTATGGCATTCGCTACGTACATTGGATTGACGAAGACGAGACGGCAATCCTTGCTGCGGGCGCCGGTCTGACCATCGAAATGTTGTATCGCGCCGATGGACATCATAACAACTTGACGCTCTACGCGGTGTTATGCCGAATCTGACTCAACAAGGCGCTAACTATACCTGCAACCTTAAGGCATACCCACAACACGGTAAACCGTCGAGTATTCGTCGTCGTACACCGGCACCAGCCAACCGCGCTTAACCATTACGTCGAATTTGGACAAGCCCTCCGGCATCATATAGGCGCGTTCATAGGGCGCGAGAATGACATACTGGACGTTGTAACGCTCCAGGATCGTCATCGCGGATTCTGCATCGATCGTGTTGTAGAAGTAGTTGATGTCCATCTGGCGCGCCTCGACGGTGCCGCCGGGCATCGTCATCCGCTGCTGGACGGAGTGCCAGCGCCAGGCGGCCACCGCCGGCAACCCGGTGTAGACCGATATCCGGCCTCCCCAGAGATACTCGCGCGCCCCTTGTCCTTCCATAATCGTAGGTGATCCCTGGACGTTGTCTTGGAGCCAGCGGATCACACGATAGTCAGCCTCAAGCGGTAGCCGGGCATCGCTTTCGTATTGGATAGCGTAATTCATATAGGCCATCCCATCCAGCGTGCGTGGAGCTTGCGTCGCCCAGCGATCGCGGGTCTTGGCCGGAATTGCCAGTGCTGGATACAGCGCCGCACTCGCCAGTAAGATAGCCAGCGCCACCGATATGCCATCACTGACGAAATATGGAATTCCGGCCACAGCGGAAGCCTTGTCGGCGCGGTAACTCCTGAGCGCGTAGTCGATAATGCGCTCGGCGGCAACCGCAGCGCTCAACCCGAGCAACATCCACACTTGCAAGTAGAATTTGAAGACCGTGTTCATCCGCCCGATGTCGCCGTCCAGAACGTAGGTTTCCACCAGCAAACTGAGGGCAAGCGCAGTCCCCACCCACATCCACAGTTGGCGCTCGCGCGGTGTGCTGTGCGGATCGATGACCATCAACGCGGCAACCATCCCTAGCGGGATCACGATCCAGGCCACGGGGACGCCCATCAAGAGCAGTGCTCCCCCCAGAACGATCATCCCCAGAATCGCCATACCGAGCGCCAGCAGTGTACTCTCGTCGCGTTCCTGCCAGAGATGGCGCAGCAATGTGCGGCCACGCACTGCCGCAAGCACTACAAGCGGGAAGAGAAATTGTCCGTACATGATCAAATAGATGCCAAAAGGCGTGCGCGACCCCTTCCAGGGGCTAAAGGAGGAATATGCCGCCGCAAAATTTGTGGTGAAGGGCAAGAAGAGAAGTTCACCCAGGAGGAAGAACAAGAGTGGCGTCAGCAGTTTGTAGTATGGGAAGATTGGTCCTGGCGCACCGCTGCCTGGCGCACCATCAGCTTCCTCATGATCGCTTTCGACTGTCGGGTGCTTTCTCTCCGGTTTGTTGAAGAATATAAGCCAAGCGGCTACGCTCATCAAGCCCAAATACGTAGGCCAGTCCCAGGTGTTGGTTGCGCGCAGCGCCCCGGCAACCAGTCCTGCTAACACCAGGGTTGACAGGGGGTGCGGGATGCAGCGCCGTAAATGATCGCGCCACGTTTTATTCGCTGACATAGGCGCAGCGTCGGCGCCAATGCCCCATTGCAGTGCAATCGCCAGTGCCACCTGCGTCAACGGGAGCGCCATCATGTGCGCGTGCAGGTCCGCATACAGGAAAGTAAATGCCGGGAACTCGTTGATCGCGCCCACTTCCCCATCTGCAAACGGGATGACGCGCGTTGCGTTCCAGTACCACCACTCCGGACGGAATTGTAGGGCTGCGCCTTTTATCAGAACTTTCCATAATCCCACAAGTGCAGAGACCACAGCGGGATAGCCCGGAATAAGACTTTCGAATTCGATATTGCCGATCTCCTGGAAGCCCAAAAACAACAGACGCAGTTCGCCCAGATTGCCTAGGATGAGCACCAGCAGCATCCCCAACACACCCGCTCGATGGCCGCGTTTGCGATCTCCCCCGGCCAGGTTGTTGGCAATCGTGTAGGCCCCCACCCCGGTCATTGCAAAGAGCGTGGGGACGGCCAGGTTGTACCCTACACTCGGCACAATGCCCAGCACTTTGATCAGCGAACCGACCATTACGAAGCCGAAGTAGTAGTAGTTCATCGTCCCGCCGGCAAACCACGGGTCGTAGGGCGGGAACCAGGTCGACTTGATCACCGCGTTCAAATAGGCGAAGTCCATCGGCTTTTCGCCGCCGGAGACGGGATGCCACAGAGCGGGATTGAGAAAGCGCACGTACGTCCATCCCAGGTAAAGCACAGCGAAGATGATCTCAAGACGCAGCAGATCGCGCCAGTGCTCACGGAAGAACGCGCGGAAGGCATCCTGTCGCTTGTAAACGAATCCTACCGCAAGCGCCGCGCAGAGCAGGAACACTGCCCACAAAAGCAGGCGGGTGTGGGGTAACAGGTGGATACTCGACAGCAACCAGGCCAAATAGGACCACACCAGCAGTCCCACCACACGCGCCAGTCCATAACCGCGATAGCGCAACGCGGGGAAGGCGTAGTACAACCACGGGAACGCCAGCAGACCGAGCGCCGTTAAGAAGAGCCACCATACGATCACGGCCAGAATCTGCGAACGGTTTTGCAGTGCGTTACGATTGAAAATGCGCCACCAGCTCCCGCCGCTTTCCTGATCGGCGCGCATGCGAGGTGTCATCAACAAGCTGAGGTTCTTCGTATCGCGAGCGCGGGTGGCCTGCAGCGGCGTCATCCAGCGGACATCGCTCAACAGGGAGAGCGGCAACATGGTTTCGGCGCGCGCCCGCGAGTACGCATCCGTTTTCGCAAAGATCAACACTGTCGGATGATCGTAGACGCTGAAGGCTTCCTCGGCAGGCGGGAACGAAATCTGACAGGGCCGGGCATTGGTGTACTGCGGAGTCGGCACAGTGAAGGGAATCTCTTGATCGGGAAACTGACATGGCCCTAATGCCGGGTATGAGACAAATTCCGCCGCCAGTTCAAAGCCCAGGCTGCCATTGAACAGCGCTTCGTAATAGGCGGTTGTGAACGGATAACGCATTGGCAGCCGAGGAATCGACGCATACGCCCGGTTACTGGACAGCACGATGTAATCAGCTTCATCCAACCATTGGAATAGCGCCGTGCGTTTCTCCAAGGTGTCGTTGTCGTAGATATGCATTAGCCCATCAGGCATGCTGGAAGGAGAAGACAGGCCACGATACCAGTTCCCGTAGGCGTCCTTGCCGTCAATTCGCTGCGGCAGCGTATCATCCCAATGTTCGTTGGCGATGACCGATGTTTGCAGCCGGATCATCTCGCCTTCCAGCAAGGTGATGCCGAGGTAAACTTGTTTGCCTGCCTCCAATGCAATCGGTTCAGGCAGTGCGGCCTCGACAGTGTGTGCTCCAATCGTCAGAATGGTGAAGTTGACCGTCGTCTCGGCCAGCACATTTGTCCCATCAGGGTCGGTCGTCAGCGCCAGACGCAAGCGTCGTTCGCCGATTTTCTCCGGTGCAGAGACCTTGTTGAGCGTGAGATGCGTCACAACACTGTCGGTCTCTGGAATGAACGGTGTGAAACTCGACGGGATATAGGCGCTCAGAATTGTGCCGGGCTGGACAGGAATCTGGATCTTGACGCCGCTTTCTGCATGCGCCGTTGCTGCTGTGGGGATGTTGTTGAACATCCAGCGCGAGGCTTCGACGCGGGTCAACGAGTGGTTGTAGATCTGGAGGAATGTCAGTCCCCACGTCACCGTCCCTACAAAGACTACGCCTGGTAAAATGAGCAGCAGACCACGCACGATTTTACGCCAGAGAAGTGCAGGTCGTGCCCATCCCCATGCCCATCGCGCTCCGCGCACCACCATCCACGCGCCGAAGACGGTGAATACGGGATACACGGGCAGTAGATAACGCATCGACTTGACCCATAGTGTGCCCTGATACAGAAAGAAAATTGTCCCCCATACCCACAACAACAAATGTTGCCATTCACGCTTACGCACAAGCTGCCAGAACATCACGCCCCACCCTACCCAGGCAGCAATACCGAGCGGTAATCCCATGCCCCAGAACACCATATTGAGCCACGGGAAAACAATAGGCGCGCGCTCTGTCCACTGGTGCCCAAAGGGAGCATCGCGCAGGCCACTCGCCATATCCTGTGCAGACTTCATGGTATTCATCCATGAAGGATTGATACGCACATCTAAGAAGCCAGGGCCGGTAAAGGCATACGGCTGTGCGATGCGGAACGCGAGCGCTGCCAGTATACCGGAAAGGACCACCGCGACGATTGGCGCGGGCCGGAGCGCAAATCGGTAGCGCGCGGTTCCCTCTGTGGAGGCATCATCGGACGATTCGCAGTGTAGCAATGCCGCCAACCCGACGATGCCGGCCAGCGGCCACACGCTGATCTTCGACGCTACAGCCAAACCGGTCGCAAAGCCTGCCGGTAAAAGCAACCAGGGGCGCCGATAGCGCACGGCATACACGGCGCAGCACAACGTCCAGGCGACAAAGACCGTGGCGAAACTGTCCACAACGAAGAAGTGCGCGTGCTGGATCGGTAAAACGGCGAAAGCATACAACGCGGCGGCAAGCAATGCGGTTTTGTTGCCGTACAACGCTCGCGCGAGCATCGCCAGGGCAACGAGGGTCGCCAAATCAGCCAGCGCCGACAACGCACGTCCGACAAAGTGGATACCGCCATAACCGGTATAGTGTCCTGCATAACACGAGCCGGAGGTATCGAGTCGTATCCCGCGCAACACCACACCAAACAGATTGGGAGGCGTAAGACACGCTTGATCCATCCAGCCTGCCACAGCCCGCGTCACAAAGAGTGGCAATGTGCCGTAGACGTAACCGGCATAGCCTCTGTTTTCTGGATTCAAGGGCGATTCAGCGGTATTCCAATACTGGGAAAGATTCTCGGGGAACTGCAAGGCACTGACAACCATCGTGAGATAGCGTTCGTCGGGATGGAGATGTGTCCCCTCGTCCCAATCAATGTTGTAAGTGCGCACCCACCCTGCAACGAGCAGGATCGCTATCAGCAGTAACATAAACAAACCGCGCGGCGATGCGCGGTTTGACTTGGAGGTCAGTTGGGTACTCATGAAATCTCACTCAAGAACAGAATTTCGCATAGCCATTATTTCTTTCAAAGAAACTAAAGATTGTCAATTTCTCATTTCCGCTTATGACTACGCGAAATGCAAGGATTGCGAATCGAGTCTTCCGGCTCTACAAAGGCAGGCACACCCCGCACTCGCGCGGCTGCGCCCCCATATGCACTTGCAAAAGCTACTGTGCGGCCACAACATAAGCCGGCATGTGCGTTGTAAGCCGCTCACATGCATCTGCCAGCGCATTGTTCGCAGCACTCGCAGCAGGAGAGGCATCAGCATCATACCGCGTCCCTGCCAAAATCTCGTCGAGGATTTGCGCCCCGGTTCGACCAGTTCCTGGGCTGATCGCAATTCGTAAGTCACGGCGGAAGGCGCGGGAAAGATCATCGCCGGTCACATTGGAGACCAACATCATCGCCCGCACGGCGTTGGCAATTGCGTAGCGCGACTCAATCCGCTCCAAGTCCTCGAAAAAGAAGGCGCAACTAACGAACATACGCTGCCGATACACCTGCGCCTCCAGCAAATCCAACAGACGGCGCTGCGCTGTCAACGTCAGATGCCCCAAGTGATATTCCGCCAAAAACTGCGGACCGGTGACCTGCCGCAACAACACGCGAATATAATCATCCCGTAGCCCCCACAGTGCAAGGCCCCACTGATGTATGATCTCGGCGTAAATTTCATCGATATCGCGCGACAGATTGTCTAAGGCACGTCGCAATGCCCCCTTCCACTGCCCGCAACCCGGTGTGCAATGACAGCCGGTAGCCCAGCGTCCCAGATCATGCGCACAGCTCCACGATGTATTCTCCACAATCTCGACATCAGTCTGCGGCGGATATTCGCGCAAATACCGCGCCAGCGTCGTGATATCGTAAGCGTCCGACGGGCCGGGTGTCGTCAACGCCTCCAACACTCGCACCCCGTGCTTTTGATGATGCCCAAAGGTTTCCCCATCCGTAGCGATCAGCGTCAGCACGCCAGGCGCAGAACGAGACAGGTACTCGTTGATCAGTGAGTGGACGTGCTCCGGCTCCGGCATACTGAACGAGAAATAGTTCGAGAGATCGCGGTCGCGCACAAATACCGCGATAGAACGACCATGCGGCAATCGAACACGATACGGGCCGGCGCCGCGCGATAGATCGCCATGAACCTGTTCGCCAGAAAGGATGACAAAGGACAAACCCGCTTCGGCGACTGTTTCCAACGTCTCGTAATCGACCGCCATCTCCGGAAGCCAAATCCCGTCGGGCTGCACGCCGAAACGATGCGCGTAACTGGCAATCCCCCACCAGATTTGGCAACGCTTATCACGCCCGCGCGCCAACGGCAAGATGGTATGGTGAACGGCTTGTGCTACACCATTGGGTATTCCATAACGCTGCCGGTGTTGATAGACCGCCCCCACTATCTGTTGGTAAGTCTCATGGACATAGTCATCCATCCACCGCGCCAGGGTACCGCCCAGGTTGAAACTCATTCGCGCGAAATTACCCGCTGCCGCATTGGGCGCGTAACATTCCGCCGTCACTCTGTCGTTCCAGTTCGAAAACGGCGCAGCGGAAGGCTCAACACGATACTCGCCAGTGAAGGGGTCTTCCCGTGGCGGCTGATAGAAATGTCCATGTACACATAAAAAAGGCTTCGATGTCATACAGCGTCCTCACTTGACACGCTAAAATAACGCCCCACATAAAAAGCGCACGGCCAACCGTGGTTAACCCTGCGCTGCGCCAGACCAGGCTATTAGAGTCTCACGTGGCTCGATGCAGAGCCAACGCGCGTTGATAGAGATCGACATAAGCACGAGCAGAAGCATCCCAAGAGAAATCGCGTTCCATGGCGCGCCGTTGAATCCGCATCCAGCGCGATCTATTCTCGTAAGCGCGCAAAGCGCGCTCTATCGCTTCCAACAAAGCCGAAGCGGTATAGGCTTCGAAGGCAAATCCCACACCGCGGGCCGTATGGTGGTCTGCATCGACGACAGCATCCGCCAACCCACCCGCCATATGGACAACAGGCACCGCGCCATAGTGCATCGCCGACATCAGCCCAATACTGCTCGGTTCAGCGCGGCTTGGCGTAAGGAAAATGTCGACACTGGCATAAATACGCCGTGCCAGACGGTCGTCGAACTTGATGAACGCACGCACGCTATTTGGGAAGCGGTCCTGCAAGTCCCGGAAACGAGCCTCATAGACCTCCTCGCCAGTTCCCAAAATCACAAACTGCACGTCACGCTGCTGCAACAGGGTTTCAAACGCCGAGATGACCAGTTCCAACCCTTTAGTCTCGTCCAGCCGCGTCACCATGCCGAGCAGCGGCGTCCCCGAACCGGCGGACAGTCGCGCCTCGCGCTGGAAAGCGATCTTGTTCACTGCCCGCATCTTCAACGTTTCACTATCGAAGGTCTGCGCAAGTGCTTCATCGGTCGCCGGATTCCACAGGTCCGTGTCAATGCCGCTCAAGATGCCAAAGATGCGATCACGCCGCTCGCGCAGTAATTCCGACAACGTTGCCCCCGCTCCACCATCAACGATCTCCCGCGCATACGTCGGGCTGAGCGTGCTAATGAGGTCGGCATGGGCCACGCCTTGCGCCATCCAGTTGACCTGCCCCGGCACTTCCCCTGACAAATGGGGTAGTTTATCCATCTGAGCGAAGGTCAAGATCAAGCGACCGCAAATACCTTGATAAGCGAGGTTGTGAATCGTGAACAGTGTGGCGAGGTCACGGAAAAATGGTTGCGAACGCCCATACACATCGAGCCATGCCAGAACGGGGGCTGTGTGCCAATCATTCGCGTGGATTACCTCAGGTTTCCAGTCCAGCATCGTTAACATCGAAATTATGCCACGTGAGAAAAATGTAAAACGCTGCGGATCGTCGTTAAATCCGTAGACACGCTCGCGGTTGGAGAAATAATGATCGTTCCACAGCAGGTAAACCGGAACGTCATCCGCATTCGTCTCCAAGAGCAAGGCATGCTCCTCCCCTGATCCTATGGGTACGGCCAGTGAACCCGCCCGGCGGAAATTGTAACCTGTGCCCTGCAGCGCGCCATAGCGGGGAATGACCACGCGAACATCAACGCCCAGGCGACGCAAAGCCTTGGGAAGCGCTCCCGCGACGTCTGCCAATCCGCCCACCTTCGTAAAAGGCGTGGCTTCAGCAGCCAGGAAAAGCACCTTGACACCGTCCATGTGATCTTACCTCATTGATTCGGCTATCACCCCACTGCACGAGGGTGTACGTACTCCTATTATAGCCAACTTCATCGAAACGGCAACGGATGCTATAATTCCAGTAGACGGTAGACGGTAAACAGTAGACGGAAAACGCGAGACGGTATACAGTGGATAAAAACGGGAGAGGGTCACACTATCAATAACCTATCCGTTTCATTCGTTCAATCCGTTGACCAAAAGGAGCGTTTTTATGAAAGCACGAGACTACATCGAATTGGAAAGGCAGTATGGCGCAACAAATTACAAACCCCTGGAAGTCGTTCTCACCCGCGGACAAGGGATCTGGGTGTGGGACGTGGAAGGCAAACGCTATCTGGATTTTCTCGCCTCCTACTCGGCGGTAAACCAGGGCCACTGTCACCCCAAAATCGCGGCAGTAGTGCACGAGCAACTCGATCGGCTGACACTCACCTCGCGGGCGTTCCACAATGACCAGTTGGGGCTGCTGTACAAAGACCTGTGCGAATTAACCAACTCGCACATGGTGTTGCCGATGAACAGCGGCGCGGAAGCCGTGGAGTCGTGCATCAAAGCCGTGCGCAAGTGGGGCTACCAGACCAAAGACATCCCCTATGGCAAAGCCGAAATCATCGTCTGCGCCAACAACTTCCACGGGCGCACCATCACCATCGTCGGCTTCAGCACCGAGGAGCAATACCGCGACGGCTACGCGCCCTTTACGCCAGGGTTCGTCATCATTCCCTTCGGCGACGCGAAGGCGCTGGAAGCCGCGATCACGCCGAACACCGTCGCCTTTCTGGTCGAACCGATCCAGGGCGAGGCCGGCATCATCATCCCACCGGAAGGCTATCTGCGCGATGTGCGCCGCATCTGCACCGAACACGACATCGCCATGATCACCGATGAAATCCAGACCGGCCTGGGCCGCACCGGCAAATTGCTGGCCGAAGAGCACGAGGGCGTCGAGGCCGACCTGACGCTCATCGGCAAGGCGCTCTCCGGCGGCTTCTACCCGGTTTCGGCGGTGCTCTCAAACAAGGAAGTGCTCGGCGTGTTCCAGCCGGGCGATCACGGCAGCACCTTCGGCGGCAACCCTCTGGCCTGCGCAACCGCGCGTATGGCGCTCAAAGTCCTCATTGAAGAAGGCATGATCGAGAATTCGGCCACAATGGGGGCGTATCTGCTGGAACAATTGCGCCGCATCAACAGTCCATACGTCAAAGAAGTGCGCGGCAAGGGCCTGTTTATCGGCGTGGAGCTGCACCCGGAGGCCGGCGGCGCGCGGCGTTTCTGCGAGGCGCTAATGCAACGCGGTCTACTGTGCAAGGAAACCCATCAACACGTTATCCGCTTCGCGCCGCCATTGGTGATCCAAAAGGACGATATCGATTGGGCGCTGGAACACATCGAAGCGGTGCTGACCGGCATCTGAAGGATTTGGATCTCATTCTATCAGCAGATTGAGCAGATGAAGCAGATTTTCTTCGCTGAGAAATAAAAAATCTGCTCAATCTGTGGCACGAGACTTTCCAGTAGCGTATTCAGTGCGCGGCGGGCTGAACCCAGGGTAGCATAGTCAGTGGGATTGGGAACCATGGATTCTCCATTCGCCGATTCACCCATTCGCTGATTCTCGATTCTAAGGCACGCATTTCAACAACGCATCGCGCAAACGGTTCTGTAAGGGCGGTGATAAAGATGGCATAGTATCTCCTCGCAATCTCAAAGATAGTTAAAGAGCTGTTTCACCAAACTTCCCCGTCTCACTGATCCTGCGGAAAATTTCCACAAGAATCCCGCTCTCGATATCGGAAACGTCGACGCCATAGACCTCGACAATCTTGTGATGATAGGCGTCGTTCGTCTCGTCGCCAGGAAAATCCCAAAGGCTGGAGAGGTCGGTGACCAAACAATCGTAATAATGCATACCGAGGATTTTCTCACTTTCTTACTTCTAATTTCTACTTTCTGATTTCCAATTTCCATGCTATGATGACGCCACTGACGTCAAATTGAGGTAACCCTATGCAAGTCAATGTCAAACTGTTTGCGACGTTACAACGCTACAAACCGGACGTATTCGCCGGTGAAGTGTTTGCCGTCGAATTGCCCGAAGGGAGCACGCTCGCCGATCTCGTGGCGTATCTGGAAATCCGCGCGAATGAGGTGAAGACGATGTTCGTCAACGGACGGGCGCGCGCAGAACTGTATCGCTTGCAGGACGGCGACGAGGTCGGCATCTTCCCGCCGGTCGGCGGCGGATAGTGCGTTCCTGCACGAGGCGCTACTCCCACTCGGGACGAAAAATTCTGGGATTGTCCATCAAGTACACAATTCTGACGGCGTCGCCAACGTGCAGGGTCTTGTAAACCCGTGAGAGGACACTATGGCGGATTTGCTGTCCATCCGGCAACGTGTAGGCGACGTAATAAGTGGTGCTGTCCGAGCTGGAAGTTTCGTAGAGGTCGAGAATCGTCGTCGTAGCCATGATCCCTTCAGTGTCCAGCCGCACGGCGTTTCGATAACCGCGAAAGAATCCCATCGTCAACAGAAGATCAACGATCCCCACAATGCCGCCGATGATGCCTGGCAGATAGCTCACCCGCCCCGGCTCGTATTTTGCCATTACGCGAACCACTTTCGGATCGCTGCTCGCGTAAATGACCTCAATTTGGCTCCCTTCTGCAACATGCACGAACACCTCGTAGGGAACGCTTTCTTTGCGTTGCACCTGTTGTGTCCCAGCCTCCGGCGACGAGGCGCTGAAAGCATAAGTCACGTAGTAAGTCTCGTCGCCGTCGTCATCCTCGGTGATCTTTTTCTCCACGACCGTCGCATTGGTGACAACGCCTTCTGCTTCCAGCAGTTGGGACTCACGGATAGCGCGCACCTGGAAGAATCCCCCCACGGCACAACTCAGCAATACAGAAAAGCCAAAGATCACGCTCAACGTCCGGGCCGTCGTCGTCTTTGATACCGGCGTGACGGCAGGCAAAGCGCGCGCCGGATGATCTTCTGCCGCCCGATGATAAGCAGCTTTGAGTCCTTCCAACCCACCGGCGGCTTCTACAGCGCTTTTCACTCTGGTGAACATCTTGAGCATTGCGATGACGAAGGTGAGCGTGCTTATGCCCACCGCAACAACAATAATGATGATGATGACGAAGTCAGGCATAGTCAAACCTCACTGGTCTCCAGAATAGCGCGTGGCTCGAAAGCCCCGCGCCACGCGAACAACACCAGCATCACCACGGCGAAGCCCGCCGACCCGATCAAGCCTACCGGCAGCGGCCCCAACAGGGGATTGGGATTCCCTTTGACGAACATCGCGCCCAGCGCCGCGATCCCATTGATCGCCGCGTGCCCGATGACAGCGGGCCACACGCTCCCGGCGCGCAGTGTCAGCCAACCGAGCAACGTCCCCAACACCAATGTGAACCAGATCATCATCAGCAGCCCGCCCCACGGGGCGCCCGGATAATTCGTGCCGTAGTTGTGTCCCATCGCAATGACCGGCCAGTGCCAGACGCCCCAGATGACGCCCATCGCCAGCATCATCGTGCGCCCGCCGAGAGGCTGCAGCTTGGGTTGCAGATACGCGCGCCAGCCAAATTCCTCACCGAAGGTGGCGAACGCATTGAGCAGTGGCGCCAGGATAAACGCCATCAACGTCTGGCTGATGACGATCATCCACGGGTTGACCTCCGGGATCGGCTGCCCGGTCACCTCCGCCTGTGTTTCGAGCATTTGCTTTACGGCACCCAAGTCAGCATCGTAATATTGTGGAAACAGCGCAAAGAAGACAATCATGCCCACGATGGTCAACACGCCGGGCGCAAGCCACGCCGTGACCCAGTAAGGCCATTCACGACGCAGCCAAGGCCGGAGATAAAGGTCCCCCCAGCCCTCATGGGTGATCACGCGCGTCAGCACATGCGCGAAAGTCGGCGCCCCCATATACACGACGGTGAGGATCAAATAGGCGAAGGGGCTACCCTCCAATCCGCCGGTGAGGTAAATCACCAACCCGCCGGCCCAGGCAATGCCGAAGGCCAGCGCCAGAAAAATAAGGACGCGTTTGCGGTCAAGTATAGTGTTCATCCATGGCTCCTCTGGAACTCGTTGAAAGTTACAGGTTGAAAGTTGAAAGTCACAAGTTGAAAGTTGCAGGTTAAAAGTTAAAGAATCCGTTCAATCCGTTGACGCTAGACGTGGTCGGTAAAACGGGAGTCGTCGAGTTGCTCGCGCAGTTTCTCCTCAGCGTTGAGTGCTGGACGAGGTACGGCGGCTGTATGATCTACGTATTCTGCGGCTTCGGCTTCCATGAGCGCCTCGCGACTGGCCCGGCGCACCAAGCTCCACTTGCCACAATGCGGACAGCGGTCGTATTTGCCCACAAGGCTGATGTTGAACCCCCACCAGTGCATCCCATAGGGTCGCCCACACTTGGGACACACCACACCGCCGAGCACGCCGTAACTGCGCGGCTCGCCGGGCGTGTAAGACGTGGGGTCATACGGCGCTGCCGGCTTTCTGCGTTCCATCAGCATCGGGACAACGCCGGTCACAACAATGGCAATCACCGCCAGCACAAGGATCGGCACAAGGAGTTTCACCGTACCTTCCCCCGCGGCTTCGGCGGAGACAAACTGAAAGCTCAGCGTGCGCGCCGTCAAGGTCTGCCCACCGGTCGTTGTTCCCATAGCGGTGACTTCGTGCCAGCCGGGGGCGTATTCGTCGGTCTTGAATGACAGTTCGAACGGAGCCACCGTCGCCTCACCGAGCGGCTCACCGTCGAGCAAAAAGGTAACGGCAGTCAAATCCTCCGGACCGCGTACCCGGATCTTGAACGTCCCCTGAATCTGGCTCCCCATATTGTAGCCGAACTGCTTGCTCACGGAGATGCTCAATCCCTCTTCCTGCGCCCACACCGGCATCACCAGCAGCAAACACACGCCCAATACAATCAGCACCTTTCTCGCAAATCGAGCCCAGCGCGCCCATTCGCCAATCCGCCCATTCGCTGAGTTGTTGATTTGCTGATTTGCTGATTCGCCAATTCGCTCATTCGCCGATGCATTGATTCGCCCATTCGCTGATTCGCTCATTCTCTCACTTCCATTTCGTCAGAATTGTTTCGCGCTGGAACGCACGCACGCCCAGATAGACCAATCCGGCATCAACGGCTGCCATAATGACCGCGGCCAACTGCATCACCTGCGCATTGACCATCAGCACGCCGGCAATCTGCGCGAAGAAAAGCCCGAGCAGCGGCAGCACCAGCAACGTCGACACCTGTTCGGCGGTGCGCGGATCGCTAACACGCGAGGATACCATCAAGGTGACATTGATCCCCGCCAGCGCAAGCAGCGGCCCCACGAGACCAATCGCGATAATCCACATCGGATCTAGGATACGGCGCAGCAGTTCGGGAGATTGCACCATGATATAGGCGACGACGGCGAAAACACCGAAGCTCAGCCACGTCGCCAGCACGCCGGGGATCAGCGCCGCCAAACTCTTGCCGATGAGCAATTCCGCCGTCGTGATCGGCGTGGCAAGCAGCGGCTCCAGGCAACGGGTCGTCTTCTCTCCCACGATACTATAAGCCGCGATTGTCACGGGGATAATGAGCGGCATCATCATGAACAGCAATAAAAACTGGTTGACCATGATGAGGGTGAAGCAGGCCGCGCCGGTTAAGTCGCCGCACATCTCCATGTATGAGGCCGGCATATCTGTGGCATCGCCCATATCAGCCTGCGAACTGCCGATCGCGACCATAATTAACGGCAGTGCAGTAAACAGGATCGGCATAAAAATGACAGTAAACAGCACCAATCGATTTTTGAACACCTCGGCCCATTCTTTATCAACGATCGTCCATATCTTTGGCATTGCACTCCTCCTAAACTGTCAACGGATTCTTTCTCTCCAATCCGTTTCATCCGTTCAATCCGTTGACCCAACCAGCGACAGATACACATCCTCCAGTGAGTGACGCAGCTCGCCGACGAACTGGATATCGGCCCCGGCTTCCACCAGCAGCCGCACCAGCGTCGGGTTGTGCGTTTCGGGGTCGTCCAACCCGAGCACGAACTTGTTATCCATCCGCTGCGCCTCTTTGACAAACGGCAGCGCGCGCACGCGCGCCAACAGCGCATCGTCGGCCTCGCGCAGGTGAAAGACCACCTTGCACCCGTAGAGTTTGTTGCGCAGATTCGCGGGCGTGTCCACGGTGATCAATCGCTGCTTCATCACGCCGATGCGATCGCAGAGCCGGTCGGCCTCGTCGAGGTTGTGCGTGCAGAGGAAGATCGTGCGCCCCTGCGTCTTGATCTCCTCGATGAAATCGCGCACCAGCCGCGCAGCCTCCGGATCCAGGGCGGAGGTCGGTTCGTCAAGGAAGACGATCGCCGGCTCGTGAAGCAACGCGCGGCAGATGGCGAGTTTCTGCTTCATCCCTTTGGAAAAATTGCCGACGAGATCGTTGCGGCGCTCCCACAGGCCCAACAAGCGCAGATACTTCTCCACCTGTCCCTTCACATCCGCCACCTCATAGAGATGCGCGAAGATCATCAGGTTCTTCTCGGCGCTCAGCCGGTCGTACATACCGGGCGTCTCGGTCAAAATGCCGGTGCAGCGGCGGATGGCGGTATCGTCCTGCCCCACACGGAAGTTGTTGACCGTCGCCGTGCCCGCCGTGGGGCCGATGAGCGTAGTGAGCATGCGCACCGTCGTGGTTTTACCCGCGCCGTTGGGTCCCAGAAAGCCGAAGACTTCACCCTCGCGCACATCCAACGTCAACGCCTCAACCGCCGTGCGGTCGCCGAATTTCTTGGTTAAGTTTTCAGTGTGGATCATAACGCCTCTCAGAAAATCTCTTAACGGATAAAATGAAATGCAGGGATATTTTACTACCAGAAACGAGTAATGAGAAACGAGTGAGACAGGGTTTCACTATTTTCAGGTTCAGTGTATATTCTCAAAAGACTTTCTGGCTAAAGACTAACGACCAACAGGAGGAACCGCCATGAAACTTCAGCGTATTGTCCTTGCCTTGATCGGCAGTGGAATTCTGATGGCGATCACCACACTCGGCGCGCAGCTTCCCGCGCGCGCGACTATCTCTGTGGTATCCGGCGCTCTTCCCGGAGATGTCGTCATCAACGAGGTCGCGTGGATGGGGACAGCGGCTTATGCTGGCGATGAATGGATCGAGTTGTACAACAACACTGCCATTTCGATTTCACTGGTTGGATGGCAGGTAACCACGGTTGACGGCATGAACCTGATCCTGGACGGCGACATCCCACCACACGGCTACTACCTCATCGAGCGCACCGATGATACTACCATCAGCGACATCCCGGCAGATTGGGTCGGGACCTTTGGCGGGAGCGGGCTAAACAATGACGGCGAAGCCATCACGTTGCACGATGCAGCGAACAATGTCATCGACACAGCGAACGTATCCGGCAGCGCCTGGCCTGCCGGCTCCAATACTACGAAGTCCACTATGGAACGCATCGACAGCACTGCACCCGACACGCCCGGCAACTGGGCAACACACACCGGCAATCCGCGCAACGGCCTGGACGCCAACGGCAGCCCCATCAACGGCACGCCAAAGCGCCGCAACTCGGCTTCCGCCCCGGCGACTGAGCTTGTCGTCGGCAAAAGCGGTCCGGCAAACGCCCAACAGGGGGCGCTGATCGCCTACACGCTGCGCTGTGATAACTTCGGCAACATCGCCGCGTTGAGCGCCACACTCACCGATACGCTACCGCCCGGCGCGGTCTACGTCACCAGCACGGTCCCCTACCCCGCCAGCGTGGACGCGCGCACGCTGCGCTGGGACCTGGGTGATTTGCCCATCAGCGGCAGCGCGCCCACCGTTATCACAGTGTCCGTCTACGCGCCCACCAATACTGTGGGGATGATCACCAATACGCTCGTCGCCGCCGGCGCCGTTTCTGAGGCCACGCCCGCGACGAACATCGCGCAATGGGAGACGCTCATCAGCGCACCGGCGCCGGCTCTCGCGCTATCGAAGACGGGTCCGGCTCTGGCGCTCCCTGACGCACCACTGACATACGTGCTCGTCATCAGCAACAGCGGCGCCCTCACCGCGCAGGATGTCCGTCTCACCGACACACTGCCCGCCGGGCTGGCCTTCGTCGCGCAGACCGCGCCTTATCCCTTCAGCCAGCCAGATGCCGCTACGCTCGTCTGGGACATCGGCGACCTCGCGCCAGGAGCCAATGGGGACATCACGCTCACGCTAGCACTTGACGAGCCTCTCGCCCCCACGCTGACGAACGTCGCCACGGCAACCGCGCGCACGGGCGAATCAGCGAGCGCCGCGTGGAACACCCAGGTCCAGCCGCGCGTACAGCTCTATGCCGCGCAACCCGGCAACTACGGCGGCATCAGCGGCGAAGCTGTCGCCATCATCAACCTCGGAACGTTCAGCGTCGACCTCGACGAGTGGTGCCTCGACGACGCTGTCAGTTCGTCAAACCGCGTATGCTTCCCTGTTGGCGCCCAGGTTTTGGCAGGACAAACCCTCTGGCTGGCACAGAACGCCGACGGCTTCTACCGAGTGTGGGGGTTCGATGCTGATTGGGCCGGCGCAAGCCTCACGCACTCGGTTCCACTCCTCACCGGCAGTTGGCCCGGCTTTACCGACGACGGCGAGGCCGTCTATCTACTTGATGCGGACGGTGTTCCGGTAGATGTACTCGCTTATGGCTCGGGCATCCCCGAAACCGGCTGGCAAGGCCCCGCCGTTCCCCATCCCTACGCCGACTACGAAAACAAGGGGCAGGTACTCTACCGCAAACTCGACGCCAGCACGGGCCGGCCCGTACCGGACACGGACCGCGCGAGCGACTGGGCGCAGGACCCCGACGATCCGTTCAACGGGCGCAAACTGCGCTATCCGGGGTGGGACCTGGAAGCGCTCTTCTTCCCGGTCGAGGTAGATCAAACGAGCACGATCACGCTCGCCGTCGCGCCGGACGGGATGCTGGATTTCGTCCTGGACGCCGTGACCACGGCGCAAAAGAGCCTGATCATCCAGAGCTATACGCTCAACAGCATTCCGCTCTACGAAGCCATTGGCGCGCGCATCCAGGCCGGCGTCGCCGTCACCATCCTGCTTAATAGCAGCCCCGCCGGAGGAATGACGTATGAAGAGCAATGGATCGCTCAACGGCTGCACAACCCACCCACCAGCACCGTCTACTTTATGGGCGGCAGCACGGCCCGTTACCGCTACCAACACGCCAAGTTTATCGTCATCGACAACCAGCGCGCCATCATCAGCACCGACAACTTCGGGGAGAACTCTATGCCGTCAGACCCGCTGTCGAACGGCACAATGGGCCATCGCGGGTTCGTGTTGCTCACAGATAGCGCCGCCGTGATCGCCCGGCTGAACACCCTATTCCGCTACGACTGCGATCCCGTTCATCACACCGATGTCCTCCCTTATTCGGATGCCTACGCGCCGCCGGAGTTCTTCGTCCCCCTGCCGCCGCCAGATTGGACGACGTACACTGTCGCGTTCAGTCCAACGCTGGTGACGACTGCCTCGCACCTCACGCTGCTGCACGCGCCGGAGCACACGCTGCGCCAACAGGACGCCCTCATCGGACTCCTGAACAGCGTGCAAAGCGGCGCCATCGACGTAATGCAGATGGACGAACCGATCACCTGGACAAACACCACCGAGATGGTATGGCTGGACGACCCTGGGCGCAACCCACGCCTTGCAGCGCTCGTCGCGGCGGCGGAACGCGGCGTCAATGTGCGCCTGCTGCTCGATGCCTACTACGACGATCCGCTGAGCGACAACGGCAACACCGCCACGTGCCTCTACCTGAAAAGCTTGCACATCCCCACCCTACAGTGCCGCCTTGGCAACATCACCGGGTTGGGCATCCACGCCAAAGTTTTCCTCATGGATACAGGTGACGCGCAGTGGGTCCATCTCGGCAGCATCAACGGCTCGGAAACCTCGAACAAGATAAATCGGGAGGTGGCGCTGCAATTCAAGTCACCAGAAGGATACGCCTATCTGCGCGAGGTTTTCGACCACGACTGGGCACTCAGCCACGGGCCGATGGTGCACCGCATCTACCTACCGCTCCTGATGCGCGACTACGTCCCGCCGGTCACCTATCCACTCATTACCGAAATCCTCGTCAATCCTGATGGCGAGGACACCGGCAAAGAATGGTTCGAGATTTACCACCCCGGCTATGAAACCGTCGATCTGAGCGGCTGGAGCATCGGCGACGCGCTGAACATTGGCGATTACGGCGACGGGCGATACACGTTCCCGGCAGGGGCGCAGCTTTTGTCAAAGCAAGTCATCGTCGTGGCAGCGTGCGCGACGGAGTTCGCCGCAAGTTACGGCTTCAACCCCACCTACGAGTGGACAAGCTGCGATCCAATGGTGCCCGACATGCTTCCCGCCGGGGCTTGGGAGGGCTTCGGCATAGCGTTAGGCAATGTCACCGATGAGGTGCTGCTCCTGGATGCGGTAGCCGCCATCGATGACAGCGTTGCATGGGCTGGCGCACCGCGCGCGGGTGTCATCCCCTTCCCGATGGATCCGGGCAGCACTTTCCCGTGGAATGCCTCGCTGAAACGCTACCCACCCGAGTACGACCGCGACGACTGCTCGCGCGATTTCTACATCAGTTACCAGCCGTCGCCGGGGCAGGTGAGTGGAACAAAATGATTCGTGGTCGGCGGTAATCCTTGCAAAGCACGGTTTTGGCGTTAGAATGGCCTCGCTACAGCCGTAACGTGCAACCTGAAATCATCTTTAGGAGTGACAATGTTCAGTTTCTTGAAACGCAAGCGTGACGACTCGCAGCGCGAGCAATCCAAGATCCTGTGGCTCGACCTGGGCGATCTGGGCGATCTGGTGAACCCCAACGGGCCGCACGAGCAATGGCAAGATCACGGGCTGGGCTTACTGCGCACGATTATGCACCAAAACGGCATCATGACCGACATTCTTTCGACGCGGCTGATTACGGCGTGGTCGCAACTGGAAAAACAATTGCCGGGCTACGAGATGATGATTATGAACGTGCGCAGCTATACGTTCCCGGTAGCCCGCAAGGCCGCACAGCTCTTCAAGCAAATCAACCCCAACGGCGTGGTGTTGACCGGCGGTATGCACGCGACGGTCGCCACCGATGAGATGCTCGAAGTGCCGGAGTTTGACCGAATCTGCAAGGGAGCAGGCGAGAAGATTATCGTCGATCTGGTCAAAGACCCGCAAGCATTTCCCCGCGTCGTCGAAGGCGTAGGGGCGCGCTCGATGGCCGAGTGGCCGATGATCGACCGCACGCTCTGGCCGCAGCCACATCGCCGCCTGCGCCGCACCTTCAACTGGCCGCTCGAACCCGCGTGCGGCTGGGGGCCGCCGCCGGTCGCGACAATGCTCACCAGCCGGGTGTGCCCCTGGCAATGCGTCTTCTGCAACGAAAGCTCCTACATCCCCCACATGGGACGCAAGCCAGTCGAGATGACCATCGACGAGCTGAACTACCTCGACGACCATTACACCGTCGGCTCGGTCGTGATCCACGACTCGATGTTCTTCCAAAACCCGGCCTGGCTGAAAGAATGGCTCGAGGAATACCCGCGCAAGGCGAACAAGCTGTGGTCCTACTGGGCCGCCGGTCGCGCAGACACAGTGCGCCAGTGGCCCGACCTCTTCGAGGCGCTGGTGCGCGAGACGAACTGGGACCTTATCTCCATCGGGTTCGAGTCGGGCAGCGACCGCATCCTGCGCCTGCTCAACAAAGAGTGTACCGAAGAGGATAACTACTTCGCCATCGATCTGGTCAACAAGTTGGGCGAGGAATTCGAGCGCAAGGGACGCAAACCGCCGCGACTGTGGGCCAACATCATCCTCGGCATCCCCGGCGAGACGCCCGAAGATGCATTCAAGACGATGCGCATGGTCAAGTCGATGCGCTACGTTCTGCCCTCATTCTCGTACTACGCGCCGTATCCGGGATCGGCCCTGGGCTATCAGCTCATCGCCGAGGGCAAGAGCCTGATGTCGAAGGAGAACTATCACCGTTTCCCCGGCGACGAGAAAGTCAAGGGCGTCGATTATGCCTTCTACCGCGATCTTTTAGCCGGAAAGTACAACGACGAAGTCAACCGGGGACTCTCCCCGTTGGATCGGCAGAAACCGGGCGTTTACACGGAGGCATTGACGAAAGCATGAGCAGCTTTACCCATCCTCATACAATGTACCTGTTCGAGATGAAAAACGGCAAGCAGAAGCTTTCCTGGGGCCAATCGCCCGAGGACGCACTTGATATCCTGCGCATCCGCCTCACCGAAGAGGAGATGGCGGAGATCATCCCCGATCGTTACATCAAATTTGCGGGGCGCGAGTTGCAGGCGCACATTCACAACCTGGGGTAAGTCTGTGGCAACACAGTGGCATGAGCTAGGCAACGGGAATTTTGCCCTGACGGGCGGTTCGAATATCGGCGTCATCGTCCGGGAAGGGCGCGCAGTGATCGTCGACGCGGGATTGGACAAAGACGCGGCGAAGAAGGCATTGCGCGCGGCGGAAGGGACAGGCGCGAAAGTTGCGGCTCTCGTCATCACCCACGGACACGCAGATCACTTCGGCGGGGCCGGGTGGTTGGCGCAGCAGGCCGGCATCCCGGTCTACGCGCCGCCGTTGGAGGCCGTCTTTGCGGTGCAGCCGCTCTTGGAGCCATTGTTCCTCTATAGCGGCGCGGCTCCCATCACCGAGTTGCAGGGGAAGTTCACGCTGGCGCGCCAGGGGGTGAAGTCGATTACACCGCTGGAAACAGGCCCGCAGGAGATCGCAGGGATACCACTGGACATCATCCCCCTGCCGGGACACGCGCCGCAACAGATCGGCGTTGGCGCGGGCGACACCTGCTATTGCGGGGACGGCGTCTTTCCTGACGAGACCCTGGAACGCCATCCAATCCTCTTCTGCGCGGACATGGATGCATGGCTGGCGACGTTGGAACGCTTTTCCACCCTGCACTATACCTGGTACGTCCCCGGGCATGGCGAGCCGTTACAGGACATTGCGTCGTTGGCCGAGCGCAACGCCGCTCGCTTGCGAGAGATTCGCACGTGGGTGTGGGAGAGCCTGACAACGCCGCAGGAAGCGCACGACGTGCTACACGATGTCGCCGCGCGCTACGGCGTCACCTTTGCTGCACCACAATTTTTCCTTCTGGCGCTGACGACGATTCACGCTGCATTGACGTCGCTTCAGATAGCAGGAGAAGCAGCAGTAGAAATAGCAGAGAACCGGATGATGTGGCGGCGGGTGTAAATACCAAGAACACTAACTCAAGAGAGTCCCGTATGAGGTGAAGTATGTTCAAGAACCCAAAGCGATGGCATCGCACGTTGGGGCTATATGTTTTCTTCGCCGGCGTTCTTTTGGGGACGTTCTTCGCTGCATTTGTGACCTGGGCGGATTTCGAAGCGAGTTTGTTCGACGCCCCTACCGATACGAGCGCACTCAAACTCGAAAGTCTGAAATGTCCCGTCCTCCTAAACCGGGAAGAAACCGGCACGGTCACGGCAACCTTTGCCAATCCTGCAGAATGGGCGATTCGACGTACGATCGACGCGCATATCAGCCACGGATTCGTCATTTTGATGCGGGAAGAACGCAACCGCATCGATCTCCAACCCGGCGAGGAACGCACACTCCAGTGGACAATCGCGCCCGAAGACGCAGCATGGGGACGGTTCATCCTTGTCCGCCTCCACGTTCAACGCAACGGAGCACTTCCGCCGCGCAGCGGAAGTTGCGGCGTACTGGTGGTCAAGCTGCCCTTTGGCAGCGGAACTCAGATTACTATCGCCACCGTCGTGCTCAGCGTGCTGTGGATAGTGGCAGGCGCGGTCCTCTGGCTACGCGGCACGGAAGCCCAACGCAAGGATCTGCGCCCGGTCGACTATCTGGCCCTCAGCCTTGGGCCGCTGACGCTTTTAGCGTTGATTACGAGCATGCTGGGAAACTGGTTTATCAGTCTGATCCTGCTTATTCTAGCCATTCTGGCTATCGTCACCATCGTCACCTGGGTATTGAGCTGATGAACCCCCTGTAACGCGCGAGCAAAGCGGCGTGTTCGATCGGACACGCCGCTTTGACTATGAATGGGTGGCGGATTGGCTTGAATTCGTTTATTCGCTCCCTGATTCGTGTCGGCAAACCCTACACCGACAGACGTCTTTCGACGGGCATAATCGTCGCCTCGTCGGTCTCGACGATCTCCGCCGTCACCCGCCCGGCGGAAAGCTCCTGTAGCGCCGCCTGGAACGCCGGGAAATGCTCCACGGCGAAGCGCGCAGTCAATGTCACGTCGCCGGCAAAGTCCTCGTCCAGGATTTCGCCGCGATGTTGAGCCACGAGCAAGCGCGCCGGCTCGAACAGGTTGTACGGGACGGCGAGCATGACGGTATGCGTGGGAACGCGCTCCGCGAGGGGCAAGACGCGCAGGACCTCGCGGACCGCTTCACTGTACGCCCGCACCAGGCCGCCCGTACCGAGCTTCGTCCCACCGAAGTAGCGCGTCACGACCACCGCCGCGTCACCCAGGCCGCTGCCTTGCAACACCGCCAGCGCCGGACGGCCCGCCGTCCCGGAAGGTTCGCCGTCGTCGCTGCAATGCGCGATCACCGAACTGCCGTGCCCCACCACAAACGCCGGAACGTTGTGCGTCGCATCGACGAACTCGGCCCGGATGCGTACCACAAACGCCTTCGCCTCGTCCACGCTGAAGGCCGGCGCTGCCGTCGCAATAAAGCGCGAGTTGACGACGATAATTTCAATGCGTGTCTCACGTGCCGGAATAAGGTATCGGTTCATCATTGACTTATCGTGATAGAAAACTATACTTAAAGCATCAATCCAAACCAGCAACACTGTTAAACGATGAAAAAGCGCACAAAACTATCAGCACAAGCTCTTCCTATAGCCCTCTTGCCGCAACTGCGGCATTATCTGTACCAACTCTACGGCAAGCGGTTGGTGGATGTCGTGCTGTTCGGCTCGTATGCTCGCGGCGACGCGATACCCGGATCGGATATAGACGTTCTGGTTGTATTACAAGGCCCGGTCCGGCCCGGAGAGGAAATCGCCCGTGTGGGAGATTTCACTGCCGACCTATCACTGGAACACAACGCCGTCATCTCTTGCACCTTCGTCTCAGCAGAACGATTTCGCACTGAGAAAAGTCCTCTATTCTTGAATATCCACCGCGAAGGCATCCGAATATGACGCCCGAACGCCTAATACCAAAGCCGAATAACCTCCACACTTGCTTGCCGCCACCGTTCCGGCTCCGGGAAGGAACGCAGGTAATCCAGAAGTTCGAATTTCGGGCCGACGACTAGCCGCGCTGTGAAGGTTGTTTCATCCTGGTTGAATTCGCCCTCGAAAAGCAGCTTCTTCTTCAACGCCTTTTCGGTCACGTCGAAGACGTAGCCCTCCCCCACCCTGCGAACGTTGACCGGCGCGTAGGCCGCGTGCAGGAAGCGGCGCAGGTGCGACCCGGCATCCGGGAAATGTGCCGTTGGCAAGGTGAGGGCCAGTTCCATTCGAGTGAAGGTTCCTGGCTCAAAGGTATCGATCCATCCCAAGAAGGGTAGACGGTAGACAGCAAACGGTAGACGGGGGGAAGAAGCTTCGTTCTTTAGCGTTTCGGCCAATTTCGTTACGTCCCATGCCTTGAGAGCGAAGACCGTCTCGCCGTGAAGGTTAGCAAAGCGGCGGCGGTTGTCTTTTGTGGTGAAAAGGCTTTCTTCTACCGAAAGCAGGTTGTCGAGCAGGTCGGGATACTGCGCCAGCAAAGCGCGCATCACCCAGGCGTTGAGCCAGGCGGGATCGCGGCCCGCGACTTCCGGCGGCAGCCGGAAACGCGCGTAGACCGGCTTGAGCCGCCATTTGGTACGCATCACGTCCTCCAATTCGCGCCGGTACGCTCCGCCGGGGTGCCGCATCGCGTGTCCGATAATCGCGGCCCGCTGCTCGGCGTCGGTACACGCGCCGCACGCGAGACATCGGCTTCCCAGGCAGTAGCCCGCATCCTCGCCCGCAAGCGCCTGTTGGTATTGGTTGTAAAGAAAACGCGGCGTCACGTCCGAGCGAACAAAGTCCATTGCGAAAGCGTAGTCCGGCCCCTTTTCGCCCAGGAAAGCCCCATTCCATTGTCCGCGCTCTTCCATCCACGCCCGCAGCGCGTCCCAATAACCGGGCGTAAGCACGATGTCGTAAAAATGCCCTTCCCGCGCCAGGTCCAGAACCGGCGCGTGCAGCCAGTGCCCACCCAAGGCGAGCACCTGCGAGGCCGCGTACTCGTCCCACGGCGCCGCCAGGCGGAACTCGAAACCGTTGGTCTCACACGCCGACTTCGCCGGGCCGATCACCTGCCGCCATTCTGCCTCGTCGAGGAACAGCCGGTCGTGACGCAGCGGCGTGAACGGCATCCGCACCAACAGCCCAAAGCTGAAAATGATCCGCACGCCGCGATTGGCGCGTTGGTGCATGGCCTTCAGACGGCTCACGAAAGCGCGGAATTCGTCCAGATCGGCCTCTGTTTCGTGGCCGGTGAGGATGTAGAACAGCTTGATCTCGCGGATCTTCCGGCGCAGCAGACGCGCCAGCACGCTCTCGATTTCGGCGTCCGCAAGGCTCTTGTGAAGGAAAGCGCGCATCCGCCGGCTGACGCCCTCGACGCCGAGCGTGAAACTGCGCTTGTCGGCGGTCACCTCCGCCTCCAGCAAGCCCGGCAACGTCGCCAACACGTCCACGCGCTGGCTCTTGAAGCTCACACGGTCAAACAGTCGGTTAAGCGCCAGGAGCAGCGCCAGAATGTCCTGGTGGGTGTTGAAGTTGAAACTGTAGAGATCGACTTCGTCCGGCCCCTGCTGCTGCTTGATCTGACGCGCCGCCGCGAGGATCGCCTCTTGCGGCAATTCACGGTAGGGTTTACGCTCATACCCCTCGAAACAGAACGTACAGAACGCCGGACAGCCGTAGTTCACCTGTAACTTCGCCGTCGCCGCTTCAGAGCTATCCAGCAGAGGATACACGGTCAGCAAATCGCCCCCCGACGGATCGGCGCACACCGCCTTTTTTACCTGTTGATCGGACGGTCCGTTGGCGACCCACAGGCCGGTCACCGTCCCGGCTGCGCGCAGCAGACGCTCACGCTTGGGAAGCAGCGCGTTCTCGCCGAGCATGCAGGCCAGTGTCTCCACCTCGCGCTCCCCTTCGCCGAAGAAGAGCGCGTCCGCCACGCAATCGCCTGTCTCCGTGACAATCGCCTGCGCCGCCATCGCGTTGGAGCCACCGAGGATGAGCGGAGGATAGCGCGAATCCCGCTCGCTGGCGAGTAACGGCACACCGGAATGATGCAGCAGATACGGCAAGTTGATCAATTCCAACGTATAGGCGTTGGAGATCAACACCGCATCGAAATCCTCAATGCCGCGCCAGGACTGTGTCCCCACGAGCAGCGGCACGCCTGCCGCCAACAACTGCTCGCGGTCGTACTGCGGCGGAAAGAAAGCCATGTCGATATAGGCTTCCGGCAACGCACGACGCACTGCCTGGAAGAGGAACAGGTGCGGCGTCGAGCGGTCCACGTCGCGGAAAGGCGACAGCCGCACGATCAGCGCGCGGAAACTCGCCGCCTCGAACGCCGGATTGCCGAACGTGGGATTCGGATCAGGGCGATACAACGCTGCCTGCTGTAGCAAGGGCCAGTTTTGCGTAAAAAATTCATGGCAATGTGTCATCACCGTCATTGTACCTGAAGGAGAGGCAGGAGGCAAGAGGCAAGAGGCAGGAAGCAAGAGACAAACAATAGCCGATACACCTCATTCGCTGATTCACCCATTCGCTGATTCGCCCATTCGCTCATTCGCCCATTCGCTGATTCTGAAATTCGTGGTATAATCTCGTCCGTAAAGGCAGGTAAAAAACGATGATTCGCTTTTCGATTGGACAATCAGCTTTGATGCTACGAGGCGTCGTCTGTTTTAGCGCAGCGCACCGGCTTTAGGTGCGCCTGCGAACAACACTTGCATTTCATTTGTTAATCAGTTCAGAGCCGTGGGCGCGCTCGCGTCTGCGGCTTTTTGTTTTCTCCTAATCTCTTTCCTGCACACGCACGCGAGACTTCCACGGCTTGCTAATCCAGGAGGGAGAAAATGAGTCAGATCATCGTCAACGTCGATAAAGTCACCTATCACCACGGACCGTTGCTGGTTTTGGACACCATCACGTGGGAGATTCAGGCCGGGCAGAAGATCGGCCTGGTCGGCCCGAACGGCGTAGGGAAGTCCACGCTGCTGCGGCTGATTGCGGGGGAATTGCAGCCCGACAGCGGTTACCTTGTCCGGCACAAGACGCGCATCGGCTACCTTGCGCAGGAACCACGCTTCGTCCCCATCGAAGATGGTGGCCCGGCGACGGTGTGGGAGGCAGCCCTGAGCGCCAACGCCGACATCCACCGCCTCGAGGCCGAAATGCGCCGCCTGGAGACGCGCATGGGCGACCCCGCCGTCTACGCGGACGAGCGCGAGTTTGCGCGCGTGCTGGTGGCCCATACCCGCGCGCAAGAAGCCTTCGAGCAATTGGACGGCTATCGCTACGAGAGCAACGTCAAACAGGCGCTGCAAACCGTCGGCTTTGCCGAGGCCGATTTCGACAAAGCCGTGGCGGTGATCTCCGGCGGGCAGAAGAAAATGCTCGGGCTGGCGCAACTACTCGCCATCCAGTGCGATTTATTGCTGCTCGACGAACCCGACAATCATCTCGACCTGGCGGGCAAGGTCTACTTGGAACGCTTCATCAACCATTTTCCGGGGACGGTCATCATCGTCTCGCACGACCGCTATCTGCTGGACGAAGTCGCGGATTCCATCGCCGAAATCGAGGACCGCAAACTCACGCTCTACCAGGGCAACTACTCGGCCTATTCGACCGAAAAACAGTTGCGCCTGCTGCGCCAGCAGCAGCTCTACGCCGCGCAGCAAAAAGAGATCACCCGCATCGAGGCGGCGATTGCGCGCTTCGAGTACTGGGCCAGCATCGTCATCGACGAGCGCCACATCCGCCAGGCCCGCTCGCGCCAGAAAATGCTCGACCGCATGGACAAGATCGAAAAGCCCATCTTCGAGCGCGAGAAAATGGGGCTGGAACTGAACGGCTGGCGCGGCTCGAACAAAGTGCTGGACATCACCAACCTCGACAAGATTTTCGCGCCGCGCGGCACGGAGACGGAAGACAAGATCGTGCTGCTCGGTCTGAATCTGCTGATCTGGCGCGGAGAACGCGTGGGGCTGATCGGCGCGAACGGGAGCGGCAAGAGCGTGCTCTTCCGCTGCATCCTGGGACAGGACGAGCCGACGAATGGTGTCATCAAGATCGGCCCCAGCGTGCGGATCGGCTACTATGCGCAACAGCACGAGACACTCGATCCACAACGCACGCTCATCGAGGAAATCTGGGACGCGAAGTCGATGTCGGAGCACGCGGCGGTGAACTTCCTGCGGCGTTTTCTCTTCCCGTACCAGCGGACGCGGGACACGGTGTCCACGCTCTCCGGCGGGGAGCGCAGCCGCCTGCAACTCGCCAAGCTGATGTTGTCCGACGCCAACTTTCTGCTGCTCGACGAGCCGACGAACAACCTCGATCTGCCGTCGTGCGAGGTGCTGGAACAGGCGCTTGAGGAATTCGAGGGAACCGTGCTCGTTATCTCGCACGATCGCTACTTCCTCAACCGCATCGCCGACCGCATCGTCGAGCTTGAGGACGGCAGTCTGACGGAATACGCAGGCGACTACACGTACTACGCGCAGAAAAAGGGAATGGCGACGTAACCAGGTTGCACAGTTGGAAAGTCTGAGTACACTATGAGATAAATGAAAACACGCACACAACACCGTCAAAAAACGGGCGCTCGCTGGTGGCAGCAGTTCCGCCAAGACTTGCGGGTGCTCGCGCGCCTGTTCCCGTGGAAGGTGAGCGCCGTGCTGATCGTAGGCATTGTGCTCACCGCCGTACTCTTCGAGGAGACCTACAACCACAATCTCATACCCGGCGGCATCCCAATCACCTACGTCAAGTCGGTATATGCCGTGCTGAATATGATCGCATTCCAGGTCACGTTCGCCGATATGCCGGAAAGCCCCGTACTCGACCTCTACTTCGTCATCGTGCCGCTCATCGGCATCCCGTTGCTGCTAGCGTTTGGGGTCAACATCCTCAATATCCTACGCATCTTCTTCGTGCGCGGCGAGCGCGGGCAGGCATGGCAAGAAGCGCTGGCAGCGACGGTCGAGCGCCCCATCGTCGTCTGCGGCCTGGGGCGCGTAGGCTATCGCGTCGCCAACCAGCTCCTTGACCTGGGGCAGCCGGTCGTTGGCATCGACATGACGACGTCGCCGTTGGTGACGGCCCTCATCGAACGCGATATGCCTTTCATCGCCGGAGATATTCACAACAAAGATGTCTTGCAACGCGCCGGGGTCGCCCGCGCGCAGGCGGTGCTGGCCTGCACCAATCAAGACCTTGTGAACATTGAGGCCGTCTTCCACGTCCGCGAATTGAATCCGCAGGCGCGTATCGTGCTGCGACTCTTTGAAGATAGCATCGCCGACGAGATTCAGAAGGCCTTTGACGTGAAGGCTATCATCAGCCGCTCGGCGGTAGCAGCGGCGGCCTTCGCGCACGCAGCGATCGGTATGGAAGTGCTGGAAACTTTCGATCTCAAAGGCCGCACCTACTTTCTGGCCCGACTCACGCTGGATGCAACGTCACGACTGGTTGGAACACGGCTCGGTACAACGTCCGATGTTTATGACGTGACGATCGCCTGCCTGGAACACAACGGGCAGATATACGTCGAGCCGGGAGATGAGACAACGCTACAAGCTGGCGACACGCTGTTTATCTTCGCCGAAATGGAGCGTGCAGGTGAACTGGCGCGCCGGCACCGGGCCGAATCTACCACCGGGCCGATTCTTGTATGCGGCCTTCAGCACACCGGCTACCGCGTGGTCAACGCCCTGCTGGCGCTGCAGCAGCGCGTTATCGCGCTCAACTTCGCGCCGGAAGCACTGGCGGAACACCTGCACGCGCACGGCGTTCCCGTCGTCTACGGTGATTTCCGGCAGCATGCGGTGTTGGAACAGGCCGGCGTACAGACGGCAGCGGCGCTGATTGCCTGTAGCGAAAACGACATGGTCAACTTCGAGACGCTGCTGCGCGCCCGCGAGCTTGTTCCCGGGCTGCGGGTAGTCATGCGCATCTTCGAGGAGTCGTTGGGCGAACAACTCCAACGCGCTTTTGCCATCGACGCGGTCTACAGCACCTCGGCCATCGCCGCGCCGCTCTTCGTCGCAGAGGCGCTCAATATGCACATCGTCCAGCCCGTGACCGTCAGCGGCGCGCAGTTTGGTACCCCGCAAAGTATCGCGCACCTCACCGTTGGGGCCAACTCCCGCCTGGACGGCGCCGCCATCGCCGATCTCACACATGAGGAAAATCTGACCATCCTGTTGCACATCCGGGGGGATGAAATTCACATTCCACCCGATCCCACATACATTCTTGAACCTGACGACGGAATCGTCGCGCTGGCATCCCAGGAAAAACTGCTGGACTTGGAGACTGGGTGATTGGTAACTGAGATTGGATGATTGGTAACTGAGAATTGGGCAACTTTCAACTCTAAACTCTGGACTAACGACTACCAGACTGACGACTGAGGATAAACATGAAACGAGGCATACACACGACCGCTATCCACACCGGAATGGAACTGGCGCCGCGCGATGTGACGCCAACAATCCACATGGCGAACACGTACCTTTTCGAGAGCGCCGAGGAAGCCGCGCGCGCCTTCGAGACAGAAGAGCAGCCCATCTACACGCGCTGGGGCAATCCGACGATCGAAGTGCTGGAACGCAAAGTCGCGGCGCTGGAAGGCACGGAGAAGGCCGTGGCGACAGCTTCCGGCATGGCCGCGGTCAGCAGCGCGTTGCTCGCCGCGTTGCAAGGCGACGGCCCAAACCACATTGTCGCCACGACGGGACTATATAGCGGCACGTACCACTTCGTCACCAAAGACCTGCCGCGCTTCGGCGTGGAAACGACGCTCGCCGAGGCGACCGACCCGGCGGCTTTCGAGGCCGCCATCCGCCCGGAAACCCGCGCCATCTACCTGGAGACGCCGGGGAACCCCACCCTGGCGCTCAACGACATCGCCGCCATCGCGGAGATCGCGCAGGCACGCGACATTCTCACGATCATCGACAACACCTTCGCCACACCGGTGAACCAGCGGCCCATCGACCTGGGCGTCGACGTCGTCGTCCATTCGGCGACCAAGTTCCTCGGCGGGCACGGCGATGCCATGGGCGGTGTGGTGGCAGGACCGGCGGACTTCGTCAAGCGCGTGCTGCAGGGACCAGTGCGCAACTTCGGCGGCTGCATCAGCCCGTTCAATGCGTGGCTCATCGCGCGGGGGATCACCACCCTGCCGCTGCGCATGGAACGCCATAACGCCAACAGCCTGCGCGTCGCCGAGTGGCTGCACGAGCATCCGGCAGTGGCCTGGGTGCGCTATCCCTGGCATCCGGCGCACCCGCAATACGACCTGGCGCAGCGGCAAATGCCGGGCGGCGGCGGGGGCGTCGTCGTCTTCGAGCTGAAGGGCGGCGTGGAGGCGGGGGCGCGGTTGCTCAACCGGATCAAGCTCTGCGCGCTCACCGTCAGCCTGGGGGATGTGCGCACGCTCATCACCCACCCCGCCAGCACCACGCACCGCAGCGTCCCGCGCGAAACACGGCTTGCGTCTGGCATCAGCGATGGCCTGGTGCGGCTGGCGGTGGGGTTGGAGGATGTGGAGGATATTGTGGCGGATTTGGAGCAGGCGATTAGCTTGCAAATCCGGTAAGGAAAGGTAAACTCTTGCGCAAGCGAGGGGGTGACTATGACCAAAAATGATATCATCGGATTGATCGCTTCGTATCTGTACGCTTTCGGCCTGCTGTTCATCGTCGAGGCCATCGGCAAGCGGCTCAAGTGGCCGCAGGCGTTCACGCGCAAGATCATCCACATCGGCGCGGGGATGTGGATTTGGGGGATTCTGGCGCTGTTCGACACGTGGACCATCGGCATTATTCCCTTTGCGACGTTCATCGTGCTCAACTTTGTCTTCTATCGCTTCCAAATCTTTAAGGCGATGGACGCGGTCGATTCCTCACCCGGCACGGTCTACTTCGCAATTTCGATCACCATCCTGTTCGCGTTGTTGTGGCGGACCGGCGGCGCGCCGGATCGCGTCCCCATTGCGGCGGCGGCAGTGATGGCGATGACGTGGGGCGACGGCCTGGCCAGCATCATCGGGAAAAAGTACGGCAAAAACCCCTACACCACGTTCGGGCACAATCGCAGCCGGGAAGGCTCCATCGCGATGGCAATAGGAGCTTTCGTCACCATTTTTCTCACGCTGCTGTGGCTGCCGGGGTCTGCGCTCAGCCCAAATTCGATGGACTTGCGCTTGGGGAGCGTCTTGCTGCTAACTGTGGTCGGGACGGCCGTCGCCACAACCGCCGAAGCCTTTTCGCCTGCCGGAACCGACAACCTCAGCGTCCCCCTGCTCACCGGGCTGGCGCTCTTCATCCTCACCGCACTGTTGGGCGGCTGATGTTCCCCACCGTCGAAACGCGCTGGTTTTATCCCGGCGCCATCCCATCCGATGTGCTGGCCTGGTATCACTACGGCGAATGCGCACCGGAAGCGCAGCCCACGCGCATCGACTATTATCTACGGTTGGCAAACACCGATGATCTCGGCATCAAGCTGCGTGAGGGCCGGGTCGAGATCAAGCAGCGTGCAGCACAATACGGCGTGGAACACCTGCACGAGCGCGTCCACGGTCTGGTCGAAGGTTGGCGCAAATGGAGTTTCGGCGTCAACGACATCGGCAGTGGAATCGGCAATATCGGCTGGATTGCCATCCGCAAAGCGCGTCGACTGCGGCGGTATCTTGTCACTGACGACGGGGAAATCGTCGCCCTTACCGGTACGGAGATGATCACACAAGGCTGCAACATCGAATTGGCGGAGGTCACCTTGCATGGTGAGCCGTGGTGGAGTCTGGCCTTCGAGACGTTCGGCCCGGAAGCGACGTTGCACACGACGTTCACGCGCGTCGCCCAGCACACGCTGCGCGGCGACACCATCCCTTACCTGGATGCAGAGCACTCTTATGGCTACGCGCACTGGCTAAAAACTACATGTGAATGTGCGAACTGACTACAAGACTAACGACTACAAGACTATTTCCGGAGCGATTATGCGCATACCTATTTTACAACTTGGCCTGGGTTTTATCATCAGCGCCGCTATCGGCTGGGCAGCCTACAACCGGAAGGCGCTCTCCATCAGCGGTGTCGCCGGCGCGATCCTCACGGGCACGGCGATCTTCGGCTTAGGCGGATGGCCGTGGGGACTGCTACTCATCACGTTTTTCGTCTTATCCAGCCTGCTCTCGAAGTACAAAGAGGCAACGAAAGAAAGGTTGGCTGAAAAGTTTGCCAAAGGCTCGCGGCGCGACCTGGCGCAGGCGCTGGCAAACGGCGGCGCGGGCGCGTTGATCGCCATCGCTTACTGGCTCACGGGGCAGCCGCTCCTGTGGTTCGCTTTCGTCGGTGCGCTGGCAACCGTCAACGCGGACACCTGGGCCACCGAACTAGGCGTGCTCAGCAAGCGCCCACCGCGCCTCATCACCACCGGCAAGCCTGTGGAGGCGGGAACGTCCGGCGGCGTCTCGCTGCAAGGGACGCTGGCGACGCTGGCCGGTGGGGCTGTTATCGGGCTGGCAGGCGCGCTCTTCCTCTACGCGGAAAGTTTGATCCGCCACACGCCGCACGTGCTTTTACACCCGCTATCATGCCTCGTCTATCCGGGAAACTGCACCCTATTGCCCCTCATCGCCGCGCTCGCCGGATTGGCCGGTTCGCTATGCGACAGCCTGCTCGGCGCGACGGTGCAAGCCATTTACTACTCAACGAAACGCGAGAAGGAAACGGAGAAAGTGATCGATCCAGACGGCACACCCAACACGCTGCTGCGCGGATGGCGCTGGCTCAACAACGATTGGGTCAACTTCATCAGCTCCGTCGTCGGCGCAGCCCTCGCCGCCGCGCTCGTCCGCTTCACGACCGTCTTCTGATCACGCATTTCGCATTACTGATTTCTCGTTACTGATCCCTATGCTTTTTTACCTGTCGAAACTCCTACCCCTGTTCGTTTACCCGCTCGGGATGGCGTGTGTGCTGTTGGCCGTGACGCTTGTCATACGGCGACACCCGCAATGGCAGACGCGCCTGATCGCGGTCACGCTGGCGCTGCTGTGGTTGGGCGGCAATCGCATCGTGGCGATGACGCTGGCACGCTCGCTGGAATGGCGTTACGCCCCGTCGCCGGGCACGGCATCCACTATCCCGCGCGCAGACGCCATCGTCGTCTTGGGCGGGGCCACGCGCACGCCGGGCTACCCGCGCCCCACCGCCGAGGTCAACGAGGCTGGCGACCGACTGCTGTACGCCGCGTGGCTGTACAATCAGGGCGCAGCGCCCATCATCGTACTCAGCGGCGGCGCAGCGCCGTGGATCGGGCCAGCCGGCCCCCCCGAAGCCGAGGTGATGGCCGGTTTGCTTCAGCGGATGGGCGTCCCCGAGACCGCGTTATTGCTCGAACCCGGCTCGTGGAACACCTACGAGAACGCCGAGGCAAGCCTGGACATCTTGAAAGCTCACGACATCAAATCGATTATCCTGGTGACGTCGGCCATTCATATGCCGCGCGCCCATGCCACGTTCGCCTACCCGGAGATCGACGTCACGCCTGCCCCCACCGACTTCTGGGTGTCGCAGGCCGAATGGGATTACTACACACAGCCCAAGCTGAGCATCCAACTGATGAATTTGCTGCCGAGCAGTCAGGACCTCACCTTGACAACCCAGGCGATTAAGGAATACATCGGCATGGTCGTCTACGCCGCGCGCGGGTGGTTATAAAACAGCTATCAGCCATCAGCTTTCAGCGATCAGCCAGAAGACCAAATAAGGCTGAAAGCTGATCGCTGAATGCTGAATGCTGAATGCTGACCGCTTATCGTGGAGGTTTCGTATGCGAATGACACAACTTTTTGGACAGACCTTGCGCGACGCACCGTCGGAGGCGCAAGTTGCCAGCCACCAGCTATTGCTACGCGCGGGTTTTATCCGCCAACTGGCAGCGGGCATCTTCACGTATCTGCCACTGGCACGACGGTCAATGACGAAGATCGAGAACATCATCCGCGAGGAAATGAACGCCATCGGCGGGCAGGAGATCACGATGCCGGTGGTGAACCCGGCGGACATCTGGAAGGAAACCGGGCGCTGGTACCAGATCGGCGCGGAAATGGGACGTTTCAAGGACAAGTCGGACCGCGACATGGTGCTGGCGATGACGCACGAAGAGGTCGTCGCCGACCTGGTGCGCCAGGAAATCCGCGCCTACAGCCAACTGCCGCGCCTCATCTATCACATCCAGACCAAGTGGCGCGACGATCCCCGCCCGCGCGCCGGACTGATCCGCGTGCGCGAATTCACGATGAAAGACAGCTACAGTCTCGACGTTGACGCTGCCGGGCTAGACAAGCAGTATCGCGCGCACTACCAGGCGTATTTCAACATCTACCACCGCTGTGGACTGGACGCCATCGCCGTAGGAGCGGACACAGGGATGATGGGCGGCACGCTGGCGCACGAGTATATGGTGCTCACGCCCATCGGCGAGGATACGCTGATGCTGTGCGACAGCGCCGCGACACGCGGATGTGGCTACGCCGCCAACCGCCAGGTCGCGCGCTTCCAAAAACCGCCCGCCGCGGAGGAGGCCCCCTGCCCCATCGAGAAGATCGCCACGCCCAATGTGACCACCATCGCCGACCTCACCGCCTTCCTGGACATCCCCGCCGCCAAAACGGCCAAAGCTGTCTTTCTGATGGCGGAG
>DYKY01000009.1:39705-42541 GCA_020722365.1 Thermoflexus sp.
CTGCGTCCAGCAACCGAGGCGGAGATTCGGGCAATTGGGGCGGAGCCGGGCTATGGGTCGCCGCTGGGGGTGCGCGATGCGATTGTCGTCGTGGATGACGCCGTCGTCGCGTCGCCCAACCTGGTCGCCGGCGCGAACGAAGTGGGCTATCACCTGCGCAACGTCAACTACGGGCGTGACTACACCGCCAACGTCGTCGCCGACATCGCTGCCGCGCAGGAAGGCGACGCCTGCCCGGTTTGCGGAAGCGCCTTGCGGGCCGAACGCGGCATCGAAGTGGGCAACATCTTCAAGCTTGGCACGCGCTACACCGAGGCGATGGGGGCGCGCTTCCTCGACCAAGATGGCGAACTCAAGCCGGTGGTGATGGGATCGTATGACATCGGCATCGGGCGGCTACTGGCCTGCGTCGCGGAGATGCACCACGACGACTACGGCCTGATCTGGCCGATCACCGTCGCACCGTACGCGGTCCACCTGCTCACGCTGGGACCGACAGATAGCAAGGCCAGCGCCGTCGCCGAACGGTTGTACGCCGAGCTAAAGGCCGCCGGCATCGACGTGCTCTTCGATGACCGCGACCGCAGTCCCGGCGTCAAGTTCAACGACGCGGACCTCATCGGCCTGCCGCTGCGCGTCACCGTAGCCGCGCGGGGACTGCAACAGCACAGCGTCGAAGTCAAGCGGCGCGACCGGAAAGAGCGCGAGCTGATCCCGCTGGCGGACATCATCCCGGCCCTGCAAGCGCGTATCGCGGAACTGGAAGCCGAAATCGCCGCAACTGTCGTCGAAGTGCCATTTCGTGAAGCGTGATTTTGGATGGTGGATGGTGGGTGCCGGTAACAACAGTTGACGGCTGATCGCTGATGGCTGATCGCTAATCGCTGATACTTAAACAGGAGGTTACCTATGGACGCATTAGAAGTCATTTTCACCCGGCGCAGTATTCGCAGGTATACCGGCAAACCGGTGACAGAGGATGAGATCAAAACGATCCTCGAAGCAGGGATGAACGCCCCGTCGGCAAACGACAGCCAACCGTGGAGCTTCATCGTCGTGGATGACCGCGCAAAGCTCAACGCGATTATGAAGGTTCACCCCTACTCGCAAATGCTCGCGGAAGCGCCGCTGGCGATCGTCGTTTGCGGCGATCCCGCAGTCTCCAACTTCTGGCAGCAAGACTGCGCCGCCGCAACGCAGAACATCATGCTGGCCGCGCGCGCCCTGAACCTGGGGACGGTGTGGTTGGGCGTTTACCCTGACGAGCAACGCGCAGCGAGCGTGGCTGCTTTGTTTGGCGTGCCGGACAACATCAAAGCGATGTGTATCATTGCCGTTGGCCATCCGGCAGAACACAAAGGCCGCGTGGAACGCTACGACGCGGGGAAAGTCCACAAGAACAGGTGGTAGTTAAAGAGGCAAGAGGCAAGAAGCAAGAAGCAAGACGAAAGAGGAAAACAATCCTGCATCTTGCATCCTGCATCCTGCATCCTTCACAAGTCAAGGCGCATTTCAATGCGGCGGAAAGACTCGAAATAGCCCATATCCAGCAAGCCTGGTAGGTGGGGATCGTCAAGGGGTAGGTTCTCCATATTCGTATCCTTGATTGGATACTCGTTGTGTAACGCGTGGAGCATAACACGGGCGACCTCACGCGGGTCGCCCGCCTCTGTTTGCAAGACCAGACGGCTCAACTGGAAGATCGTGCTTTGGTAGACCAGCCAGCCTCGACTCCCGTTTGCCAATTCAACGCGCAAAGCGGCTAAGTTGCCGGCGTTGATCAGCGATGGCGTATCGTCTAGCCAGGAAGGTGTGCCGCGACGTTGGTGTAGCAGTTCGACTGCCGCATCCGCTCCAAGATGCTCCATCTTATACGGGGCAACATCCTCTTGCGGCAACCCCGGCGGACGTCGTAGAATCAACAGCACACGAAGTTCACGAAATCCAAGTTTCTCGAAAAGCTTGCGCGCCGGTTCGTTGTCTTTGATGACCTCGAGAATGACATAGGCCGCGCCCAATTCCCGCGCCATAGCGATGTTGTCTCTCATCAACGCTTCGCCCGTACCCCGGCGGCGCTTGGCCGGCAGCACGCCCAATCGTGTGGACCAGCAGCGTCCCGGACGGACGCCGAGCAGCGAGATACCCAAGATATGTCCATCCAGTGTCGCCACAGCGGAACGCTCCATATCGACGTCGTAATTGTGCACGTACTCCTGCAAACGGCGCACGTTCATCGGCATGGGCACGATATAGTCGATGCGGGTTTGATTATAGGCGTGAGTCAACTCTTCGAGCGTGAACTCGGATGCGCGACGCAGCACCAACTCCGCCGCGCCATCCGCGTTTGCAGCGATGCAGTTCGTCAATGCAGATCCCCTTATGTTATCGGTGTCCAAACGGACTTTATTATAACACAGGAGTGTATCACGTGCGTTTGCGGCTGAAAAAGCGCCGGATGACAACGATAAGCGCAATGGGCGGAAGCACAAACGGCAGCACGACGATGCCCAACCAGATTGCCAGCTCGACCAGAACATGCAGGATCGCCGTGAAGGTTTTGCCCGCATCTTTAGCCACACGGCCCGCGCTCCAGGGTTCGGGGGCTGGTGTTGGCGTCGGCGTTGGCGTCGGTGTGGGCGTTGGAGCAACAGGCGGATCGGGCAATGCTGGTGAGAGTTCCACGGTGATTGTCAAGTACGATGACCGGTCGAACAGATAGTTCATCCGCCCCTGCACGGCTTCGATCCCGCTCGGGCCGGTCTCCAGACCGTGCCCGCCCACGCCACACCACGATGGCGCGGTCGGAGACCGGCCACAGCTTACGGAATCATCACCT
>DYKY01000009.1:42641-47752 GCA_020722365.1 Thermoflexus sp.
GCCACACCACGATGGCGCGGTCGGAGACCGGCCACAGCTTACGGAATCATCACCTTCCCGCTCGGGCCGGTCTCCAGACCGTGCCCGCCCACGCCACACCACGATGGCGCGGTCGGAGACCGGCCACAGCTTACGGAATCATCACCTCAATTGCGACCGCGTCACCCATCTGCGCGCCCTCGGCGTCCACCCGGAAGAGGAACGTCCCGCGCTCCTCCGGGCAAATGACGATCTGAGTACTCGCCACGCCGTCCGCCGGTAGCATCGCCGCCTCCGCTTCGGATAGCAGCGTGTACCACGTATCCGGCGAAGACAGCACGCTGACGGTTTGCGCTTCGGGCAAGAAGTTGTAGATTGTTGCCGTGATCGTCAAAGGTTCACCCGCGCAAACCTCATCGGAGAGCGCCAACTCGACGAAGAAGTCCTGGAACACCACGAGATCATACGTCGCCGCACCCAGGTCACCGTCACAGGTAGAGGCCAGCGCCGTCAGCTTCCACGTCGTAATCGTGTCCGCCAATGGCAAGTCGAACGCCAGTATGCCATCCGGGCTGGTCAGGGCTTCCGGCGCCCAGTAGAGCGTCTCCGGGAAGATATGGCGCAGCGGGTAGGGTTCTGCCGGAATCGGCAGCGCCGTGGCTTCCGGCACTGCCGTGGGCATCGGTGAAGGTGTTGGAGGGATCTCAACCGGTATCTCGACCTCGACTGTTTTCTCGATGACTTTCTCGACCTCTACGGTTTTCTCAATAGCCTGAGGCGCAGGCATAGCACACCCAGACATCCACGCCAAAGGCCCGGCGTAGACCAGAGGATTGCCCAACGCGCGCGTCAAACCGGAGGTGAGTGCAGGGACGGCGGGCAGCGTCACCGCCAGGAAGATGAGGAGGATTGCCAGGGCCGTCGTCACCCACCCAACCGCGCGCCGCCCTTCGACGATCAGGCCCTGTCCCAAGAGCACCAGCGCGCCGACCAACAGCAGGAAAGTCGCCACGAGGATGAACAGCAGCCAGCCCGCCGGGCCGTTGCCCTGCGCCGCCAATACCACAAGCAGACCGCCGAGCAGCAGGTAGACCACCAGCAGTCCTGTGACGAGCTGCACGCGCACGTCGCGCCGCCGCCAGCCGTGGATCAGCACGATAACCACCAACACGAGGACGAAGCTCAACAACGCCACGAGGATCACGCCGGCAAACGCCGGCAGCAGGAGCGCCAGCACAACGCCCCCTACCGCCAGCGGTGCGAGGATAACCGCGCCCAACAGCCCCCACCCCAAACGGCGTAACGCGCGCCCCAAAACGCCCACCGGCGCCAGCCCGCGCGCCACAACGACGCTCACCAGCAGCGGCAGCAGCGCCAACACCAGCGCCAGGCGTCCGGCGAGCGTTTGCCGGGCCTGAGCGGCCTCATCGACCGGCGTTGTCGTGGCGGAAACGCGCAACGAGAAATCGGCGACCGGCGCGCCGGCCCACGCCGCCTGCGCCGCCACGTCCTGCGCGGCGCGCGCCTCGCCTTCAGATTCCAACAACGCAGGCACATCCAGCCCCGCCGTGTCCCGCCGTTCGAGCATCGACTGCTCCAACAGAAAGTAGGCGCGGGCGAATCCCGGTGGCAGCGTGTCCAGCGCGTACACCGAGGCATCCACCACAGCAATGCCCAACGCGGCCTCGACCGGCGCGGCAACGCCGTCCGTCACCCGGCTAGTTTGGATGTTCACACGCGCCGTCTCGCCCGGATAGTAGCGTTCCCGGTCGGCAGCGACGTCCACGGCAACCCGGCTCGGCGCATCCACCACGACGAGACGCGTATCCGTCGTAAGCGCGCCTTCCGGCGAGAGGGTGTACGCTCGCAATTCCAGCGCGCCCACGTGCGTGTTATCGAGGTCCAGCGCGAACGTTGCACGCCCATCGACGACCGGCGCAGATAGCACCGCCGCCGTCTGCCGGGCGTGGATCACGTCGAGGTAGACGGTCCGCGCATCGCCCGCGAGCAGCGCTTCGAGGCGCAACGTGTCGCCGACGGTGTACGCGGCCTTCTCGGCGCGCAGCAGCAACGCGCCCGGTGCGTTATCGGCGCGCAAAGCGATAATTTCGCGCCCCTCCGCGCTCGCCGCATCCCGCGCGACGATATCCAGCGTGGCGGTTCCCGCCGTCGGGGTAAAGCGCAGTTCGGCCAGACCGTAGGAGGTGGCAGCGGTGTACTCGCGCCCGCTTATGGCGACGGTCAGCGTGGTCTCCGCAGGTGCGCCGTCGGGATAGGCCGTCATCACGAAGACGGTGTTTTCGACGCCGGGTTTGAGGAGACCGCTTTCGGGGATCGCCTTGATGAGGATCGGCTCCGGGGCAACCGGAATCTGGTGTCGCAATCCGGCGCGCTGCCCGGCGACATCGATGACCTCGATATCCACCTCAAAGAGCAGACTCGCAGCGGCAGGTACATCGGGTGGCAACGTGAAGCCGAAGTTGAAACAGCCTTGCGCGTCGGTTTCGCCGGCAGCGAGGACGCCGTCAGCACTCCGCAGCGTCACCTGCCCGCCCGCCACCGGTTTGCCGAAGAAGTACGTCGCTTCGACCGTCCCCTGCACCGTATCGCCGGGCGCGTAGAACGCGCGCGCCGTCTCCAACGCCATGTTGAACGCCGGAAGCGTATAGGTATCCACGGTGATCGTGCGCTTGGAGACTGTGTCGTCCACCGTTGCGCGCAAGGTGTAAGCGCCAAGCGGAGCGCTGCCGGATAGTGTTATATCCAGCGCGGCGACGCCGAACTCGGAGACCCGCACCGCGCGGCGCTCAACCCGCTGCCCCTCCGCGTTCAGCAGTTCGAAAACGACGCCCCGCCCCGATGCAGGTTTGAAATCCGTTGCATCCAACACGAGGGCGCGTGCATGAAGGATCTGGCCCGGGCGATAAGCCGGTTTATCGCCCGCGAGGTAGATTTTGTAAGCCCGCTCAATGTGGATCGGGCGGACGATGCGGCTTTCTCCGGCAGCAGAGCGCGTCTCCACGACGAGGTTCTGCGCGCCCGAAAGGTCGTCCGGCACGGTGAAAGCCACGTCTGTACTGCCGCTCGCATCGGTGACGCCCTTGTAGACCTCACGGGACGCCAACTGCACGGCAATCTCCGCTCCGGCGACGGGCGCGGCACCCATGGAGCGCACGATGACGCGCAGCGCAGCCTCCGTTCCCGGCGCAAAGCGGTCCTGACCGAGCACGAGGGTCTCCTGCGGCGCGGGGGCAGCAGGAAGGGTGAAAACCTGATAGGTGTTGAACGAAAAGACGATGAGCAGCAGCGCCATTACCACCTGTGCGACGAGACCGCGTCGTTGCCAGAATACCCACTGCCAGCGCGGGCGCTCCAGCCGGGCGCGCAGCACGTCCCGGATGTGGCTGGCAGCGGCGTAGGACAGACGAACGGGCGACACCGCGGCCCCGAAGGTCGCGTCCAGGTCACGCGAGAGGACGCGCAACTCCTCCAACGCCGCCGCGCACGCCGGGCAGCGCGCCAGATGCGCCTCCACCCGCGCGCGGTCCGCCGCGTCCAATTCGCCGTCGAGATAGGCGATTAACTCGTCCTCAACATGATTCTCGTCCACTGAATAGCCCTCATCTTGTCAGCAGATTGAGCAGATGAAGCAGATTTTTTCTCGTGCAAACAAAAATCTGCTCAATCCGCTAAATCTGCTGATTAAAAAACATCAAACCGTCAGCAACTGCTGGAGCTTGCGGTGTGCATTGTACAAGCGCGATTTCGCCGTGCCCTCCCGCACGCCGAGCACCTCGGCGATTTCGTTGTAGGCCAGGTCCTGCTGGTAACGCAGCATCACGACGACGCGATGCTCCTCCGGCAATTGATTCACAGCGCGCCACAGGCTGCTGGCCCGTTCCCCATCCAGGAACACCGCCTCCGGGCGCTCGGACGAAGGCGACGGCAGGCGCTCCAGTTGCTCTTCCACATCGTCCCATTCGGCGGAGGCCGGCTGCTTGCGCCGCCTCCGCATCCGCGCGCGATTGAGCGTCACGCGGTAGAGCCACGTCTCGAAGCGCGCCGGGCCGTCCACATCGTAGTTGGGGAGCGCCTTGAGCACGTCGAGGAAGGTCTCCTGCACCGCGTCCTCCGCTTCCTCGCGGTTGCGGCTGACGAAGAAGGCCACGCGATAAACGTAGTCCTTGTAGCGGTCGTAGAGCGCCTCGAAGGCGCGCGGCTGCCCGCGTTGAAACCGCGTGATCAACTCCGCCGTCGGGACGCCGCCGACCTCAGCCGCCCGGCTGCTACCGGTCAGCGCGAAGAGCCAACGCGCGACACAGCGCACCAAGGCCGACCAAATAGACGGCCCCTCAACCGGGCGGGACATCCCTAGAGCAAGAACAGACACGCAATCACTCCACTGTCCTAATCGTTACATGCAGTTTACGGCCGAAAAGTTCGGCGCAGTTGAAAACGCTTCTACTCGATCACGACCTCGTCGAGGTTCTTCTCCGGTTGCGGGTACTGCATATCAAAGCCTTCCAATGTCTCCACAAGCACGTCGCTGATGACGAGGTTGCGGTACCACTTGTGGTTGGCAGGAACAATGTACCACGGCGCCCACTCGGTGCTGGTCTCGCTGAGGACGGTTTCGTAGGCGCGGATATAGTCATCCCACAGCTTGCGCTCGCCAAGATCGCCAACGTTGAACTTCCAACGCTTGTCCGGTTCGTCCAGCCGCGCCTGAAGGCGCTCTTTCTGCTCATCCTTGCTGATGTGGAGGAAAAACTTGAGGATTGTCGTCCCCTCTTCCGCCAGCATGCGCTCGAAATCGTTGATGTGCGCGTAACGGCGGCTCCATATCTCCGGAGGGACGAGGTTGTGTACACGCACCACCAGCACGTCCTCGTAGTGGCTGCGGTTGAAGATCACCATCTCGCCTTTGCCGGGCGTGTGCTTGTGGATGCGCCATAGATAATCATGCGCCAGTTCCTCCGATGTGGGCGCTTTGAAGCTCGCCACTTTCACCCCCTGCGGGTTGACGCGGTCAAAGACCCAGCGAATGACGCCATCCTTGCCGCCGGTGTCCATCGCCTGCAACACGATGAGGACCTTGCGCTTACCCTCGGCGAAGAGCAGCTCTTGCAGCG
>DYKY01000139.1:0-8931 GCA_020722365.1 Thermoflexus sp.
ATGGTTTTGAATACAATTATCAGAGTGCTCAATGTGATCTTCGGCGTGTTGGGCCTGCTCTTGATTCTGCGCCTTGTGCTGCATCTGTTCCGTGTCTCATCGCAGAAGCCACTCATGCGCTTTCTTGCGCTGGTCACCGACCCGGTGATTGATCTGGCCTTCAAAATCCTGGGCATCCCCGCCCACCGCCGCTACGATCTCTCCACGATTGGGGCGCTGGCAGTGACATTGATCGTTGTCTGGGTGGGGCGGACGTTGATCGTGTGGGTATTGGACTTGGCGATCAAGGTACCGGTATGGATCGGCGATCCCCTCAGCAGCATCGGCGCGATGTTGATCTTCATCCTGCAGTTGGCCTTCGAGCTTTATAGCCTGGCGCTGCTCGCGCGGGTTCTCTTCGAGTGGATCCGCGTCCCTTATTCCAGTCGCGTGATGCGCTTCTTGTGGGACGTCACCGAACCGTTGCTCGCCCCGATCCGCCGTGTGGTGCCGGTGTTTGGCGGGCTGGATTTTTCCCCGCTGATCGCCTTCTTCTTGCTGAACTTTGCGGAGCGGCTGGTGTTTATGATGCTGGGGTGGATTTTCTAATTCAAGAGTTCACCAACCTGTGCAATAGCACTTCGGAGTAACCCATTTTTCTCAGCAGATTGAGCAGATTTAGCGGATTAGGAATGAAAATCTGCTTGATCTGCTGACAAGTTCTCCCCTATGAGCGACCATGGCCCGGTCCACGTGATTTTCACCCGAGCCAGCCGCCCGCGCCAGTCGCCCTCTGCCGGGAAGAAGACCAGCCGGTCGGTGCGGGTGCGTCCGACCCAGCGATCTTGCTTGGCGTTGCGCCCTTCGACGAGCACCTCGACGGTCCGCCCGAGATAGCGGGCATTCAGTTCCTCTAGCACGGTGGCTTGCAAGTCGTCCAGCGCCTTGCGGCGGCGCTCTTTCTCCGCGCGGGATAGATCGTCGTTCATCGTGCGCGTGGCGACGGTGAGCGGGCGCGCCGAATAGCGCGCGATGTGGGCCTTGTCCAGCTTCAATTCCGCGAGCAGATCGTAGGTGTGCTGGAACTGCGCCTCGGTTTCGCCGGGAAACCCCACGATGATGTCGGTGGCGATGGACACGCCGGGGATGATCTCGCGGATGCGCGCCACGAGCCGCCGGTAGTCGTCAACTGTGTACCCACGCCGCATGCGGGCCAGCACCTCGTCGTCGCCCGATTGGATGGGCACTTCGATGTGTTCGCAAACTTTGGGCAGTTCGGCCACGGCGCGCAGCAGATCGTCCTTCATCCAGTTGGGATGGCTGGTGAGGAAGCGCAGGCGCTCCAATCCCTCGATCGCGTGAACCTGCCGCAGCAGCGTGACGAGCGGCGTCTCCGCCGCGCCGTCGAATTCGGGCAGGTCGTAGCCGTAGCGATCCACGATCTGGCCGAGCAACGTGATCTCCTTGATGCCCTGCGCCGCCATCTGCCGCGCTTCGGCCAGAATCACCTCCGGCGGGCGGCTGCGCTCTGCGCCTCTCCGGTAAGGGATGACGCAATACGTACAGGCGTGCGAGCAACCCAGCACGATGGGCAGGTGCGCGCTGACGATGTGTTCCTGCTCCGAGGGCGGCAAGATCGTGTCGACACGCCCCAACGCCAGGCGACGCGCGGCTGCGTCCGCGATCAGCGTCTGCGCTTCGTCCAGATGGCCGCGCTCGGCAAGCAGCGCCCACAACTCGGTGGGATCGGAGGGCGGGAGAAAGACGTCGACCCAGGGGAAACGTTTTTGCAGGGCCGGGGCCTCTTTCACGCCGACCATACAGCCCATCAACGCCAGAATCCGCTCTGGGTGACGTTCCTTGACGCGCCGCAGTTGGTTGAGACGGCCCACGGCTTTATCTTCCGGTTGCTGGCGCACCACGCACGTGTTGAGGATGATCACGTCGGCGTCTTCCGCGCGCTCGGCGGGTGCATAGCCGAGCCGTTCCAGCCCGGCAGCGACGCGCTGCGAGTCGGCGATGTTCATCTGACAGCCGATTGTCCAAATGTGATACTGCATGTTAGCGGCGTTACGCTCCTTTTGTGTAGTCAAGACAGGCGGCGGATGCATGCATCCGCCGCCGCCATACTATACCACATTTCAGGCAGAATTTAACGACGCTCCCACTCCTTCGTTGCAGCGCGAATCAGGGCCTGGACGTCGGCGTCGGGGATCTCGTTCACGTCGAAGTAAATCATATCATCGATAACGAATTGCACACCGCCCGTGGCTATATTCTGTAGCTTGATAGTGCGCTGGGCCATGGAGGGGATTTGCGCCTGCATCTCCGCCACGATCTCGCCGATCTCGTGCGCCAGATCGATCGTCGGCATAAGCATCGGTGCAGCATCAGGACGCTTGAGTACGGACTCGCCTTTGAAGAGACCGCGCAGCTTATCCACTGGCAACGATGCAGGTGGGGGGACGGCAGCAGGTAGCACTGATGTCACCGGTTTTTCTGCCGGAGGGATGCGGTCCTCTGGCCTGACCGGTGCAGGCGCCGATGGCGTGGCTGCAGCAGCCGCGTGCGCCGGTTGTGGCGGCGGCGCAGGCGGTTTCGTCGCCGTCTGGTCTTTCTGGACGTAGCTGCGGGCAAAGGCTACCACTTCCTTCAGTCCGGCGACAACGTCCCGGCGCACGGCGTCATCGGGGACGGCTTCCAGTTTAGAATAGTACTTTCCGTTGATGGCGATCCTCCACGCTCCATCGGGTGCCCGGTCGAGCGCCAGCAGGTGCACATCGCGCGGAGCTGCACTGGAAGGCGGCGCGCTGACAGCCGTGGCTTCGTCTGCCCCAAGCTTTTTCTGATAGCGCGCCTTAGCAATCATCCACGCTATCCCGAATGTAATCGTGACGATGCCGATCAGAAGAAAAATGAGCAAGGGCAGGAGGAAATCCATATCATCCAGCATTTTCTACCTCCTTGAACATAGTTACAGGTTATACGTTGAACGTTGGTAAAGTTCACCCTATATTTTTGTGTATTCGCCGACGAGATGGACGCGCCAGGTTGCCGGGAGCAATGTCTCCAGGCAGATGGACAGAGCGAAGACAGCGTCCGCCAGTGCAAAGTAGGATGGGTCATCGACCCACTCCAACCGGACCAGTCGCAGCCCGGTCTGCACGGCAAGGCGTTCCAGCGTTTCGAATGTATTTGCCCGATAATGCACCGGGAAGGTATCCGCCGCCGCGCGCCGGTAGATGAGGGTCACGAGCGGCGCTTGTACGGTTTTAAGTCGCGCCAGCCAGGTACTCATGCGCGGGATTGGATGTCGGCGATTGGGCGTCAAAAAGAAGAACCGCCCACCCGGATGCAGCACGCGCGCGATCTCCCGCCAGGTTGCTGTCGGTTGGGGCAGATGTTCCAGCACCCACGACGCAATCACCATGTCGAACGCGGCGTCGGCAAAGGGCAAGTGCTCGGAGAACGCCTGGCTGCGCCGCAGTCCCGCTGTACGATGCTCCTTGAGCGAGCGCCAATCGGGATCGCAGCCGCACCACTGACCGGTCACGCCAAGCCGCTCAACGACACCCCCGCGCCCGCATCCCAGGTCCAGCACGCGGCTGTCGGGTGTGAGACGCGCGGCGATCCACCGTTGGAAGCGCGCCGTCGCGTGTTCCCATCCCGGCTTCAAGGCCGCGTAACGGCGACGGTAATGCTCCAGGTCAGAGGACCGACCTCGGTTAGTCTGCCGACCTATCCGATCTTCCGCACCCATGAGTTTATTCTATGCCGGTTGGGGAAAAGTTCAATACAGCGCCGCTAGCTGCCGTCCAGCCGCGCCAGCAACGGCGGCAGGAGGACGTCCCAATCGTAGGCGTGAGCGTAGGCGCGGGCGCGCATTTCCAACTGTGCGCGTGCGGCGGCATCGTGTGCCAGGTGGATGCACGCCTCGGCGAACGCTGCCGGATCGTCGGCCAACTGCATAGCTTCCTCCGGATGGGCGAATCCTTCCGCGCCGAGCGTGGTGGAGACGATGGCCTTGCCCATCGACGTGGCTTCGAGCAGCTTGAGGCGCGTGCCGCCGCCGACCAATAGCGGTACGACGTAGACAGTCGCCGCGTTGATGTAGGGGCGCGTATCGGGGACGGAACCGGTAATGACGACGCCAGGTGTTTCACGCAGTGCGTCGAGCCGGCGGTGGGGATGGCGGCCCACGAGGTAGCAGCAGGCATCGGGCAGCGCAGTGCGGATGCGGGGCCACACCTCGGCGGCGAACCAGAGCGCGCCGTCGACATTGGGCCGGAAGTCCATCGTGCCGGTGAAGACGAAAGCCGGTTGCTGCAGGTCGGCCTTGTCGGTGAAGGCAGCATATTCGGCCACAGTGATGCCGTTGGGGATCACGAGCGGATCGAGCGTAGGAACGATGCGCCGTAGGGCCGCTGCATCCGCCTCAGACACGGCGATCACCAGATTGGCGCGGCGGCAGACGGCGGCTTCGTAGCGTCGCAGCCTGCGCCACTGGACGGCGGAATAAAGCGCGGCGGGCCACCGTCGCGGGCGGCGCAGGTCGGCGGAACCGGCCCGCTTTTGCAGCAGGTATTCGCAGTTGTGGGCGTCGAAGGCGATGGAAGGTAGACGGTAGTCGGTAGACAGTAGACGGGGGGGGAGAAGGTCGAGATAGGGGGCCATTTCGAGGCCTTCGACTTGGAGCCAGTCGAAGGGGTAGGCGTCCAACCAGGCCTGTAGTTGTTGGCGGAAGGCGGCGCTTTCAAGGCGCAGCGTCAGATCGGGGCGGGTGGTGGTGAGCAGGTCGTGCAGACGGTCGCGGCTGGTGCGGGCCGGCTGCGGGATGATGGCGACGCGCTCGACGATGTCAGCCAGGGGCGCAGGCGCTGTTGTCTCCTGGTCCGGGGCGGCGAAGGTAAGCAGCGACACGCGATGGCGGGCCGCCAATCCGCGCAGGATGCCCCAGTTCCGCAAGGCTGTCCCCTGGCGTGGCGGATAGGGAACCTGGGGGGTAAGCAGTAAGATATGGCCCATCGACGTGTTAGTGCAGGCGCAACCGGAGCATAATCGCGCCAATGACGAGGGGCAGGTGAATCAACGCGTAGAAAACATTGAAGATGCCCCAGGCGCTACCGCTCACAAAGGCGCCGATACCGCCAAAGGCGTCGATCACCAGCAAGGGTAGGCTGCCAATCACGACGGCGGCAACCACGACCTTCCACAAATGGCGGCTATAGCGGCGTTTGGTCAGGCGTGACACAGCTTCGGCTATGATGGTGCCCGCTAATGGTGAGAGGAGGAAGATAAACCAGCCTGACATCGGGATGAGCGGGATAATGCTGGCTACGGCGCCTAAAATCAACGCGACCACGCCAGCGATGACGTAGTCATAGCTTTTACTGCTGTCGAAACGTTTGGTATGGCTTTTCCGGCAGTCGGGGCAGATGTAGCCGATGGGCGTGCGCCGCGCGCATTTGCTGCAGATCGGCGCGCCACACTGGTAGCAGCGCAGCGCCGTCTCCACTTTGGGATGCCATTTACAATACAAAACCTCGTCAGGGGTTTCTTCTGCCGCATTTTCAGCATGGGCTGTTTGCCATTCGTCATTGGCCATTTATTACTCCCCATTGCGCGGGGTCAAGCGCGAGACCAGCGTGCAGTAAAAGTCGCAGCGATTGCGGAGGCGCAGAAAGCGCGCCTGTAGCGGGCTGCGTTCGATGCGCACCACATCGCCGTTTTGCAATTCGCCCTCCATACGCCCATCGACAGTGAGCATACCGGGAATCTCGGTGTTGACTTCCACTTCGATGACGGCATCCGCACCGAGTACGAGCGGGCGCTCCAGGCTGAGGTGTGGAGCCGCCGGAATGAGCAGGATATTGTCGAGCCAGGGAGGGAGGATGGGGCCGCCGATGGCATACGCATACGCCGTGGAACCGGTCGGTGTGGCGAGAATCAGGCCATCGGCTACGTAGCGGGTCAGTTCCGCGCCATCGATGAACGTCTTCAACCGCACGGTGCGCGCCAACGCCCCACGGCTGACCACGGCATCGTTGAGCGCGTGTTCCTGCGCGATGCACTGTCCGTGGTGCAGCAGGGTGACGCACAACATCATGCGCGTTTCGATCCACCCCTCCCCCGCCAGCACCCGTTTGAGGGTGGTTTGCCAGTTTTCAGGCGACGTTTCGGTCAGGAAGCCCACCCGGCCCATATTGATCCCCAGGATAGGCGTGCCGGTGGGCGCCGTTTGCTGCGCCGCCCGGAGGATAGAGCCATCGCCGCCCAGGGTGATGACCAAGTCTGAGGGCAGGCAGGCCGTGGCGTCCTGATCGCGGGAACAGAGCCAGGCGCGGCAACTCTGCTTTTCGAGCCACGCAACGATGGTCTCGGCAATGGGTAAGGTCGCCGGTACGCGCGGGTTGTAAATCACCGTGACAGCGTGGATGGATGTTTCCTGCGACATGGCATTGTGGTCATTGTGCATGGCGGATCACGTTATCTGCCGCCGGATCACGTCGTCGAGTAGGACGAAAGGTACGGCCTCTTGTGTCCCAAGCGCGAGAGAGCGCAGTGTGACCAGCCCTTGCGCCATTTCGTCCTCGCCGATGATGACGGCGAAACGCGCACCGCGTTTGTCGGCCTGGCGCAACTGCGACTTGAGGCTGCCGCTCATCGCGATCTGTGCGCCGATGCCCACCTCGTGGAGCTGCGCCAGCAGCCGGACGGCGTGCATCCGCGCCGCATCGCCCAGGTAGGCGATGAAGACCGGCGGCGACGGCGGGATGGGCACGGGAACGTTCTGTGCCTTCATCAGCAGCACGGCGCGCTCGATGCCCGCCGCGAAGCCGACGCCCGGCGTGGGCGATCCGCCGAGCAGTTCGATTAACCCATCGTAGCGCCCGCCGCCGCAGATGGCGCTCTGCGCGCCGATGCCCTCGGCCCACACCTCGAAGACGGTCTTGGTGTAGTAGTCCAGGCCGCGCACGAGCCGGTGATTGAGGGTGTACGGCTTGCCCAAATCGTCCAGGTACGCGCGCAGCTCGGCAAAGTGTGCGGCGCAGTCATCGCAGACGTGGTCAACCATCTTCGGGGCGCTGGCGATCACCGGCTGACATTGCTCGCGTTTGCAGTCCAGCACGCGCAGCGGATTCTTGTCAATGCGCACTTTGCAGTCGTCGCAAATCTTGCTGTAGTGCACGTGATAGTGCGCGCGCAAGTGTTCGATGTAGCCGGGACGACACACGGGACAGCCGGTGGTGTTCAACTGAAAGGCAAGGTTGGTGAATCCCAGTCTGGCGTAAATATCCCAGGCGATCAGCATAATTTCGAGATCCGCCAGAGGGTTTTGCTCGCCGAGGATCTCGGCGTTGAACTGGTACAACTGGCGATACCGCCCGGCCTGGGGACGTTCATAGCGAAAGACCGGCCCGGTGCTGTACAGTTTGACCGGTTTGGGTAGCACGTGCATACCGTTTTCGATGTAGGCCCGCATCACGCCCGCGGTGAATTCGGGGCGCAGGGTGATGTCGTTGCCGCCTTTATCTTTGAACGAGTACATCTCTTTGTCGACAATATCGGTGCCGGCGCCGACGCCGCGCGCGAAAACCTCGGTCGTCTCGAAGATCGGGACGTCGATGCGCGCAAAGCCATAATCGCGGGCGACGGTTGCCGCGCACGCCAGGATGTATTCCCAGTAGGGTTGGTCCTCCGGGAGAATATCCAGCGTGCCGGTTGGGCGGGTAAATTTAGCCATCGTAGACCTCGCATGATAAAAGGATAACCAGGACTGATTATAGGTCAGATAAGGAAGATGACAAGTTCTGATGCGTGAATTCAATTCACGCATCACGTTTTACGTTTTGCGTTTTACCAAGTATAATGCGTCCCGGTAAAGCATGGAACATATGACCTCATCTCTATGAGGGAAAAAGAATGGAGAAGGTATGAATTTGAAAGGAGTCATTGACGTTGTCGAAGGGGAATTGTTGGTTGATGCGCCCGTCGACATCGAGATTCACAGTGCGTGTTGCTCGGATTTGATGAGCGACGTGCTGCTGTTCGTCAAACCCAATATGCTGCTGATCACCGGGTTGACGAATCCGCAATCTGTACGCACGGCGGATATGGCCGAAGCGCCGATCATCGTGTTTGTGCGCGGTAAGCATCCCTCGTCAGAGACGCTGGCGCTGGCTGAGGACTTAGGGATCGCCGTGGTGTTGTCGGCCTATACGATGTTCGAGACCGCCGGGTTGCTTTTCGGGGCCGGTTTGCGTGGGCTTGGCAAACTGCCGATTGTCCGTCAACGATGAAAAATCGTTTCACGCTCCTTAGTCTCCTGGGAGGAGACGGCGGCCTCGGCAAGGTCCACGAACTGATCCGGGAGATACGGGTCTCGCGGGTGATGACGACCGCGCTGTTTACGGTCGCCCCGGATGCGCTGATGAGCGAGTTGAAGGAACTGATGCGCGAGCATCACATTTCGGGCGTCCCGGTGGTCGAGGACGGTGCGCTGGCGGGCATTGTGAGCATCGAGGACTTGATCCACGCGCTGGAAAACGGCAAGCTGGACAGCCCGGTGCGGGATTTTATGACCAGCGGCGAATTGATTGTCGCCCGCGCCAACGAGCCGGTGATGGAGGCCGTGCGTCGCTTCGAGGCTACGAAAATCGGACGGATGCCGGTGCTCGATACACAGGATCGCCTGGTCGGCATCCTCACCCGAGGCGATATCATCGAAGCGCTGCTCAGCGCCCTCCAGGAAGTCTACAGCGAGGCAGAACGCATCCAGGATCGCCCCGAATATTTCTTCGAGGCGCTGGAATCCGATTCCACAAGCCTGGTTTTGCGTTATAACGTGAAACACCGCGATTTCGCGCGCGGCGGCGACGCTTCGGCCAAGATCAAGCAGGCGCTGTTGCGAATCGGCGCGTCGCCCATCCTGGCGCGGCGGGTCGCCATCGC
>DYKY01000139.1:9031-10323 GCA_020722365.1 Thermoflexus sp.
GCAACGAGACCGGTTAATTTCTACCATGGAGCCAAAATATGCAGATCAACGAGATTGCGGAGAAGTTGGGATTGACGGTGTTGGTCGGGGCAGACAACCTGAAAGCCGATGTGACCGGCGGCTACGTGGCGGATTTGTTGAGCTGCGTGATTGCCGGCGCGAAACCCCACGATCTGTGGGTAACGCTGCAAACCCACGTCAACATCGTCGCCGTGGCGGCGCTCAAGGAAGTTGCGGGGATTATCGTGGCTGAGGGCGCAGTCGTTCCCGACGCGACGCTGGAAAAGGCTGCGCAGCAAAACGTGGTGATGCTTTCCAGCCCGCAGCCCGTCTACGAAACGGTCAAACACCTGGTCGCGCTCGGTCTCTAGCGCGCGGGGCGTAGCGCCAGGTACGAGAATGTGCAAATCTTCGCGGCGCGAGTATCACGTCGATCTGCACATTCACACCGTACTGTCGGCCTGTGCAGAAGTGGAGATGATCCCGCCACTGATCGTCGAAGAGGCGCTCCAAAAGGGTCTGCACGTCATCGCTATCACCGATCACAACGCCACAGGCAATGTCACAGCGGTCATGGAGGCGGCTGCGGGGGCAGGATTGCTCGTCTTGCCGGGGATGGAGCTGCTCACGCAGGAAGAGGTGGATGTGCTGTGTATCTTCGACACAGCGGAGCAGGCACAGGCATGGCAGACGCAGGTTGATGGTTGGTTATTGCCGCTGGACAACGACGCGGAGCGCTTCGGCCCGCAGTTTTTGGTCGATGCCGGCGGCGACTTTGTGGCGGAAGATACCCGGATGCGCAAAGCTCCGGCCAAGGTGGGGATCGAAGAAGCCGCACGGGCCGTCCACGCGCTCGGCGGCCTGGTGATTCCTGCGCACGTGGAGCGCGACGTCTACGGCCTGCTGTACGTCCTCGGCTTCTGGCCGCCCGATCTGGAAGCCGACGCCGCCGAAGTTTCGCACAATCTACGCCCCAGCCAGGCTTACGCGCAGTACCCCTCGTTGAAGAACGTGCCCATCATCTCCAACTCTGACGCACACTTTCTGGACTGGATCGGCCACACGCGCACGGTGTTCCGGTTGGAACAACCGCCGTCAGTTGCAGCCTTGCGGGCGGCGCTGCGACAGGGGGCGGGACAGGGATTTTATGTCCCGTAGTTCTTCTTTGACTGTCAGAGTCAAAATTGTTTAGGTGTGTTTCAAATGCGTTGAACGGTCGTAGGTCGTAGCCTAGCCCCTTGTGGGCGTGTTTTTGACTTGTGGGCGTGTTTTTGACGCTCAAAACGGGCACA
>DYKY01000140.1 GCA_020722365.1 Thermoflexus sp.
TGCATACCACCTCCTGTGGCCTGGAAATGGGTCGTGATACCTTTATAGTTTATCATCTTTTGAGAAAGGATGCAAATGTATTTGCTATATTTCTATCCAATCTTCCCTGTCTTTTCCCGACCTAAAATATTCCTATTCAGTTCCTCTCCTTCGTCTTGCGTCCAAAAAGCGGCTGCGGCTCCAAAGCTTCTTCCGTTTCGGCAAGCAAATCTTGAGCAAACTGCTGTAGCATCTCCGGCTCCGGGCATAGAAATACACCCGGCCCCGTGCCGCCGCCGATTCCTACAGACGGGTCAAACACACCGGCAGCTAATGCGATCAACAACTCATAGCTGACCGACGGCCCATTTCCGGTATCCACACTGTAACGCCAGGCCGTCATCATCAGTTCAGGGCTATCGATGGAAAAGCAGATGATATCGCGCTCTGACTTACCTGCGATCAGTGACTTCACCTCATCTGCCCACCCCCTGACAGACATGCTATGCAACAAGACCTCGTGCCCGCAGAGTTCTTGTTCACCCTGCCAGAATGAAACACGGGCGCGGACAACGCCCATTCCGGCATTCAATAGCGCCGGACCGATAGCAACCATCGATATCATCCCCAGCCGCGCCGGCATTTTGGCGAGGATTTCCACTTTGGCCGCAGTATGTGCCGGCCCTACGATTTCATTGTCGATCTCAGCCACAACCCACTCTCCAATCGTTTATCGTCGCGAAAGTTGTTGTCATCACGGATACCGTCCAATAGGCAATCTGGTCCCAGTATAATCCCAAATCTGCTAAGGGACGAAAACGACGTTGTTCAACAGAGTACGCGGCCCAACAATTTAACACATCTACAACACCCCGCCGGCCTCGTGGACGGGCACGCCGGACGCCTTGAAGAAGAAAGCGTTCCTGTTTGGGCTACTTGACCCCAGTGGAGTTTGAGGCACAATTCTATGTGCAGATGCCGGATGATGGAGAGCAGGTTCACTAAGAAACCTCGTTTTGGTGTCCAGTTTTATGAGCGCACTTCAAGCATAGGCGAGTCGTCGCCTTTTGTGTGCGCCATTCAAGGAGATGGTTATGCAAAACGTCGAGAAATTATCCCTGAAAGCCTTTTGGAAAACTGTGGAGCAACGGCTGGCATCGAGTTCTGCCGAAGAGCTGCGCGCCGTTCTCCGGGTCATAGCCCAGGAAACGTTGCCGGCCGAACGACGAGTATTCCTGGCAACGCTGACGCCGCCACAAGCCACCCCGGATGCCGCCCCGCGCATCCCACAGGAGGCATTGCTGGCGGAAATCACTGATCTGGCTCAAGAAATCGAATTGGCGGGCCATCGCTGCCGTGCTGGCTGGTCGCCGTCACATTCTCATCCTGGACGAATTCACTTACGCTGCCGAGTCCGATCCGGCAATGCTCTCCTCGTTGCAGCACGCTTGGGATCAGCAATTCAAGAACACGCAGGTTGTGCTGGTGCTGTGCGGCTCGCACGTTCACGCGATGGAGACGTTACAAGCACGCCAATCGCCGCTCTTTGGGCGGTTGACCGGGCAATGGCATTTGCGCGCGCTCCCGTTTGCCAGCTTGACCGAGTTCCTACCCCGTTGGTCGGCAGAAGAGCGTGTGGCGGCCTACGCCGTAGTCGGTGGCGTGCCGGCGTATCTGGAATGGCTCGACCCAACACGCTCATTGAGCGACAACGTTCGCGATGTGATGTTGGCGCCGGGCAGCATGGTTGTCGCCGAGCCAACCTTTTTGCTCTATGACGAAGTGCGCGAACCGGCCAATCACCTGGCCATTCTCAAGGCTATCGGCACAGGCGCGCACACATTGGCGGAGATCTCCAACGCTACGCTGATTGACAAAGCGCATCTCTCGGCATATCTCGCCCGTCTGAGTGAACTTTACCTGGTGGAGCGACGCTTGCCTGCGACTGTTCCCCCCGCGAAACGGCGGCAGGCGCGCACGGGGCATTATCATCTGACCGATCCATACTTCCGCTTCTACTTCCGTTTCATCGCGCCGCACTACAGCGAGCTGCCCTATCGCGTGGAACCCATTCTGACGCACGTGCGCGAGGAACTACGCGCGTTTGTGGGTATGACAGCATTCGAGGCGTTGTGCCGTCAATGGGTGGCGCAACAAAGCCGTATGGGACACTTACCTTTCGAGGTAGAAGACGTGGGAAGCCATTGGAGTCGCGGCGTGCGGGTGGACGTCGTAGCGATCAACTGGCATGAGAAGGCGCTGTTGCTGGGGGAGTGCACGTGTGGGGTACGGATGCGGTCGGGCGGGACGTGATCCGGGAATTGATTGAGGAGAAGACGCCGAAGGTTATGCACATTGCCCGAAACAGGAAAGACCTGGCAGGTGCATTACGCCTTCTTTGCCCGCGCCGGATTTACCGAGGCAGCCCGCAGTGAGGCTGAAGCGCACAGCGCGATGCTCGTGGATTTAGCGCGGTTGGACACAGATTTGCAGCAGGCTGTAACGTCGTTATAAAGATTATGTCTCTATCCCAAAATTGTATTTTTGAGCGCTTCTGGTGCATCAACGGCGAACTTTCGGATAGGTTCTATGTTGTCAGTGCATCGCATAAGCGGGATACGAAGTCGTATAAACCACCGCCACCCAAATGAGGCAGGTAGTGAATTGGGCGCACACGAATCGCACCCGCGCGCACACGAATCGCGTTCTATGGAATCAGACCATCTATAATAAATGGACGATGCGCGGCAATGTCCAGGCATTACAAGGGACTCGAGGAACGGGTATGCTATGCCAAGATGATACACGCTGAAGTTTCGGAAGCAGCGGTTTGGGCGGCATTGCGCGACCGGCTAGAAAATAGCGATACACTTGAAGGCGATCTTCGGGAAGCCCAACGGCGCGAAAATGAGGAACGCGAACCACAGTTGGAGGAACTGGAAACTGTGCTCGCGATGATGACAGAAGCGCAGGCGGAAGCCAACAACCTGGCGGCAACTTTTTCGCGTCTTGTTGAAGCGCGACAAGACAAGGGGCCGGTAGGGAGCGCCCTCAAAGAGAAAATAAGCGCAGTGAACGAACCTCACAGCCGGCTTGCGGCGCGGCGGGAAGTGCTAGAGGCGGAACTGTCGAACCGGCGCTTTACCGATGAATTGATACAGCGTCAACTTGAGTTCACGGCAAACTTGCGGGCAGGGATTGAAAACGCCGACAACGCCGATAAGCGGAGAATGTTGGACACATTCAAGGCCAGCGTGACCGTGACTGACGGCAAGCCGGTACTGACCTTGTGGATGCCCGACGAAGTGATAATTGAGCTTACTCCGTATTGGCAGTTGACCGATCATCTTTGCCCTCCAAATAGTCAGATAGTCGCTAGTCTTGTAGTCCGGTGGTTGGGTGGTTGGGTGGTTGGGTGGTTGGGTTGTTGCTGATTCTGAATCATGATTCGTGATTCATGATTCCCGCCTCTTGCGTCCTCTCGTTGCGTTTTTGTAGAGCGCGAGTAAGGAGAGCCAGCACGAAAGCCAGCGCGCCCACACCGACGGCGATGATCAACCCGGCATCAGCCCAGAACTGTAAGGGGAAGAGACGGATCAGCGTGTCGGAGTAGTTAAACAGCCAGGTATCTGCGGCAAAGAAAATGCCGTGGAAAGCTGTGAAGAACGCGTCGAAGCCAACCGCCATCCACACACCCAGGAGCATCAGCACACATAGCGTGAACAGACTGCCGTCGGAGAGCGCACCCCAAACCAGCGCCAGACGGCCCTGTCGGATCAACACCCACGCAGCGACCACGGCGACGACGAACGCGATTAACGCCGCCGCCGTCAACTGATCGTAAACCAGCTTGACGTCGTCCATGTGGCTGATTTCGCGCACGTTGAAGGCCACCGTCCCATCCGCAAACTGTAGATCATCCAATCGCCCCACGCCACGCGGCATGTTCAGAAATGCGATACTCGCGCGCGCCAGGCGCAGTCGCTCCGCCGGCGCCATGCCCAACGGATCAGCCGGGAAATTGGCTTTGGCATATTCCCACGCCGGATACCACGGCAACGTCAACAGGCGCGCCATCCCGATTACCAGAATCAGAGGCGCCGCCGCCGCGATCAACATATGTAGCAACAGACGCACAATCTTCATAGTCACCCCGTCTCTGCTGAATGCATCACGTTATACCGCAAAAGCCCAAGACTACAAAAGTCCCAGCACATACTGAAACTTACAGACCGTATATTCTGTTGTTCAACCAGGTGTCTCGCCAAGACTTTTGTAGTCTGGCCGACTTCACAGACCTGCTACCATCTCGTAATTTTACCCAATACCGATTTATGCTATAATTGCCTATATTTATGGAAGAGATGGCGCTCACACTCAAAGGCACTCAACAAGGCATCGTCCTGCGGCCCTTGTCCGACTCTTGGGATGACGTGCTCCAGGGCCTGGAAAATGCCTTACAAGACGCTGAAGCGTTCTTTCGCGGCGGGCGGCTTATCGCGGAGATGGGCCGCCAGGAATTGACGAAAGAAAAGCTGGCGTCGCTGCGCGCCATCTTGGATCGGTACGATATGGAACTCTGGGCTGTTCTGAGCGATAACGAGCAGACGATCCATACCGCGCGCACCCACGGCCTGCGCACGCGCTTGCCGGGCGAGACCGTCGGTATGCTGCCGAAAGATCAATCGATTGCTGTTGCCACCCCGCCGGATGTCACGCCTTCCGGCGGGGCACGCCCTGACCCCGGCGAGTATGCGCTGGTTGTGCAGCGCACGCTACGTTCCGGCCAGAGCATCAAATATCCCGGCCATGTGATTCTGGTGGGCGACGTCAATCCTGGTGCAGAGATCATCGCCGGAGGCCATATCATCGTCTGGGGAAAGATGCGCGGACTGGCGCATGCCGGTGCGCTTGGCGATGAGCACGCGCTCATCTGCGCGATAGAACTAACCCCCGCGCAACTTCGTATCGCCGGCTATTTTGGGCGCCCCCCCGAAAGCCGTCGGCGCAAATTGGCGCCGGAAACGGCCAGAGTCAGCGAGGGCACCATCGTCGTCGAACCCTGGCACACAAGGAAGTAACATGGCAGGAAAAATCATCACCATTTCATCGGGAAAGGGCGGCGTCGGCAAGACTACCATCACGGCCAATATCGGCCTGGGGTTGGCGATGTTAGGGGCGCGGGTCATCTGCATCGATGCGGACATCGGATTGCGCAACCTGGACGTGATGCTGGGACTGGAAAACCGCATCGTCTACGACATCATCAACTACATCGAAGGTCGCTGCCGCTTCCGGCAAGCTCTGGTCCGTGACAAGCGTTTCCCGGAGCTATTCATGATGCCCGCGGCCCAGACGCGCGCGAAGGACGCGATCAGCATCGAACAAATGAAGAGTGTGGCTCACGAAGCCGCGCAAATGGTCGATTATGTGCTGATCGACTCTCCGGCCGGCATTGAGCATGGCTTCCGCTGTGCCTCGGCCCCGGCAGAACTGGTGCTGGTCGTAGCTAATCCGGAAATTGCCTCGGTGCGCGATGCCGACCGCGTGGTCGGTCTGCTGGAAGCCGAGACCAACACCCCCGCCCGGCTGATCATCAACCGCATCAAGCCGGAGATGGTGCAACGCAAAGAGATGCTTGCCCCAGAGGATGTGGTCGATATGCTTGCCATTGATCTGATCGGGCTGATCCCTGAAGACCCTGAGATTCTGACGGCGAGCAACCGCGGAAACCCCATTGTGCTGAACAACGGTTCGCCCGCAGGGAAGGCGTTCCTGGATATTTCCCGGCGTTTACAAGGGGAGGATGTACCTTTTGCGCCTCTAAAACCCCCATCCTTTTTCCAACGTCTCCTCGGTTCGCACTGAAAGGAGTCCTTATGAACTGGTTAAAGATTTTTAGACGTCGCAAAAACTCGGATCAAGAGATCGCCGCGCAACGCCTGCGGTTGATTCTCACCCACGACCGCGCCAATATCTCACCGGGGATGTTGGATATGTTAAAGGACGAAATCATCGCCGTGATTTCCAGACATTTGGAGATCGACGCCGACAAAGTGGAAGTCAACTTCACCGAAGACCAACGGGAGACGCGCCTGGTCGCCGATATCCCCCTTTCCAGTCCGCGGAAAAGGACTCTTTAAGCGACAGAGCCACACAGACAACCATCGCTAAGGAAATGTCACTATGCACACATCACCCTGGCAAAACTTTGATTGGGGGCTGCTGCTCATCGCCATCCTGCTCAGTGTTGTAGGATTGGCGATGATCTTCAGCGCCACCCAGGGATCAGAAGACCTCGCCGACACCTGGCGCAAGCAATCGATTTACGCCGCCGTCGGCGTGGTGGTGATGTTCCTCGTGGCCTTCATCAACTATCGCTACCTGGAAAGCCTGCAATGGCCGCTCTACTTCTTGACCATCGGCATACTCGTCTTCACCCTGCTCTTTGGGAGCAGCGAAATCGGCAACGTGCGCCGGTTCATCTACATCGGCGGCATCTCCATCCAACTCGCGTTCCCCGCACTGATTCTGCTCATCATCAGCCAGGCCAGCCTGTTGGCGCGCAATACCCCCGGCCCCCCCGGCCCGCTAGAGATGGTCGTCTCGGCCGGTATGACCGGTTTGGCAGCGATTCTGGTCTTCAAGCAGCCCAATCTGAGCACCGCCACGCTCTACATCGCTATATGGGGTGTGATGATCTTTGCCTCAGGCATTCCGTTCAGCTATATGCAAGGGATGGGTATCCTGGGCCTGATTACGGCGCCGATTTTGTGGGCCAACATGGACCCCTATATGCGCGACCGCATCTTCACCTTTCTCGATCCCACCAACGATCCACTCGCACAATACAACATCGACCAGGCGCTCATCAGCATCGGCTCTGGTGGGCTGTTGGGCAAAGGCTTCGCTACCGGCACGCAGAGCCAGTTGCACTTCCTGCGCGTCCGCCACACCGACTTCATCTTCTCGGTCATCTGCGAGGAGTTGGGCTTCATCGGCGCGGCGCTGATCCTGCTACTCTTCGGGCTATTGCTCTGGCGACTGCTGCGCATCGCCGCCAACGCCGCCGATGCCACCGGGCAACTGATCGTCATCGGCGTGACGACCTACATTTTTTATCAACTGCTCATCAACCTCGGGATGAATCTCAACGTCATCCCCGTCGCCGGACTGCCGATGCCTTTCGTCAGCAGCGGCGGCAGCGCCCTGGTCATCACCTTCGTGGGGCTGGGGCTGGTCGAGAGCGTCGCCATGCGCCACAAACGGATGGAATATTAGTAGACGGTAAACGGTAGACGGGCAAAAAGCCCTGTCTACGATCTACCGGCTACTGTCTACCACAATCAGAGAGGACAACAATGCAAAAACGAAACGGTTTGAGTTGGTTACGAAACACAAAGAAGAATCCCGTCGACGAGACGGCGCAGACTGTCGCGCAAACGTACAGCCACCGCCAAAAACACGCGAACAAACGCGAGATCATCATCAAGAATGAAACGCAGATCGCCGGCATTCGAAAGAGCTGCCATCTGACCCGCGACATCCTGGACGCGATCACCCCGCGCATCGCGCCCGGCATCACCACCGAGCAGATCAACACGTGGGTCCACGAAATGACGCTTGCCCACGGCGCAATCCCCGCGCCGCTGAACTATCGCGGCTTTCCCAAGAGCGTTTGCACCTCGATCAACGAGGTCATCTGCCACGGCATCCCCAGTCCTGACCGGATGCTGCGTGAAGGCGATATCCTCAACGTCGATGTGACTTCCATTCTCGACGGCTACTACGGCGATTCAAGCCGTATGTTCTTGATCGGCGACGTGTCCTCGGAGGCGCGCAAACTGGTGCGGGTGACGCGCGAATGTATGGAGTTGGGCATCGCGCAGGTGAAACCGGGCAATCGCCTCGGCGACATCGGGCACGCCATCCAGCAGCACGCCGAAGGCCATGGCTACTCCGTCGTGCGCGCTTTTGTAGGACACGGGACGGGCATCCACTTCCACGAGGCTCCGGATGTGATGCACTACGGCGCGCCGCACACGGGCGTGGAGATGATCCCCGGCATGGTCTTCACGATTGAGCCGATGATCAATGCGGGCGATTACCAGATACGGACGTTGAGCGACGGCTGGACCGCCGTGACCGCCGACGGTTCCCTCTCCGCCCAGTGGGAACACACAGTGCTCGTCACCGAGGATGGCGTCGAGGTTCTTACAGCGTAGTGTGTCTTACCACAGAGACACGGAGAGCACAAAGTTTTTTAGGTTTTCTCTGTGTACTCTGTGTCTCTGTGGTAAAACGAAAATACCCAAACGTGCTAAAATCCCAATTCACGCAGACGCCCGTCGTGGTCGCGCCACTGCGGCTGCACTTTGACCCACAGCTCCAGATAGACTTTCCCGCCGATGAAGCGCTCCAGCTCCGCGCGCGCCGCCGTGCCGATCTGCTTGAGGCGCTGGCCTTGCTTGCCGATGACGATGGGTTTCTGCGACTCGCGCTCCACCCAAATCGTCGCCGAGATGTAGAGCACGCCGTTGTCACGCTCGTGATAGTCCTCCACAAAAACCGCCGCCGCGTGTGGGACTTCCTGGTGCGTGTAGCGCAGCATCGCCTCGCGGATCAGTTCCGCCGCGATCTGATGCTCCGTTTGATCGGTGATCTGGTCGCCGGGATAGTAGCGCGGGCCTTCGGGCAGGAATCGCAAAATGTGCTCCCGCAACAAATCCAGGTTCGTCCCCTTGAGCGCGCTGGTGGGGATCGAGTCGGCGTAGTCGGGCAGCAACGCCCAATAGCCGGCAATCCGCGCCTCAGCTTTCTCCATCGCCAGCTCGTCCATCTTGTTGAGCACGAAGATCACCGGTCGCTTCACTGCCCGCGTCGCGAGCAACCGGGCGATGTGCGCGTCCTCTTCCCGTGGCGCGACCGCGACATCGACGACGAAGAGCACGACATCGGCGTTGGGAATCGCGGCAACGGCCTGCTCAATCATCAGTTCGTTCAACTTGTGACCGGGCTTCTGGTGGATGCCCGGTGTGTCGATGAAAATCATCTGGTAAGCCGGCGTAGTGACGATACCGGTGATGCGGTTGCGCGTCGTCTGCGGTTTGGGCGACACAATGGCGACTTTGTGGCCCACCAGCGCGTTGACAAGCGTGGATTTCCCCACGTTGGGCCGCCCGATTACAGCCACGAATCCCGATTGATGGCCTTCCGGCAATACCTCATCGCGCCAATCGGCAGCGGCTTCACCTTCAGTCACTACCGGGCCGCCACTCTCGGCTAAAAATTGCTCAATGACCGCCTGCGACGTATCCTCGTCGCGCGAGGTGGATTCTCTCATATCCTTTTCTTCCAACTGTCATTCTCCTTTGACCCAATAAATGCCCGGTAGACCGACCAACGTCGTCACCCCCTTGACGAGGACGTTGGCCCAGAAAATCGACCAGACCACGGCGGTCGGCAGCACGCCGCCAAACGCCGCCCAACAGAACACCAGGCTATCCAACGGCACGCTGAGGCCGTTGCTGACCAGCACACGCGCCCACTGGTAGCGCTGCGTCACCCGCGTGACCCACAAGTGATAGACTTCCGTATCCAGCAGCTCGCTGAGCACCTCGGCGACGATGCTGGCGATGACGATGCGCCATACGGGCGCAAGCACGCCCGCGAAAGCATCCTGAAGCGGCCATGTCGGATCGGGCGGCAATGCGCTCAACAAGGCGAAGAAGCCTGCCATAATCACGTTGATGACCGCCGCCGCGACGACGAGCGTCCGAGCCGCGGTGCGTCCGAGCAGCTTGTGGACCATGTCCCGCAGTGTGAACGTGAACGGATAGATGAACGTCCCGCCATCAATGCTGAAGCCCGCCACCCAGGCAATCTTGAGACTGCCGATGTCGGCGAGTATCTGCGCTGCGACATAGGCCGCTACGACGAGCACACCGGCCCGCGTAATCGCACTTTTTTCTACATCTCGGACACTCTCCACAGATCCTCACACCTACGCTTACAATGAACCACAGAGACACTGAGGGCACAAAGCTTTTTTGTTGACACGCACCGAAGTTTTTCTCTGTGTTCTCTGTGTCTCTGTGGTAAAACCATTTTAACGCCCAGTATACCACATTCACAAGTTGGCAGTTCGTGTTATAATGGCGCACTATGGTCAAGCACAGGAAACTCTGGACCCTCATCGCCGCGGCGAGCGCGATTGTAGCACTGTTTCTTCTATCCAGCAGCCTCTCGACGGTAGAATTCCTCCCCGGAAAGCCGTT
>DYKY01000141.1:0-2069 GCA_020722365.1 Thermoflexus sp.
TTACTCCTTACTCCTTACTCCTTACTCCTTACTCCCTACTCCCTACTCCCTACTCCCTACTCCTTTCCACATTGGAGGTGCTTATGAAAGTTCTCTTTATCGGTGGCACGGGCATTATCAGCACGGAAGTCAGTGCGCTACTCTGTAGCGCGTTGGCGGTGGAGCGGGGAATTGAGCTTTATCTGCTCAATCGCGGGCAGCACAAGGTGGAGATTGCGGGCGCGAACGTCATCACCGGCGACATCCACCAACCGGCGCAGGTACGAGAATCGCTGCGTGGACTGACGTTCGACGCCGTCGTGGATTGGGTCGCCTACCGGCTCGAAGACATCGAACGTGACATCGAGCTGTTCCGCGACATCACACGGCAGTATATCTTTATCAGCTCGGCATCGGCGTACCAGAAGCCGCCCGCGCATCCGATCATCACCGAATCCACGCCGCTGTACAATCCCTACTGGACCTATTCGCAGAACAAAATCGCCTGCGAAGAACGCCTGCAACGCGCCTACCGCGAGGAAAACTTCCCGATGGTCATCGTGCGCCCGTCGCTTACCTATTCCTCGGTGTTCCCCGTGGCGGTTGGGGGGTGGGGGTGCTACACGTTGGCCGACCGGTTGCTCAAGGGCCGCCCGATCATCATCCACGGGGATGGCAGCTCGCTGTGGACCGTGACGCACGCGGCGGACTTTGCCAAGGGGTTTGTGGGACTGCTCGGCAACCCGCAAACGATTGGCCACGCTTTCCACATCACGTCGGATGAGGTGCTGACGTGGAATCAGATTTACGCGACGATTGCTGGCGCGCTTGGTGTGGAGGCGAATGTCGTCCACATCCCCTCGGACTTCATCTACAAGATCAATCCGCCGCTCGGCGCGGGCTTGCTCGGCGACAAGACGTGGAGCGTCATCTTCGACAACACCAAAATCAAGACGTTCGTGCCCACATTCCAGGCGACGATCCCCTTCCGCGAGGGCATCCGCCGCACGCTGGCCTGGTTCGACGCCGACCCCGCTCGCAAGTGGGTGGATGAGACGGTAAACCGCGAGATGGATGAGATCATCGCGGCGTATCAGGGGGCTGCGTAAATTTGCTGTGTGAGAGGAAGGCTTTTTGCAGGAGACTTGCAAAGGAGACTGACCATGAAAATCGCGCAAGATATTACACAACTGGTCGGCAACACGCCGCTGGTGCGGCTGAACCGCGTCACGGCGGGGGCTGTGGCCGAAGTCGTCGCCAAGCTGGAATTCTTCAATCCGCTCGGCAGTATTAAAGACCGCATCGGCGTCAGTATGATCAACGCCGCCGAGCAGGCTGGCGTGATCGGCCCGGAGACGGTCCTCATCGAGCCGACCAGCGGCAATACCGGCATTGGATTGGCGTTTGTGTGCGCGGCGCGGGGGTACAAGCTGATTTTGACGATGCCCGATACGATGAGTGTTGAACGTCGCAAACTACTGCGCGCCCTAGGCGCCGAAGTGGTCCTCACGCCTGGCGCGGAAGGCATGAAGGGCGCTATCGCCAAAGCGACACAACTGGCCGCCGAACTGCCAGACGCCTTCATTCCGCAGCAATTCCAGAATCCGGCCAATCCGCAGATTCACCGCGAGACGACGGCGTTGGAAATCTGGAATGACACCGACGGTAAAGTGGATATCCTGGTGGCGGGTGTGGGCACCGGCGGCACCATCACCGGCATCGGCGAAGTGCTCAAAGCCAGGAAACCGTCGTGTAAGATCGTCGCCGTCGAGCCGGCTGAGTCCCCGGTGCTGGCGGGCGGCGCGCCCGGCAAGCACAAAATCCAGGGCATCGGTGCGGGCTTCGTGCCCGACGTGTTGAATACGAGCATCATCGACGAGATTTTCCACGTCACCAGCGAGGAAGCGCTGGCCATGGGGCGACGGTTGCCCAAAGAAGAGGGCATTCTGGCCGGCATCAGCTCCGGCGCGGCGGTTCATGCCGCCGTCGAGATCGCCAAACGGCCAGAGAATGCGGGCAAACTCATCGTCGCCATCCTGGCAAGCACCGGCGAACGTTACCTGAGCACACCGTTGTTCGAGATCGAGTCT
>DYKY01000141.1:2169-7401 GCA_020722365.1 Thermoflexus sp.
ATCATCGCCACCAACCCCTCACTGCACACCACACGCGGCGCGTCGTCGTCCTCGCCCTCTGGCTGGCTCGCGGAACGGTCGCGCAGCATGTCCAGGCCGTGCAGGTGGTAGAGTTCGGTCAGGGCCGCTACCAGCGCAGCGCCGGTGAGTCGCCGGCTGCGCAGGGTGCGCAGGGCCTTTTGGAGTGACGCGCGGTTGAGGGGCTGGCGGAAGGCTTGTTCCAGGATGGCGATTTGGGGCCGGGTGTTGTCTGTGTCGCGGGCGTCGGCGTAGGCCATCCGCAATTCGGCGAGGATGTACTGCTGCGCCTGGGTCAGCGCCAGGGTATGCTCGCGCTCGGCACGACGGTCGCGGACTTCTCGCTCGAAGCGCCGCTTGACCTGGGTGACGGTAGCGCCGTAGTCAGCCGGCAACGGCTCCGGCGGGGTCTGGGGATCGCACTTGAGCGTAGCCAGGATGCGGGCCACGTCGCGGCTGAGGATATGGCCCTGGGCATCCACCAGATAGAGCTGCCGGTAACGACCGGCGCGACAGAGCACTATCGCGCCGGACTGATTGGCTTGCCGCCCACAGCGCACCCCATCGCGCAGCGCGACGATGCGTTCGTAGAGAGCGGGATCATCGTCCCGTATTTGCCGGATGAGGGCCTCGGCCTCGTTGAGGTCCAGATAGTCCGTTTCATCCACGTCCTCGTAGGGGTCCACCTGTTCCTGGGCGTAGATGGCATACATTGCTTCCGGGTTCACGCTTTCGTCAGGATCGAGGATAGCGGCATCCTCGCCGATGGTCGCGTGGATTTCCGCGATGCGCCGCGCCAGGGTCTCGTGCAGGCCCAGGTTCTCGTCCAGGGCCGTCTCCGGGAGGAAGTTGTAGGCGTAGACGTGATCGTGCTCCGAGCCAATGCGGTCCACACGCCCGAAGCGCTGGATCAGCCGCACCGGGTTCCAGTGCAGGTCATAGTTGATGACCTTGTCACAGTCTTGCAGATTCAGGCCCTCGGAGAGCACGTCGGTGGCGATCAGCGTGTTGATTTCGGGCACACCTTCCAGAATGCCCTGCGCTCGGACGGCTGCGTCCGCATTGGCCTTGGGCGCGAAGCGGGTGACGATGGCGTTCTTGTTCTTGTCCTGGCTGTAGATCACCTCAATGTCAGGTGCAGCGTGATCGGGAGCCAGGTTGTCGTAGAGATATTGGGCGGTGTCGGCGTATTGGGTGAAGATGAGCACTTTGCCTTCCCGCAACGCCGGGCTGGCCAGCCGCGCTTTGAGGGTTTGCAGCTTGGTATCCTGTTCCGGTGTGATGGGCTGTACCAGCGCCAGCATCTCACCGAGCATGTGCAGATCGTGTTCCAGGTCGGCGCGCAGCGCGGTGACATCGAAGTCGGCGGCGTTATAGCGCTGCCCGATCCGCGCCAGGGCCTCCAGGAACGCCCGTTCTTCTTCGATGTCGGCCTGATGCAGCCACTGCTGGGCATCCTCCCCGGCCGGGACGACGCCGTGGTCCAGGGCGGCGAGGAAGGCGCGGTGGGCCTGGACCATCCGTTGCAGGGTCTCGCGAAAAGCGTGGACGCTGGATTCGAAGCGCTTGAAGAGCATCACGCGCATCAGGCCGCGCAGGTTCGCCCCGGCGCGTTGCAGTTCCGCGTAGGGCTTGTGCCGCCGTTTGGCCGGTTTTACGTAATGCCACAGCCCATACCGCGCGAACTTCAAACCCTGACCGTCATCCCCGGCGCTTAAGTAGGTGCGCAGGCGTTCGTAGAGTCCCTGGTAGGTGGCTTCGATGCTGTACTCGACCGTCTCCAACACACGTTGCGGGAAGAACTGCCGGCGTCCCCCGACCAGGATGTAGGCGCGGCGTTCTCCGGTGAGATAGGGTGCGAAGGCGTGGGGATCGACGCGCGCGGCGGTCGTTGCATCGTAGCCGTACCAGCGCAAGATGTGCACGCGGGTGCGGCGGATGAGCAGGTGCGCGAGCAGGTCCGGCAGACGCCGCTCGCCGTCTTCCACCGCCTTGAAGAATTCGCGCAGGTTGGGCGGGTCGATGGGCAGGTCGGTCAGGTCGTCCTGATGGAAGAGCTTGAGTTGGTGGTAGAGGTCCCACACCGTCTTGTTGCGCGGGGTCGCGGTGAGGAAACAGCAGCGGCGTTCCCCGGTGCCCAGGAAGCTGTGGAGCACCCGGTAGCGCTGGCTGTTGGGATTGCGGAAGTTGTGGCTTTCATCCACCAGCACGAAGTCCCGGTCCCGGTAGCGACCATCGTAGGCCATCCAATCGGCGCCGTGTGCGGCATCCTCCTGCAACATCCCCATGGAAAGCACGCGGGCGTTGAGCTGGTAAACCTGGTTGTAGTGCTCCCACATCTCGACCAGCGGCGCGGGACAGAGGATGAGCGGGCGGGCCAGGTGACGGCGCACAAAGTGTTTGACGATGGCCGCGCCGATGTAGGACTTGCCCAGGCCCACCACGTCGGCGACGAAGCAGCCGCCGTAACGCTGGATCATGTGCGCCGCCTGGCGCACGGCCTGCGCCTGGAACTCGGTGAGGACGGCGGCGATGTCGTCGCGCCACAGCGTTGCCTCGGCCTCGGCGCCGGCCAGTTGTTCGTGGACCATCTCGTAGAGCACCTTGAGGTAGATCTCGTAGGGCGTCACCTGGACCAAAGGCCAGGCGCGGCGAAGTTCCTGCATCAGGCTGGCGTCGAAATCCTCCGCTTCATCCCACAGCCGCTCGAACCAGGCGGTCAGTTCGGCGTGATTGGCGTTGCCCGGCACCATCACGTTGAGTTCGGTGTTGAGCGTGATGCCGGAGAGGGTGAAGTTGCTCGACCCGACGATGGCGATGCCGCGCTCAGGACGGGGAACAGGTTGGCCTTGTGCATCGAAGAGCGGAGCGTAATCGAAGATGTAGGCTTTGGCGTGCAGGCGGCCTTTGGTGTAGACGCGCACCTTGAGCCGTTCCTCTTCGATCAGGCGCACGAGGACGCTGACGAGGTTTTCGGCCTCCGGGGTCTGATCGAGCAATGCGGCGGCCTGCCCGATGTTTGCAGCGGTCACATCGCGCGCCTGCTGGCGGTCGGTGAAGGTGGGATGCGCCTGGGCTTCGACCGCGTCGCGCACCTGGTCGAGGCGGCGGTAGCCCTCGGCAATTTGCTCGATGGTCTCGCGGCTGGAGGTGTTGCCGATGAGCAGTCGCAACTCTCGCACGTTGGCGAGTTGGTCTGCCACGGCTTCCAGCCCGGAGAGAAAGAAGTACCCCACGGCAAACCGGGCCGCCTGGCTGCCGGGCAGGGTTTCCTTGATCTTGTCGATCAGATAGATTTCGCGATTATCTACGATGTCGTGGGGCAAAGGCTCCCTCCATAAGCGGATAAATTGTATGTGGATATTGTGTCACAATATGCTATAATTTCAATAAACCGTCCAGAATGTTAACGAGGTTCATATGTATCAAGAACGAATAGCCCTATATCGAGAAATCGAAGCCGCACGCAACAGCCGGTTAATTGTTTACGTTACCGGGGATCGTCACGGCCTGGAAACGCAAATTCACCCCGAAGTCCTCGATCTGTTCGCTGCTCACCTGGATACTTTCGGTACTGTTGACAAAATTTCGCTGTTCCTTTATACGCGCGGCGGCGACACACTCGGTGCTTGGAGCATCGCCAACCTTATTCAACAGTATTGCGACGACTTTGAAGTCTTGATTCCGGCAAAAGCCCACAGTGCGGGTACATTGATCGCTATGGGTGCACAGTCCATTATTATGACGCGGCAGGCAACGTTAGGCCCTTTCGACCCTAGCGTTAATACTCCGTTGAATCCAAACATTCCCGGCGCACTACCTCAGATTAGAATGCCGGTCAGCGTGGAAGCCATCAACGGCTTCATTGAACTGGCCAAGCAAACCGGCGTTCAAGAAGGTGCAGATTTGACACGAGTTATCGAGATGTTAACGACACATGTACATCCGTTGGTGTTGGGACAAGCCTATCGCACACGCACGCAAATTCGTATGTTAGGGAAACGTTTGCTTGCGCGTCATCTGAACGATGATAACAAGATCGAAAGAATCCTGAACTTTTTGTGCAGCGAATCGGGTAGTCACGATTATACGATTTATCACGGCGAAGCCCAAGAATATCTGGGATTAAATGTGAGTTTACCCGATGAAAACTTGTACCAAAGTATGAAAAGCGTGTATAATAGTATTGCACAAGTATTACAACTCGCTGAACCTTATGACCCAGCGGTTTTTCTAGGCCAACAAGAGCAAACTCGCTATAGTTTTACACGTGCGCTTATTGAGAGCACTACCGGCGGAAGTTATCAATTTCTTAGTGAAGGTGTGTTGGTCAAGCGCCAGCTTGTGAACGAGCAGAACGGCGTTGTCCAAGATACAGTGCAAGATAACCGTACCTTTGAAGGGTGGAAATATGAACCAGTTCAAGCCTGAATCCAGTTCTGGTTGCAATATCACCTATCTCAACCACACACACTCCGGTATAACGTGGGGCACGCTGGAGTCTTCTGTTGCGCCTCTTAGCCAACCGGGGAACATGAGGTGGATTCAAGCGCAATATCCTATTGGCAAACCGTTCAAGCCCGTGCTTCCTCAGCCGCGACTCCGCGCGGCTGAAAATGAGGTGTTCCGGGCTAGTCTAGAGCACAGCCTCCACGAACATGCCGACGTATGGCTCGAGTTGGCAAAACGCTAACCCTGGCGCAAATTGCTGAGATTAACCGCCGAATGATTACCACATTTGGCGGTTTCTTTGTCGAAGCCAACGACAATCTGATAAATCCTGACTCGCTGCACTATACACTTGAGGCAATCCAAGCTCCGATTTTTGGGCAAGAACTATATCCTACTCCCATAGAAAAAGCTGCCGCCCTTGCCTGGTGCATCATTACCCATCACGTTTTCTATGACGGCAACAAGCGCACTGGTATGGAAACCTGCCGTCTATTCCTCGATCTCAACGGCTACACCATGATCATAGATCAGGAGATAGTGCAGGTTGCTGTAGAGATTGCTATACACTAGATGACCTTCGAGGCTTTCGTCTCTTGGCTGCAAGCACGTACGTATTCGGGTTAACTTGAATCCAGTCCCCTATCCGTGGTGTTCCTCTTCCACCACCCTGATCTCTTCCGCCGTCAATCCGTACACCTGATAGACGAGGGCGTTCAGTTCCGCCTCCCACGCGGCGACCTGCGGCCCTTGCCCCCGCGCGTC
>DYKY01000141.1:7501-10151 GCA_020722365.1 Thermoflexus sp.
CGCGGCTGTTCCCACGCTTCGGCCTGCACCACCTCGCTCAGGCGTTCCACGGCGCTCAGGTCGCCCACCGTCAGGGCGCGCAGGGTGTGGCCTTCCGGCGGGGCGCTCTTCTGGAAGACGATGATCTGCGGGTAGGCGATGGCCTCGAAGAGCGGCAGGTCGCCAAAGTCGATGATCGCGTGCACCGTCGCCGTGGCGTTGAGGTGCTTCCGCAGCCCTTCCCCATACCCGGCGCGCAGCCATTTGTTGGAGGTGATAAAGCTGGCGACGCCGCCCTGCCGCAGCAGGTGCAGCGCGCGGGCGTAGAAGTAGACGTAGAGGTCGGCGGTCCCTGTGTACACTTCCGGGTAACGCTTCTTGAGCGTCGCCTTGTAGGCGCTGCCCAACAACTCCTGCCGCACGTAGGGCGGGTTTGCCACGATGATGTCGAAGCCCGGCGCGGCGCTCGTCGTCAACTGCATCTGGCCGGGCGTGGCGTTCACCAGATGCGACATCTGCCCCGTCACCGTGTCGGCGTCCTGTTGCGGGGTGAACACTTCGGCGAACTGCACCGCCCAATCGAAGCCCTCCTGCCCGCGCTCGGACGCCCACTGCGCGATCTCCGTTTGCAGCCCGGCAATCCGCGCTTTGAGGTCGCGCTTCTCCCATCCGTGCGCGGTCATGTACTGCGCCTTGCAGCGGAAGTAGTCCTCCACCTGCCGGTAGCGGAAGAGGTCGGGCTGGAGTTCGCCCGGCGCGGGGGCGGTCAAACTGTCGCCCACCTCGATCTTGAAGTCCAGGTTGGGCAAAGGGAGCGGCTTTTCGCCGGCGAAATCCACGATCAGCGAGAGCCACAGGCGCAGCCGGGCGATGTTCACCGCGAAGGGGTCGATGTCCACGCCGTAGAGGTTGTGCTGGATGATTTCCAGCTTGCGGTCGTAGGTCGAGCGCGGGTCGAGGCGGTGCGCCGCAAAGAGCGCCTGGCGCAATTCCAGCAGCTCGTGCAGCATCCCCAAAAGGTACGCGCCGCTGCCGCACGCGAGGTCGCAGACCCGGACGCGCTTGAGGGCCTCCAGCGCCCGTTCCGGCGCGCGAAAACCGCTTGGATCGCGCCCATCCACGAACGCGGCGATGGCCTCCGGTATCTCGCGGGGGCACGTATCGCGCAGATAGCCCTTGAGCGCCTCGCGGCACATAAAGGCCACCTCCGGCTTGGGCGTGTAGTAACTGCCGCTCTCGTGGCGCCCGGTGACCAGTTTCTCGAAGATTTTCCCCAGCATCTCCGGGTCCACCGCCACTTCCACGTCCAGCGGCGTGCTCTCGGTCACGGTGAAGTTGTAGTGGTAGAGCAGGTCATTGAGAATCGTGGGGAAGACCGCATCCGGCGCCAGCACATCTTCGCGTTCGTCCAGGGCATCTTTCTCAAACAGGCCGCCGTTGAGGTAGGGGACGTCGCCGATGTACTGCTGCACAAAGCCCTTGGGGAAGGGCGTGAGATAGTCCACGCTGCCGGGGTTGTTCAGCCCGGCGAAGAAGAGCACTTTGAGGCGGTCGCGGTAGAAGTTCGCGCCGCCGGATTGTGATCCGGCGGAAGCCACATCGGCAGTGTGAGCCTCCCACAGCGCGCGAAGGTAATCGGCGCGCTTCTGGCCTGTTTCCGGTTGGGAAAACGAAAGCCAGCCCTTGCGCTCTACGAACATGATGAACAACAGGCGGTTGAAGAACTGCTGGGTGAACATCCGGCGGACGTCTTCATCGTCCGCACTGAGTCCGGCAATCCGCGCTTCCGTCTGGCGGAAGATACGCTCATAATCGGCGAAGAAACCCTTGGTGACCGCTTCAACGTCGAACGCGCGGTCGTGTTGCTCCTGGATGACCAGGGGAGACAGGGGCAGTGGCTGTCCTACGGCTTCGACAATCGCCGCGATGTCCAACAACGCCAGCCGTTCCGCCGCCGTGCGCAGTTGCTCACCCGGTCCCACCGCAATGCGGCGGAGGATGCGCTGCGCAACGGCGGGGGCGCCGGCGCTTTCCTCGGTCCGGCCCAACTTGACGTTCACTATGTGCCACTGCTGTTCGCCGGGGTCGCTGAAGAGGAAGAGGGCATACGGGTGGTTGGGCAACAAGTGCGTCACGACCTGCCGCTCGGCAGTCACCGTCAGCCCGGCGGCCAGGGGCGTGTGGATGACGTGAAAGTCGCCGTGTTGCGCCAGCAGCAGCGGATCGCCGGCCAGCAGGTTCTGCGTCCCCTCCGGCCAGGACCGGGCGGAGATCGGGGCGTTGGCGTAATCGTAGTTCAGGTCCGTCCAGAGAAGCTCCTTGACGGCAGCCAGGCCCACCTGGGGGATGGCGGACAGGCGATCATAGATACTTTGCTCTGTGGTTTTGGGCATGGCAGTTCCTTTCATTTAAACTGCTTCTGAGTATACGCGGCTTGGGAATCTGCGCAAATTCTATGGAATGCGCAGGAGTTCTCTGTTATCTCCGGCTAAAAGAACTCGTAATCCCAATCCCGCCCGGTTATCTCGTTCCACGGGAAATCAGGCCGCGCGATTGCGTCACCGGGCGCAACGCCGAGTTCGGCCACCGGCAGCCCTATCGCTTTGAAGAGCGTCATATCCCCGTGGCGCGCGTTGGGCAGCAACGCGCCCGCCGGCCGCCCGTCTACCCC
>DYKY01000142.1:0-5306 GCA_020722365.1 Thermoflexus sp.
GTCCATGTCCACGACTTCGAAACGCAGATTGCCGCACTCGAACCATTCGCCCGATATTGGGATACTTTCCAGATAGTAAATGATGAACCCGCCCACGGTTTGGTAGTCGCCCAGCTCTTCGTCGGGCAACTTTTCGATGTCGAACAGCTTTTTCAGGCGATCGATGGACAACATCCCGTCCAGCAGCCACGAGCCATCTTCGCGCAGAATGGCTTCGGGTTCTTCAGGTTCGTCGTTGGCGGGCAGATCGCCCACGATGCTTTCCAGGATATCGGTGTCGGTGACCATCCCCTGGATGACGCCGTATTCATCAACGACGACGGCGACGTGCGTGCCCTTCTGTTTGAACAGGTCCAACAATTTCAGCGTGGACATGTTCTCCGGCACGAAAAGGGGCGGGCGTGTGAGAGTGCTCAGTTCCATAGGCCGACCGGTCAAGCGTTGCTCCAGAATGTCTTTGGCATATACGACACCGAGGAGATTGTCCAGATCGCCCTTGCTGAGTAGAAAGCGCGAGTAGGGACTGAGGATGATCTTCTGTTGGGTGACTTCCGGTGGATCGTCCAGGTCAAGCCAGATGATTTGTGGGCGCGCCGTCATCACAGCGCCCACTCGTTGTTCATCCAGCCGGAGGACGCTTTCGAGGATGTCCTGCTCGGTTTCTTCCAGTGCGCCGCTCTGTGTGCCCTGTTCGATAAGGATTTCGATTTCTTCCTGGGTGATGTTCGGCTCAGTCGTGGGTTTGACTTTCAAAAGCCACAGCACGAAGTTGGTGGAGAGGCTGAGCAATTTGACCAGCGGCGAAGCCAGCATCGACAGAAAATTCATCGGCGCTACCATCGTGACGGCAATCCGCTCTGCATTGTTGAGCGCGAGCCTTTTTGGCACCAATTCACCGATAATCAGCGACAAAAAGGTGATGACGATAACCACGACTGCCACGCCGATGGCCTCGCTGTAGGGTTTTATGGCGGGAAGAGTGTCCAGCCAGACAGCCATCATTCTCGCCAGTGTCGCGCCACCGAATGCGCCGGATAAAATGCCGATCAACGTGATACCGATTTGCACGGTCGCCAGGAATTTGTTTGGGTCGTCGGCGAGTTTGAGCGTCAGTCTGGCGTTGTGGTTGCCCGTCTCAGCCATCTGTTGCAAGCGTGTCTTGCGGGCCGAGACGATGGCTATCTCTGACATCGAAAAAACGCCGTTGGTGAGCAACAAAAGCGCAATAACCAAAATCTCTAAAAACGGGTCGTTCATCACACTCCTGATCTTGTATTGGTGTTGCATTGTGTTTCTGGGATGCGCCCTATCATATCATAACATAGGATATTCGCATCCTTGTGGAATGAGCCGGCGAGTTGGAAACCGTGTTTTTGGTCATAGTGGACGGCTCGATGATTGTCCGCCATCACGCCGCCCCAGAGGATCATCCGGCGCCGGCCGAAACGGTGCGCGAGATCGAATACGAGGGGCAGCAGCACCGATCCCAAGCCGCGATTTTGATAGTCATCGGCGATGGTTGGCCCGAAGCGACAATCGGTGGCGGGATTCAGGGGGATGCCGTAGCTTTGGAAGCGGTCCAGATCGGCGGCGGTGAGCTCGAAACTTAGCTCAAATAACGCAACGATCTGTGTAGCAGTCGTAGCGACCAGCCGCAGCTTGTCGTAACGGGCAATCGCCGCGCATAGCTTCTGCGCCGAAGTATGGCGCGATAAGCTGCTGCAAAATCGGCCAGAGATATGCGATGCGTCCGTGCGCCATGACGACGCCTTCCACGCCGTCGGCTGAACGCACACGCACCAGGTGTCGTCCGCAATAGCGCAGCGCCTCGATGGCGGCAATGGAGATGGGGACGTTGAAAGTCCTCTGTAAATCACTCATCATTTCACGTAAAGATGCAAGATGCAAGCGGCAGGACAGAAATCACATTCTGCATCCTGCACCTTGCATCCTGCCTCTTGCACCTTGCATCCTGCCTCTTGCGTCTAACTCAACGAACTTTTGCTGCGCGTCTTCTGCAATTCAACCTGCGGCATACGGCGGGCGAGCAAGTCCAGTGACAACTCGATGGATTCGCGGGCTTCGTCGGGGGTGGTGGTGCCGATGGTGACCATGTCGCAGTCGCGGATGGTGTTCCACACGAAGGCCAGGCCGACGATGGGCATGAGCCGTCCCGCCGCCAGCGGCTTGATCGTCATCACGGGCTTTTTCGCGTTCTGGATGATGCGCTGCACCCAGTCCACTTCCACCTGCATCAGAAATCCGGCGGCGTTGTAGATCTGGATGTACGTTTCGACGTCGGCTTCCATTTTGTCGGCGTAGACGACCGTCTCCGGCATGTGGGTGGAGAGGCCGGGGATCATGCCGCGCTCGCGGATCAGCGCCGTGTACTTGCCCAGATCGCGGATGGTTTTGGTCATCCGGTCGGCCAGCGCGTCGGTGACGGCCTGGTGCGGCATGCAGAACGTGGCGTGGTACTTCTCTTTGCACGTATCGAACACCCGCTCCGGCTCGGACTCTGCCGGGCCGCCGGGCATGATGTTGAAGTGCGGCGTGACGATGCGTGTGATGGCCTTGCCGTTGCGCTGTTCGGCTTCTTGCAGCGCCGCTTCCAGTTTGTCGGATGTCGGCCCCATCACCGCATCGACGCCGTATTCCAGGAACACATCCAGGATCGCGGCGATGGTCTGCGGATTGTGGTGCGTCTGGATCCATTTGTCCTTCGCCAGACTGGTGTGCGACCAACCGAGGAACCAGTTGGTGCCGATTAATAACCGGGGCAACGAAACCCCTCCCACTGTAGTGCGTGGAAATTCAGACATGATTGAGCCTCCTGTGTTTATGTGCTGGACGAGTTACGAAACAGCTACGTCCAATGGTTCTAATGTGATGATGTGTCCCTCACGACGAGCAATCTCTACAATGGCGCTATCACTGCCATCTTCAAATTGATGTTTACCCACAGCGATTGGTTCAATCCGACTATCTATCCGAGCAGCTACTTTCCATAGCAGGGCTACATCTTCGCGTCGTGGCTGATCATCAAACTGTTCTGAGATGACGGCAAGGTCAATGTCGCTCCAGGCATGGGGTTGATTGCGGGCGAATGAACCAAAAAGTACACCGTACTGTGCAGAAATTCCCTGTTTTTTCAGGGCGCGTAAGTATCGACGGACGGATTGAATAGCTGTTGCATCAACCATTGATAGACCTCCGTGGCTTGCTCCAAATAGGATCGTGCTGTCTTCAGAGAAGGCGGGATTTGCAACATATCAGGATAATCCAGTCAATTCTGCCAGTCGGACGAGGTTGTGCAAGCGGGGTGCCAAATCTTGGGTATGTTGACAAATCGATGGATGCATCCAGAGCTTGAGCAAGATTGGCTAAAGTCATGAGGTTTCCTTTCAATAGTAAACTTGCCGCAGCGCCACTTTCCCCGCCGGTGAAAATGTCAGCCCCTCGCGCTCAAGCAGCGTGCGCTTCATGGCCGCGCCGCCCTGGTAGCCGCCCAGGGACCCGTCGGCGCGGATGGCGCGATGGCATGGGACGAGGATGGGGAAGGGGTTCTGCGCCAGCGCATTCCCGACGGCGCGCGCGCCGCCCGGAACGCCCAGGTGTGCGGCGATCCGGCTGTAAGTGCTCACCCAGCCGCGTGGAATCCGGTGTTCGGCCCGCAGGACGCGCTGCTGAAAAGTCGAACATTGCTCCATCGCCGCCAAGGTCAACTCGAAATCGAGCGCCTCGCCTTCAAGAAACCGCTGTATTTGTTCCGCTAAATCGGCCACGAGGGGATTTGCGCCAGACCGGGCGTTTGTCCACGCTGCGCGCGCGCGATCTTCGGCCAAAGCCTGGGCATTGGAGAGAAAGATACGCCGGATGCGCGGCCCGGCCTCGGCCTCTTGCCAGACGATGCTGAACGGCCCGAACGGGGAAGGGTGGGTGGCGTAAACCAATACTGTCATCCTGATTATCCCGCCGCCTGCATTTCCAACGCCGGCGCTGCCGTGACTTTGATCGCCAGGGCGAACGGCACGGACAGCATAATCACGCCTGCCTGCTTACCGGTCAGGTGCGGGCGCTCCACCGGCCCGAAGCTGACATTGGCCGAGGCGATCCTCGACCAGGCGTCTGTGAGACTTTGGTAATCTTGCTCTCTGAATCTTCGTGTCATGGTTGGCCGAAGACCGCGACGAAGTAGTACGTGCTGCCGGCAGCGACGACGGCGACGCCCATCTCCGTCATTGACGCGCTCAATATGTGGCTGCGATGTGGGTCGTCCGGCGACGTCTCGCCCATCCACCACTCCATGGCGGATTGCGGCGATGGCCCGGTGGCGGTGATCTCTAAGACGTTAGCGGAGCTATATCCGGCGCGGCTCACACGCATCGACAAGGTTGAACCATCGGAGCCGGTGTGCGTCAGTTCGCCGCGTTCGGCACAATCGAGGGCGTGAAGTAGCGCTGCCTGTTTCAACTGCTCGTTGTACGTGTAGGCCGGGAGTCCTTGTGCGGCTCGCTGCTGGTTGATCAGTTGTGACAGTTCCTCTGTCCACGCCACGATTTCGCCGGTTTGCGCCGGCGCTTCGGCCTGTTGTGCTTCGACGATGGTGACCAGCGGCCCGTAGACATAGGCGATTTCGCCATTGTAGCGGATTTGCACCCAATCGCCTTCAGCGCCTACATACTCCGCCTGTCCTTCGGGATCGATGTAGCCGAGTTGCTCATAAGTGGTGCCCGGCCCGGTGCGCACATTGACTCCATCCGCGCCGGCGACGATGTACGGCGTAGGCGTCGGGGAAGGGGGGATGGCTGTTGGTTGAGGTGTGGCCGACGGCAACGCCGGCTGCGGCGTCGGGGAAGGGGGGATGGCTGTTGGTTGAGGTGTGGCCGACGGCAACGCCGGCTGCGGCGTCGGGGTGAGGGTCGCGGTGGGCAAGAGGACGTAGGTGGGAGATGCTGTGAGCTGCGGTCGAGGCGTCACGCCGTCGCCAGATTCATCCGCAGACGGGGAGGCTGCCGGTTCATTCCGAAAGCTGTACCAGACCAGGGCGACCGCCAGTCCGACCACAAGCAACCATCCCAGAACCATCAAACCATCGCGTTTCCAGTTCTGCCGGGAAAACAAGCTCCTATCCACGTCAGCGCCTCCTTTCCGTGTTGCGCGTCTACTTTTCTATGTAGACCTCCGCCTACATATAAGTATACACCGGTACACGAATTTTATAAGGTGCAACGGGATGTGGCGCAAATCACTGGGAAATGCTTGGGCCGGTCTCCGACCGCGCTTGCGAGGGTTGAGCCTGGCGG
>DYKY01000142.1:5406-6651 GCA_020722365.1 Thermoflexus sp.
TTTAGCAGTCTTCAATCTTTGGCGAGTTGTTGTACCCCTAGCAACCCGATGACCAAACTGGCAACGCCCACCACGCCAAACATCGGCTGGATGCCGATGCCATTTGCCAGGATGCCGCTGAGCCACGGTCCGGCGAACATCCCGATGCCGTACACGGCCTGAAACAACCCCATCGCCGTGGCGCGCTGCGGCTCGTCCACATCGCGGATGCTCAAGCCCATCAATACTGAGTAGCCGATCCCCGAGGCCAATCCGAAGCAGATTTGCGCGACGAAAACCAGCGTCAGGGAACGGGCAAAGGTCAACATGCTCATGGAGAGCGCGATCACCACGAAGTTGAACACCACCAGCCAGCGCGCGCTTACCCGCTTGGCAACTGCCGACGTGGTGAAGCTGCCGAGCATCACCATGCCAATGTTTAGGCTGGTCAGCAGACTCAGTGTGTCATCCGATGCGCCCAGGTTTTTCGCCAGGATTGGCGCGAAGGTGAACGGTCCCGCCCACATGGCAAACTGCGATACCGCGCAAAGCAGCGATGGCGCGAGCACATCCCGCCGCGTCATCAGCTTGCCCAGGCTACCCAGGGATGGCGCTTTCGGCGGGCGGACCGGCTCACGGACCCCTGCCATCACCAGCGCCGCCACTGCCGCCGTTCCTGCGGCGATGAAGAAAGCGAGTGGATACCCGCCCCAGTTGTTCAATCTGCCGGTGATGCTCGTGGCGAGCATCCGCGCGATGGAGTTGACGCCGGACACCAGCGCCGAGATGCGCACGGCATCCGCCGGCGGAAACTGGCTGTTGACGGCGACGACCAGCAGCACCCACACACTTGCTGCAAAGCCGGTGAGCGCCCGCCCCCCGATCAGCCCGTTGACCGAGTTGGTCAGCCCCATCCACAGCGCGCCCAGCCCGGCGAGCGCGAACCCGGCGAGGATGAACGGCTTGCGCCGTCCGACCCAATCCGCCACGATGCCTAGTGGAAAACGGGCGACCGCCTGCCAGAGGCCGTATTGCGCGAGCACGATGCCCACCATTGCCAGATCATCCGTCTTCGTCGCTGCGTAGACCGACAGGGTGGGCACGTACAGGTAAAGCGACATCCAATAGAAGACGACGGCCGCGATATACAGCACGAGCAGCCCGCGCCGCGAATGGATATGGGGTACTGTTTTCGTCACTGCTGATGATGACAACGCTTGCTCCTTAGCCGAAAGTCCAAAGTCGAATGTCGAAAGTCGAAAGTCG
>DYKY01000142.1:6751-9916 GCA_020722365.1 Thermoflexus sp.
AAAGTCGAATGTCGAAAGTCGAAAGTCGGATAGTCAAGTAGTCAGGTAGTCAAATGCCCTTTCGCCATTCGCTGATTCTTCCATTCGCTGATTCTTTCATTCGCTGATTCTCTTATTCGCTGATTCTTCCATTCGCTGATTCTTCCATTCGCTGATTCTCTTATTCGCTGATTCTTTCATTCGCCGATTCTATTCCCCGTCTCTTCCGCAGCCGCCAGGCCAGTGCGATGCCGCCCGCGCTGAGCGCCGCCATGAGGATGAAGACCGTCCCCGGCGGCAGCGTCTCGAACAGCGCGCCGACGATGAGCGGGTTGAGGACGGTGACGGCGCTGAGAATGCCGCTCGCCGCCAGGTAGATCGGGCGCCGTTCGTTGTCGGCGATGTCCAGCAGATAGGCGCTGAAGCTCCACCACAGACTCGCGGTGACGAACCCCATCAGGAAGAAGGCGGTGAAGTAGAAGACGGCCGGCGCGCCGAGCACGCCTGCCAGGATGACCGCCAGCAGCGAAACGGTCTGCGTGACGGCTCCCAGACGGATGGCGGCCCAACTCCCCACCCGGTCGATGAGATGACCGCAGATCAGCGCCGCCGCCGCCCCACCGATGCTCTGCGTCGTCAGCAGTGAACCGATGATGGCGTCGTTGCCCACGAAGGCCTCGCGGGCGCGCACGATAAAGAACGGGGACGCCGCCCCTGCCGTCCAGATCACGATTTGGGTGATGATAACCCGGCGCAGCGAGGCGTCCGTGCGCAGGTAGTGGAGCATCATCCGCAAGGCCTGGCGGACGTCGGTCCGGCCTGGGACTTTGTCCTCGGCTTCCTCGTGGATGAAGAACATACTGACGAGTGAGATCATCAGTCCCACAAAGCCGATGCCGAAGAGCAGCGCCCACCGTTCCGGCAGGGCGGCGCCGTCTTTGTCGAGGATGCGGCTGACGATGATCCCGGCGACGGCAGCGCCCAGGCTGGAAAAGAGCTGCCCGGCGCCGAAGAACCGCCCGCGGATCTTGTCGGGAACGACTTTGCCCACGAGCGCGGGCCAGGAGACGCTGTTCAGCGCCTCGGAGGTGTAGAAGATAGCGACGGATAGCGTGAGCACCGCCATCGTCAGCCAGAGATGGCTGCGCGTCCACAGCAGCGTGGCGAGCGCCAGGAAGAGAATGGGAAACCGCCCGCCCAACGTGGACCACACCAGCAGCGGCTTTTTGCGCGGCTGCGCGACCAGGAAACTGGCGGCCCAAATCTGCGGCACGGTGATCATCAAAATCCGCAAGGCCGAGAGCACGCCGATGAGCAGCGACGAACCGGTGAACTCTTTGACGAACGCGGGCACGATGACCACCGGATCGTAAAAGGCAAAGCCTATCGAAAAAAAGACGAAATCGCCCACGAGCGCGAGCAGATTCCGCCGCACGTGATGTTCTTGCATAGAAATAAGACCCTTTGAATGAAATGACCCCGCGTAGATGTCTGACATCCACGCGGGGTGTATTGTAACACATTATCGGCGGGGGTGTTGGGTGTAGTGCAAATCAGATGTATGCTCGGGCCGGTCTCCAGACCGCGCCCGCGCAAGGGAACGGAATGATCTCAAACCGCCAGCGCGTACGGCCTGACTTCCGCTTCCAACCGCTGCGCCAGCGCATCCGCAGCCACGTCCAGGTCATAATCCATCTGCAATCCCAGCCAAAACTGCGGCGACATTCCAAAGTAATGCCCTAACCGCAATGCCGTATCCGCCGTGATGCTGCGTTTTCCCAATACGATCTCGTTGATGCGGCGTGGCGGAACGCCCATGGCTAACGCCACCCGATTCTGGCTGAGGTGCATCGGCTTGAGAAACTCTTCCAACAACACTTCGCCGGGATGAATTGGCCTTAACTTCTCTCCCATCTTGTTACCCTTTAATAATCTACACCTGAACGGTTTAGTTTTCATTGAGACCATAAGGTCTGCGAGTATGGAGACGGTGTTTCCAAGAGTTTTCCAAATTAACAATCCTTTTTTGTTCCATATCTGGTGAAACACGTTCTAGAATAGTAAACAGGAAATTTTTTGGGTTGCGTTGTCGGAGTAGAGTGTTCCCTCCGTGTCCACTAGCAGCGTAGTTCAACCATCTGCCGAGAAGATTGTCTTCGCCGTAAGCGGAACCAACGTAGCCTTTTCTATCAGACGTGTCGAAAATGTAGTAAATGCCGCGCCATTCCGAAAGCGCAGATTTCCAACGTGTTGGGAGTATTCCGAGTTGCTCCCATGTAAACTCAATTTCGTACCACTTGGGTATAGCAGTATCAAGTATACTGTCCTCCAGAATAGCAATAATGGGTATTTCGTTACGGTGCGCCCATCGCCACCAAGATAATTCCGGTGGTGGCCAACTTACAATCAATTTGCCTTTCCAGGTTTCGTAGAAATTGGTCTCTACAAGATCAAACCAGAGAACGGAGCTTCTATCGGATTCTTCAGTGAACCCTTTCATACCGAATTTTTTCAGTTCGATATGTGCTGGAATTTGCCAGAACTCTTCATAAGTTAGAGGTTTAGATGCTATGATTGAGTATAAGCCAACAAATAAAGCTTTGCCAGGTTCATGTCCAATGAATGATGCCACATATCCTGTTCCAATCAATTTGCGCATGGCACTCTCTAATTTTTTCCCCTGAGTTTGCTGGTAAGCATTGAATAAATCCGATCTCTCCGCAGCCAGCCACGGAAGGACCTTATTGAATTCTGGTTCATGTGGACGATGTCGAAGGACAAGAACATCTTGTGGGTTGATATTTTTATGTAGTAGCAAGTCGTTTAAGTTCATCGTTATTTTCCTTGTGTGATCGTTTATCCCTTTTTTGTTAGTTCAGGCTACAGCATTTTGTCCGATATGCAGCGTTGTCATCCCGAACGACGGTAACTCCAACAGGACTGTATGCCCCTCAACCCGCGCCGTATTAATCACCAACGCCCGCTCCATCGTATCCACTTCGACGGCCTGCACGCCTTCCGGCAGCAGTTCGGGCGCGAAGGCGATCCGCGCCGTGGTTGCGATGCCGTCCACTTCGACGAGACGCAGGATCAGGCCGTCGCCGTCCTCGGCCTGCTTCAACGCTACGAGCCGCACGTTCGCCGGTTCCACGGCGATGAGGCTCAGCACGGGCGGCAAGTCGCCAT
>DYKY01000143.1 GCA_020722365.1 Thermoflexus sp.
CTTACTCCTTACTCCTTACTCCTTACTCCTTACTCCTTACTTCTTACTTCTTACTTCTTACTTCTTACTCCTTACTCCTTACTCCATACTTCTTACTTCTTCCATCACATCCATAAATTGCTGTTCATACAGATCTCGATACAGGCCGCCTGCTGCGAGGAGTTCTTCGTGCGTGCCGCGCTCGACGATGCGGCCGCCGTCCAGCACGCAGATCAAATCGGCGTTGCGGATGGTGCTGAGGCGGTGCGCGATGACGATGGCAGTGCGCCCGACGAGCAGGCGATCCAGCGCATCTTGGATCAGCCCCTCGGTGACGGTGTCCACGCTGGACGTAGCTTCGTCCATGATCAGGATGCGCGGATCGGCCAGCACTGCGCGCGCGATGCAGATGAGCTGGCGCTGCCCTAGTGAGAGGTTGACGCCGCCTTCCTGAATCACCGTCGCGTAGCCGTTGGGCAGCCGGGTGATGAAGTCGTGCGCGTTTGCCATCCGCGCAGCGTCTTCTACTGCGCTGTTCGGCGCATCGGGCCGCCCAAAGCGGATGTTGTCCGCAATCGTGCCGGAAAACAGGAAGGGGTCTTGCGGCACAATCCCCATCTGCGCGCGGAGCGAACGTTGCGCCACGTCGCGCACGTCGACGCCGTCAATCAGCACCGCGCCTTCCGTCACTTCGTAGAAGCGGGCGATCAGATTGGAGATCGATGTTTTGCCCGCGCCTGTCGGCCCGACGAGGGCGACCGTCTGTCCGGCCTTGATGGTCAGGTTGATGTCGTGCAGCACCGGGCCGTCCACGCGGTAGGCGAAATCCACGTTGCGCAACTCGACCTTGCCCTGAATCTGCGGCATTTCGATGACATCCGGCTTGTCGGCGACCGCCGGCGGGGTATCCAGCAGCTCCAGCACGCGCTCACCGCCCGCCATCGCGGCCTGCATTGTCGTGTAGAGCTGGCTCAACTCGCGGATGGGTTGGAAGAAGCGGGTGACGTAGGTGAGGAAGGCCACGATCACCCCCAGCGTCAATTCGCCTTGCGCCACCGTCCGCCCGCCGAACCACAACACAATGGCCGTCGCCAGTGTGCCCAACAGGTCCACGACCGGCATAAAAATGAAGGAAAGCGACATTGCCCGCACGTTCGCGTCGCGGTTGGCGCGGTTGGACTCGTCGAAGCGCTCCTGCGACGTATTCTCGCGTGCAAATGCCTGGATGACGCGCATCCCGGCGATGTCTTCCGCCAGGTCCCCCACGACGCCCGCATTGGTCGCCCGCGTCTCGCGGAAGGCGGCTTTGGCGTGACGCGCATAAATCATCGTCGCCAACGCCATCAGCGGCATCACGGCAAAGGTGAACAGCGCCAGCCGGGGACTCATCGAGACCATCACGACGACGATACCGACGAGCAGCAAGATGTCGCCGGACAGGGTGATGAGGCCCTGCGAGAGCAGCTCGTTGATGACGCCCACGTCGCTGAAGACGCGGGAAATCGTCACGCCGATGATGTGCGTGTCGTGGTAGCCCAGATGCAGCGCCTGCAAGTGCGAGAAGAGTTGATTGCGCATCGTTGCCAACACCTGCTGTCCCGTGCGCGACAGGGTGTACTGCTGCGCCGCCGACGAGACGAACAGCCCGACAAACGCTATCGCCGTGAGCAGCGCCACTTGATTCAGTCCGGCGAGGTTCTCTTGGGTGATGTACTGGTCAATGGCGATTTTGACCAGGTACGGCGTCGCCAGACTCAATCCGGTCGTGACCAACATTGTCGAAAACGCCAGCAGCATCTTGCGCCAGTGCGGCTTGAGGAATCCCAGCAACCGCAGTACGATCCGTCGGTCGAAGACGCGCCCTTCTTCCTCGCCATGCCGCCCGAAGCTGTCCAACATCCCGCGCGGCCCGCCGCCAATGCCCCCCACACCCCCGATGGAGAGACTCATCGCACCACCTCCAGGCTGGTTGCTGGTTGCTGGATGCTGGATGCGGGTATCGAGTTTTCAGCTTCCAGTTTCCAGCTTCGAGTTTCCAGCTTCTTGCCTCTTGCCTCTTGCATCCTTTTAACCTCCGCCGCTTCCTGCGGTCGCAGTTGCCGCTGGTAGATTTCGACGTACAGTCCCGACGTGCGCAGCAGCTCTTCGTGCGTGCCCTGGGCGACGATGCGGCCCTGCTCCAGCACTAGGATTTGATCCGCCAGCCGCACGGTGCTCAACCGTTGCGCGATGACGAACGAGGTGCGCCCACGCATCAGCCGCTCCAACGCGAGCTGAATCAGCCGCTCCGTCTCGGTGTCCACGCTCGACAGCGCATCGTCGAGGATGAGGATGCGCGGGTCTTTGAGCAACGCGCGCGCAATGGCGATGCGCTGCTTCTGCCCGCCGGAGAGCGTCGCGCCGCGCTCGCCGACTTTCGTGTCGTAGCCTTCGGGCATCTCCAGGATGAAGTCGTGCGCTTGCGCTGCCTGCGCTGCGGCGACAATCTCCTCTTCGGAGGCATCCGGACGGCCAAAGGCGATGTTGGCGCGGATGGTGTCGGCAAACAGTGTCGTCTCTTGCAACACAATCCCGATCTGATCGCGCAACGAAGCCAGTGTCACGTCGCGGATGTCGTAGCCGTCCACCGTCACCCGCCCCTGCGTCACGTCGTAGAAACGGGGGATCAGGTTGATGATGGTAGTCTTGCCGGAGCCGGTCGCGCCGAGCAGGGCGACAATCTGGCCTGGCGGCACGTCCAGGGTGACGTTCTCCAAAACTTTGTGGCGGCCAAAGTAGGCGAAGGACACGTTCTCGAAGGACACGCGCCCTTGCACCGGCGGCAGCAAGAGCGCGTTGGGCGCTTCCTTGACCTCCGATTCGGCGTCGAGAATGTCGAAGATGCGTTCACCACAGGCGATGGCCTGGACGATAGCGGGAATAACGCGCCCCATCATCCGCACCGGGCCGGCCAACTGGCCCATGTAGGCCGTGAACGCCACCAACTCGCCCATCGTCAGGCCGCCCTGCACCACCAACCGACCGCCATACCAGAGGATGAAGATCGAGCCGATGTTGGTGATCAGCCCCATCAGCGGGCCGTTGATGGATTGCAGCCGCGCCGAGTCCGCCGCAATCTGGAACCATGTGGCATTTTCAGCCTCAAAGTGCGCCGTCTCCGCCGGTTCCTGGGCGAAGCCTTTGACGATGCGCATCCCGCGCAGATTTTGCTCCAGGCGCGTCGTCAGAATCGCCATCTGCTGCTGCAACGCCAGCCACATCGGGCGGATTTTGCGCGCAAAGGTGAAAGTCTGGTAGAACAATAGGGGGGCAGTGATCATCGCCAGCAGGGTCAGGCGGGGATTCATCCTCAGCATCATCACCGTCACGGCGATAAACGTCACTACGCCGTTGATCAGATGGAGCATCGCCCGCCCGGTCATAAAGCGGATGCGATCCACATCCTGGATGGCGCGGGAGAGCAGTTGGCCGGTTTCCGCCTGGTCGTGGTACGCAAACGAGAGGGTGGAGAGCTTGCGGTGGATGTCGTTGCGCATATCGTAGGCCACCTGCTGCGATGCCAGTTCCGTCCACCGGCCCTGGAAGAAGCTGAACACGCCGTTGAGCAGCGTCAGACCCAACAGGCCCAGCGCCACCCCTCCCAAAAAGCGCATGTCGCCGGCCTTGATGCCCCGGTCAATGCCCCAGCGCAGCAGTTGCGGATTCGCCACCCCCAGCGCGCTGATGATCAGCATCGCCACATACGCGCCGGCCATCATCTTCCAGGAGGGGCGGAGATAGCCAAAGCAACGCAGCAGAATTTTCCAATCGCTGGATTTAAGATTGGGTGATTTGCTGATTTGCTGATTTGCTGATTTGCTGATTCTTGCATCTTGCGTCTTGCATCTTGCGTCTTGCTTCATTCCTCTATCTCCATCACCTGTAACAAAATATCAAAGGCAGACGCCACCGTCTCCAACTGCTCCGGCGTGAGGGCTTTGATGCGCTCGCGGAGCAGGGGGATGCCGCCGAGCGGGGTCTCTTCGGCCAGACGGCGACCTTCGGGCGTCAGCTCCACGTAGACCACGCGCTGGTCCTTCTTGCAGCGGGTGCGCTCGACGTATCCAGCATTTTCCAGCCGTGAGAGCATCTCCGAAGTCGCGCTGGCGCTGATGTAGATGTAGTCCTGCACCTGCCCGATCGTACACGGCCCGGCCTCGTGCAGATAGCGCAGCGTGGCGAACTCGCGCCCGCGCACGCCCTGGTTGTGCATCTGCTGGCCGTACTGGCGCAGATAGCGGTACAGGCTGAGGAATTTTTGTATGGTGATCAGGGCCGGAGCGCGTTCGGGTTCGTTCATAACGTACCTCCTTGAACGAAAGGGAGTAGGGAGTAAGGAGTAGGAAGTAAAGAAGTGAAAGCTTGGACATCCTCTTCTTACTCCGTACTTCTTACTCCATACTCCTTTGGCTGTGAAAATTTCGGTAGTGAAAGTTTCGCTATAGAATATTTCGTCTACGAAATATAATACCATATCTTAACCTGGTGTCAAGGGATGCCGACCACGAATTTTCAACGAATAAACGAATGGGCGCCTGTCTGACGCGAGTTTTCGTTGGGCCGAGACCCAAATTCGTTTATTCGCTCCTTGATTCGTGGTCGGCATCGTTTTCACGGTGGCGCAGCATGGAGAGGATGCTATAATCACCCTTGCGAAGGTGCGCGATCCTTCGGTTTGCCTGAACCTTCGCCAGGGTATCGTGAGTTTCTCTTATCCGTATCGTGTATTTCTCTCATCCGTGTTATCTTTTGTGGAGGAAGTACTATGACTGATGATTCATTGCCTGATGATCAAATCCCCGATCCGTTGCAGCATGCCCCAGACCTTTTAAGCACGATTCGTGAAGCGACGGCCAGGCTCCAGGACGAGTTCATCATCTTGGGCATCGTGATTCTGCTCATTTCCATTCTTGCGGAAATTCTTGTCCCGCAATGGGTGGACAAAATTGGGCGTGGCTTGCTCTACACGGTGCTGATTTCAGCCTTCGTTGCCTATTTGGTCCTCCGGGTCTTGCCGATGGTCGAAAAAATACGCCAACAAGATCAGAAGCACGTCGAAACGCTGGCGCGGTTAGTGGCGAAGGAACAGGCAAAAACACCTGCGTCGGAGCCGCCGCCTGCAAAACCCAAGCCTGAGGAAGTGCCTGCTACATGCCCGTCCATTTCGCCTGAAGCTCTCCGCGCTTGTTATCTCGAATCGTTGATTAGCGATTGTCGCCGTGCGCGTTTGATCGGATTGGATCCCAGTGCCTCCGATCCAACGCGCGGTGGAATGACGTTGGAAAGTTTTTATATAGCGCTCGATACGAAAACCCAAGTGGAAGAGGAACAGGAAGGCAAAAAGCGCGACCACAATGCATTATCTCCGGAACGCAAGTCGCGCCCGCTTTCGGCTTTGGAAGCTCTGGCTCAGGCTCCGAATCGGCGGATTGTGCTACTAGGGCTGCCCGGAGCGGGAAAGTCCACCTTCGTGCGTTATCTGGCATTGCGGATGGCTCAGACTTTGACCGACCGTTCACGCGACCTGGCCAAGGATTTGCCCGGTTGGACGCGCCAACCCTTATTGCCGCTGATTGTGTCGCTGGGACGTTTGGCCGAAAGCATTCCTCCTGGGACGGAACGGGGCAGCGCCGAATGGGTGGAACGTTTTGTCCGCGCGACGTTGGACGCCGATGAGCATCTGAAAGGCTATGGCGATGCGCTGTTGGATGAGTTGCGCCGGGATGGTGGGCTAATCTGCTTCGACGGTCTTGACGAAGTGGCTTCCCTTGATATGCGTCCTGTTGTGCGCGAGTCCGTGGAGGCATTTGCCGCGCGTTATGCCCGCAACGGCGCGACGACTTTCCTGGTGACGTGTCGTACTTTCTCGTATACCGACGCACGTTGGCAGCTTTCGGCTTGGCCGGTGTACGAGTTGGCGTCCTTTGACCGCGACCGTGTGCGCGATTTCGTCAACGCTTGGCACGACGAACTGCAACGGGTCGATCCGGCGGGCGCGGAGAACTATGCGCGCAAGCGTGAGCACCTTTTAGAAGCTTTGCGTCCCGGCGACCGCCGCCGTTTGAATGAAATCGCCCCCAACCCGTTGATCCTCACGGTGATGGCCGTGGTGCATACCCACGAAGGCGAACTGCCCGATGCGCGGGCGTTGGTTTACGAAAAGTGTATTGACCTGCTGCTGATTCGTTGGGAACTGGAACGCAGTGATATGCGAAAGCGCAGTATGCTGGATGCGTTGGGCATCCCCCGGATTACGTTGGACAACGCCTTGCAGGAAATCGCTTACCGGGCGCACGATGTGGAAAAGCGCGCCGGCGCCGCAGATGGACAGGCTGCGTTGGTCACAGAGGATTTGCTGGCAGGGGTGTTGCAGGCGGCTTTCAATGATACACAAAAGGTACAGACTTTTTTGGACTACAGCAAGAGCGCCAACGGCTTACTGATGTTGCAAGGTGTTGCCCCTTTGCCCGATGCGCCCGAAGATGCATCTCCGAGACGGGTGTACGCTTTTCCACATCTGACGTTTGAAGAATATCTGGCAGGCCGTTATTTGCGTCGTTTGCCTAACCGGGCGGCGCAAGTGCGTGCGCATCTGGATCGCAGCGACCGTTGGCGTGAACCGGTGATGTTATTGGGCGAGCATCTGTGCTTTCGTGAAGGTGATTTTGAATCGGTGGATATGATCATCGACAAACTTGTACTGCCAAAACCGCCAGCGGTCCCAACATCGGAAGACTGGCGCGCCGTGTGGATGGCTGGCGATCTATTGACACTCTATCGCCGTGCGTTGCAAGGAAAGCCAGACTGTGATGCCCGCGTGGTACGTCGCCTGGCAGATCTTGTAGAATCCGGCGCCCTTACCCCCGTCGAACGCGCCGCCGCCGGCCGCGCCCTCGCCGAGCTGGGCGACCCGCGCACGGAAGTGACTGACGTGGATGCGATGCATTTCTGCTACGTCCCGCCCGGCCCCTTCGTGATGGGCGCTTCCAAGAACGAAACTCGCCTGACCAACCCGCTGACCGGTGAAACTTTGGTTGTTTCGCCTGACCCGGACGCGCAAGACCGCGAAGGCCCGGTCCACATTCAGGACGTCCCCTCTGGCTACTGGATAGCGCGTTATCCGATCACCAACGCGCAGTTTGAAGCTTTCATCAAGGACGGCGGCTATGACAGTGATGCGTGGTGGACGAAAGCGGGATGGGGCTGGCGTCAGGAGAATGCGCGCACTCGCCCTTACAATTACGGCGTGCCATTTACTTTACCTAATCATCCCGTTGTCGGCGTGACCTGGTACGAAGCTGTGGCCTTTTGCCGTTGGCTGACACAGCGCTGGCGTGTGCGTCGCTGGCTGCTTGGAGACTGGGAGGTACGCCTGCCTACTGAGGCGGAGTGGGAAAAGGCCGCGCGCGGCGGCCTTCTCATCCCCGACTTTGCACACCCCATCGTCCGTTCCTGTGCCGATCTCTCAATCTCCAATCTCCCAATCCCCAATCAACTAATCCCTAATCCCTTCCCGCAGCGCGCTTATCCGTGGGGCAACGATCCCGACCCTAACTGCGCCAACTATGGCGACACCGGCATCAACAGTACCAGCGCAGTGGGCGCGTTCCCCGGCGGTGTGACGCCTTACGGCGTGTTGGAGATGAGCGGCAACGTGTGGGAGTGGGTGCAATCGGCGTGGGGGAAGAGTTGGCAAAATCCAGATTTCGGGTATCCTTACCGGCAGAACGATGGACGGGAGGATTTGCGGCCGGGGAATCAGATGTTGCGTGTATTACGGGGGGGCTGTTTTGCAAGTAAGGAATCTTCCTCGCTCCGCTGCGCGTTCCGTCACCGGGACCTCCCGGACCTCGACCTCAGGGACCACGGGTTGCGGGTGGTGGTGGCGTCCCCGTCCGCTCTGGACTCTGTCCACTCTGAACTCTGAAACTCTGGGAACTCTGGAGTCTTGAACTCTGTGGGGGAACTCCCCGCTCCCAACGTGTTGTGGTAGACCTGTCAGGTTTTCCTAAACCTGACAGGTCTGGGATAGGTCGTGTTCTCCAGACCTGACAGGTCTGGGACAGGCCTTGTTCTCCAGACCTGACAGGTTTCAGAAAACCTGTCAGGTCTGATTATCGGGAGGCGCGATGTCAAATCCGATACCCCTTCAACCTGGCCGATTCTACCACATCTACAATCGCGGGAATAATGGCGAGAACCTTTTCGTCGAGGAGCGCAATTACCGTTATTTCCTGCAACTCTATATTCAGCACGTGCATCCGGTCGTGGACACCTATGCGTATTGCCTGTTGCGTAACCATTTTCATCTGTTGGTACGGATAAAAGACCTGACAGGTTTAGGCGAACGGAGTTCGCACGACCTGTCAGGTCTGGAATCGAAACCCCCTCATCAGTATTTCTCCAATTTCTTCAACGCATACACCAAAGCGATCAACAAAGCCTACGGGCGCACCGGCGCGTTGTTCGAGCGCCCGTTCCGGCGCATCGAAGTGGTGGGAAAGGTATATTTCAAGAACGTTGTGACCTACATCCACCGTAATCCGCAGCATCACGGATTTGTGGACGACTTCCGTGATTGGCCCTATTCTTCGTATGACGTGGTATTAAGCGATAAGTCCACGCGCCTGCAACGCGATGTGGTGCTGGATTGGTTCGGCGGCCCGCAGGAGTTTATGGATGTGCAACAGGCGCCGGTCATGTTGACGGGTCAGTTCACGTTGGAAGATGATGTTGTTGTTCTCCAGACCTGACAGGTTTTCTGAAACCTGTCAGGTCTGTGAAGGGCATCGTTCGTGGCAAACCTGACAGGTCTTCCGAGACCTGTCAGGTTTAGTCGTACGTGCGCGGCTGGATCAACCACGTCCGCTATGGCGATACCTGGGGCTTGCGTCGCGCGCTGTTGGCATCGAGCTTGATAAAATCAAATTTTGTGGTTTGATAAGAGTACAACATCACATCAATGACACAAGGAATCCGGATATGCCAACTGTACTTCTCGTTCGAGGATGGCGTGTTTTCTTCTTTGCCAATGAAAATGACGAACCTATGCATGTCCATTGTCGAAAGGGAAGTGCGCAGGGCAAATTCTGGATTCTTCCTGACAGTTACGAGATCCATACAGCTTATGTTCGCCGGATGACGCACGCTGAAGAGCGGGAAATTCGAAGGATTCTTTTCGAGCATTTTGATGAGATCGTCGAGGCCTGGAACGAATTCCAATTGAGGGCAAAGTGATGGATAAGGTATACGATGTGAAGAATCTGACCGTAGATCAAAAAGCGATTCGCTTTGAATTGGCCGGCGAAAAGGTTACCGTTCCTTTGAGTGAGTCCGGTTCTACTGTGCTTCCGCAGGCTAAGGCGGAACATCTGCGTATTTTCGAACTTGATGCCGATGGTCTGGGCATTTACTGGCCGGTTTTGGATGAGGATTTATCCATCGCGGGCCTTCTGCGCTCTGCCGGGCGAGAGGATCTCATTGTCAACAACATTCCTTCGTTGTATGTTGATCCGTCGGATAGCTATGCTCGCGTCGAAAGACCTTTCGGTTATGCCTATGGCTCAGGAGTGGTCAGGGATCGTGAATCCTGAATCCATGCCTGATTGTGCATAAAAACAAAACAAATCGCAGGGCCAATCTCGACCTTGCGATTTGTGATTCTTGATTCTTGATTCTTGATTCTTGATTCTTGATTCTTGATTCTTGATT
>DYKY01000144.1:0-1297 GCA_020722365.1 Thermoflexus sp.
CGTCAAAGTACGTCAGGGTGTCGCCGTCGTGGACATTTTGCCGGAGTTTACGATCCAGCAAACTGAGCAGGAAAGCCCCAACGTCGGCCATGTCGAAGGTGAAACGCTGCCGGTATGGACCGGCACTGACCGCATCACGGTGCTGATCCTCGGCATCGACGAGCGTATGCAGGAGGAAGATTTCTGGCGCACCGACACGATGATCCTGGGCACGCTCGACCCCGTAACGATGAAGGCCGGTGTGCTCTCGATCCCGCGCGACCTGTGGGTCCATATCCCTGGCTATACCGAGGAACGCATCAATACAGCGCACTTCCTCGGCGACGCCTACAAACATCCCGGCGGTGGGCCGGCTCTGGCTGTCGAAACCGTAGAGTACAACCTGGGCGTGGAGATCGACTATTACGTGCGCTTCAACTTCCAGGCCTTCATCGAACTGGTGGATCGCATCGGCGGGATCAACATCGACGTGCCAGAGACCATTCACGACACGCAGTATCCAACCCCCGATTACGGGGTTGAAGTGTTTCACGTCGATGCCGGGCCGCATCACTTTTACGGCGAAGAGGCGCTAAAGTACGCCCGCACCCGGCATTCCAACGGCGGCGACTTCGACCGCGCGCGGCGACAGCAGCAAGTGATCAAGGCGATCTTCAAACGGATCACAGAGGCCGATATGTTCCCGCAACTGGCCACGCAGGCTCCGGAGATCCTGCAAATCCTGGAAAAATCAGTCAAAATCGATCCCAAATTGCAATTGGATGAAATTATCGCGCTGGCGAACCTGGCGCGACGCGTGAATATGGATGAGGACATCACCTTTCGCGTGATTGACGAGACGTGCACGCTCTTCAAGACAACGCCTGATGAAATGCAAATCCTGATCCCACTGCGCGACGAGATACGCAAAGTGCGCGATGAAGTGTTCGGCCTGCAGACAACCAATGAAGACACTCAAACGCTTGCCGAGGAATCCGCCACGGTCTCTGTGCTGAACGGCACACAGACGTCCGGGTTGGCTTTTACGACCAGCCAGTTCCTTGAGGCCAACGGCTTGTCCATCGCCGCTTATGACAATGCGGATCGCCAGGACTATGACACGTCACTGGTGATTCTCAACCGCGACAAACCGATGACGGCGCAGCACATCCTTTCGCTGCTCAAGCTCCCGCAGTCGGTGGTCGTCAACGGGAACAATCCTACCGCCGAATACGACATCGTGATCATCCTGGGCGCGGATTATGGGGGGAGATAGAGAGGGGAGATAGAGAGGGGAGATAGAGAGGGGAGATAGAGA
>DYKY01000144.1:1397-9656 GCA_020722365.1 Thermoflexus sp.
GGGGAGATAGAGAGGGGAGATAGAGAGGGGAGATAGAGAGGGGAGATAGAGATGAGTTTTAAGTATGAGCGGTTTGAGGCTTGGCGGCGCGCGATTGCTTTTGCGGATCAGATGTTTGCGCTTGCCGACACACTCCCACAAAGGTATCAGTTCTCCCTCGGTGAGCAGTTACGACGCGCGGCGCTGTCGGTACCTACGAATCTGGCAGAAGGTTCTGGACGTGGCCAACTCAATGAAAAGCGATATTTCTATCGAGTGGCGAAAGGCTCAATATACGAAGTCGTAAGTTTGCTGGTCATTATAAACCGGCGAGAACACCTTCCTGACGAAACATACCAAATGTATTACCAGGAAGCTAACGAGATCGCCGCCATGATCAGCGGCGCAATCAATTCCCCCAATTAACCCCTTCTCCCTCTATCTCCCCCCTCTATCTTCCCCGCCGAGTGGCTGCATGATGATGTAATTGAACCCGTTCATCGGGATGTGCTCTACCAACCCATAGTGCTGCCCGATGGCGGCCAGCACCGGAGGCGGATAGAACTGCGCCCGCATAATCACCAATCCAAACGCCTCGCGGCGGATCATCGCTTCCAGTTCGCTCGTATCCAGCAGCCCGTTGTTGTACAGGTTGAGCAACTGCGTGGGATTGGTCACGACGGGCTTACCAGCGAGCATTGTGAAGGCTGCTTCCTCGCTGAACACCGGCAAATCGGTGCCCCGCACGTAGGCCATGATGCGCGCGCCGCCTTCGTAGTCGCGTGGTAGCATGAAATGGCCGACCTGCGTGTAGCCGACCGCATCGTAATACGGGTAATCGGCATACGCCGACGTTTCGGCGATGCCCAGGGCGCCTGCGATCGGTCCCCAGAATGGACCATCCGTCGGCAGGTGCAGCATCCGCGTGGACTGTATCAGGAACAGCAAGGGTATCAAGATCGCCAGGTAGCCCTGCCCCTGCGGTCTTCGCTGTGTCACGTAGTCCCACAGCTTGCCCAACGCGAATCCGCTTAGGATGATCGCCGCCGCCACCGATGTGACCCAGTACGCCTCCCCCGCGCCCCATTTGCCGGACATCACGCCGGTGCCGAGGGAGAAGATAAACCACAGTGTATAGACTGAGAGCGACCCGAAACAGGCTTCGTAGATCACCATGCCCACTGCCAGGACGATGAACACGGGATGCACTTTGAACCACGAACGCATTAACGCGATCAACTGCGGGAACATATACTCGTTCACGTTGGCGGAAATCGTGTTGAGCCACCACTGCCCGTTCGTAGCCCAGTTGATGCCCAGGAACACCAGCCCGAAGAGCGCACCAAAGATGACCACACTCACGAGCGCGCGTCTGGGATTGCGCAGCAACAAATAGCCGAACACCGCCGCCGCCGTGAAGACCGCCAACTGCTTGGCATAGCCTGCCAGGAACAAACAGGCCAGGCCGGTCCAAAGTCGAAGCGGCAGTTTGCCGCCGTCGAAAATCCAAAGTCCGAAGGGGGTTTTGAAGGTCTTGCGTTTTCCGTGGGCCGGCTCTTCTGCGCTCGCAATAAAGTAAACGGCAAGCGTCTCGAAGAACACCATCGTCAGGTGCTGGCGGCACAGCGGGCCGACGTGGTAGACAAAGTTCGAGGCCGTGTACGCCAGCCCGCTCATCAGCGGGATGAAGACGCCGCCTGTGCGACGGCGCACCGTCCACCCGATGGCAAACGCCGTCAGCAGCGTGATGACGAACGCGAGCACGCGCCCTGAAAGCAAGGTCTGCCCGAAGAGGGGAAAGAGCGCGATGTTGAGGATGTGGAATACCGGCGGATAGTTCGATGCATAGAAGGGATACACGCTGCTGTCGCGGTAGGGCCACTCGCCCCGGCTGTGCAGGACGGCGTCATACAACTCGAAGCTCTCACCCTGGTCGTAGTCGTAGGGCCAGCGGAAGAGATCGACGGCGTAGGCGACGTAGACGCCCAGGTAGGCCAGAAACGCCAGCAGCGCCAGGGCTTTGAGGATTCGTCCGATCCAAAACGTTGCGCTGTGGCCGGTCTCCGACCGCGCCACAGACAGCGCGGCATAGTGCGGTTCTTGTTCAGCGGCTGCAGGCGCGTCCCCCAGCCGCAGCAGCGGAATACCGCACAGCGCGAGCAACACGCCCCCCACGAGCATCGCGCCTTCAACCGGGCCGATGCCCGACCACGCGCCCGCGCCCAGACGCCCAACGATCAACAGTGCTGTATCTGCGCCCAGGCCAACGACAAGGAGGAAAAGTCCGAGTTGCTTTTTTGTAATCGGTCGGGTCAGCGCCATTTACGACAGCTCTTCCAGGAATTCGTGCAGATTGTGACGGACGGCATAGGCGGCGGCTTCGGCGCGGTTGGTCAGCCCGAGCTTGGAAAGGATGCTGCTCACGTAGTTGCGCACCGTCCCCTCGCCCAGGAAGAGCGACTTGGCAATTTCCTTGTTCGTGCGCCCCTCGGAGACCAGGCCAAGCACGCGCAATTCTTGCTCGGTCAGATCGTTGAACGCAGCAGCCTGCTCCTGGCGTGTGGCCTGGCGGACGCGCGCCAACACGCGCTGTGTCACCGCCGGATCGAGCAGTGCATCGCCCTGTCCCACCCGCTGGATGGCGCGGATCAGCTCATCGCCGCCACCTTGCTTGAGCACGTAACCTGCTGCGCCCGCGCTGATAGCGTCGAAGAGCATCTCGTCCTCAGCGTAGGACGTGAGCATCAAGACCTCCGTGTTCGGCAGATGCATCTTGATTTCGCGGCACGCCTCGATGCCGTTCTCGCCGGGCATGCGAATGTCCATCACCACCACATCGGGGCGATGCTGCACGGCTTTCTCTACGGCCTCTTTGGCCGAGGCGGCCTCATCCACTACAACAAAGTTGGCCTGGTTACTCAGCAGCGTCCGCAGGCCCAACCGCACGACTTCGTGATCGTCTACAATCAGAATCCGTAATGTCATGGTTCTCCCTTCTCAATATCAAAAACGTGATACGTGACAGGGGCTGTATGCGTTTTCATGGATCACGCATCACGTATCGGTTTAATACGGCACGGTCAGGTGAAAGGTGACGCCCTCGTTCGGCGCGCTCTCGATGCGCAGCGTCCCATCCAACAGGCGCACCCGCTCGCGGATGTTCCGCAGGCCATATCCCTTGCTCACCTGAAGCGTTTCCATCCCCACGCCATCGTCTGAAATGGTGAGATCTAGCGTGTCCTCGTCATATTGTAACACAACCTTCACCCAGCGCGCTCTGGCGTGACGGGCTGTGTTCGCCAGCGTCTCGCGCACGACCTGGAAGATGTGCCGCCGTCGTTCCATCGACAGGATTTCCACCGGCGCCCCCTCGACCTCGAACTCGGTCTCCAGCAGCGTGTTGATGTGAAAATCGCGCAGCAAGCGTTTGATGCCCGATTGCAGGTCATCGTCCGGCATATCGCTGCGCAGATCGAAGATGTAGCGGCGGATGTCCTGGATCGTCTCATTCAGATTGTCCATCACCCGGCCTAACTGCGCCTGCGCGCGCATTGGATCGATGGGGATGACGGGCTGCACGCTTTCGAGGAGCAACCCGGCGGCGTAGATGGACTGGATGATGCCGTCGTGCAGGTCGCGGCCAATGCGCTCGCGGTCCACGGCCAGCGCCTGCAGGCGCTCCACCCCTTCGATCCACCGTTCAATTTCGCGCTGCACCGTGTTCAACGCGCGGTCGAGGCCGAAGGTCAAGCCCGCTCCCACCAGGCCCCACACCCACTCGGTTGCCATCACGCGTGCATCGTGATATGTGGCGAGAAAGGCCGGGGATGGCAGGTAGAGGAGGATATGCAGGACACCTAATGCGCCCCCCGAGATTTCGACCAGACGCAGGTAACCCCGAACGCGACGACGCAGCGTTGCCTCTAACGTTTGGTGACTTTGCCGCCGCAATCCAATCGCGGCGAGCAGCCCGCCGGGGAATCCCAACATATAGTGGGCCAGCGTTTCAGCCGTTTGGATGACCATGTGCGCATCTGTGTGCTGCGCAGACCAAACCAGCAAAGCGATCGCGTAACCGCCGATCCACAGCCCGATCAACCCAATCGGCCAGCGCAGTCCTTGAATGCGAGGCTTTTCTTCCGGCAGAAAAGTCTGGATGCCCAAGGCAATGAGGAAGATGTAGCCGATCCCAAGGACCACCGGCCGGATAAGGGCGGGCAGGATGGTCTCAGGCGGAATGATGCCGGTAAAGAGATCGTACCAGGCGACCACTGCCTCGCAAATCGCAAACAGACCTACCCAGTACAACTGGCGCGCTAACAAAATACGCCGGCTGCGGTGTTGGAGAAAGGACACCGTCAAGCTTAGTGTGAAAAAGCTGAGTCCGTGCAGAAAACGGCCGATAATCAGCCCACTGCTCATAAAGGTAACCTCACGGCCAATATGTTGCTGTCCACTCTTCCAACAATTCGGCTGTAGCGCTGGTGAGTCGCCAGCCATCGGCGGTACGTACCGTCGCCCATTCGGTATTCCAGAGACGCCCGATGATCATTCCGCCCTCGTTATCCCACGACGTCACCATCGCCGCGACGCGCGCGCCGTTCTCTGTTTCTGTGCCGGGGATGGTGTGGACGCTGCCCACACTGACCCGCTCTGTGGTCGCATAACCGAGCGCCCACGTCTCGTAGGTACGCCCCTCCTGAGGAGACATGAGATTGTACGCGCCCGGCAGATCGCGGTCGTCGAGCGCCAGGTAGAAGGCGATCACAGCATACTCCGGCTTGTGCGTGGGATACGTCTGCGGGCGATTCAGTGCATACCAATCATAACGGTCAGTGCTCCAGCCGTAGGTTTGTTCCCTCCACGTAAAGATCACGTACCAGGCCAGGTTTGGCGCTTGGCGTTCGCGGTGGCCCTCCCAGATTTCCTCCGCAAGGTCACCATCGCGGTCCACAAAACGGACACCCGCATCACCGTAGAAGTAGCCCAGGCGGCGATAACCGGACGGCGTTGCGCCGTCACCGTCCCAGGCGAAGAGGTGCAAAAGCGTCTGATTGTTGTCCGCGTGGCCGAAGATGGCGATCTCCGGCTTCCCATCGGCGTTGACGTCCCGCACTTCGACCTCGCACGTGGGGTACTGGCCCAGGCCTACGTTCGGCTTGCCCGCTTCGGGAGATGCCGGTTCGAGTGGATAAACTGTGTCAGCAGTGAGGATATAGGCGCTGAGACGCGGTGGATCCGTGTTTTGATGTGCCAGCGCCAGCCATTCCGGTGCGCCGTCGCCGGTGGTATCCTCGTAGCGCAAACAGATCAGCGCCGCATCGCCAATGGCCGTTCCCACTGCCGCCAATCCTGCATCTGCCAGGCCATGGATAGCGGTCACGTCAGGCGTGGGGATGGGAGTGGGCGTGGGTGTGGGGGTAAGTGTGGCCGTCGGCGTGGATGGCGCCGGCGAAGGGGCGAGCGTTGCGGTCGCCGTCGCAGTCGGCAGGGCGGTCGGCGCTGCCACGAACGGTAACTCCGCGGAACACGCCACGGTCGTCGTGAGGGCCAGGCCAAGCCATAGCCAGTTCCAGCGCTGCGCCGTTGTAAAGCAAACTTGACTGTATCGAAGCATAGCGAGTATCTAACACAAAGGGCGCGAAGTGCTCAGGACTTCGCGCCCTCTTTATTCATCTTTGCACGTCAATGATCACGCGATGAATAAACAACCCCTCACGCTCAAGCCTGGCGGAGCCGGCGCGCTGCAAAGAAGACGGCCATCAGTAAGAGGGCCGCAGCCACCAAAGCAACCTCACCCAACCCGGTATCGGGCGTGCGCGCAGGCGTCGCCCCTGTTGTGCCGGACGATGCCGCGCGGGTTGGCGCGGCCGTTGGAACCTGCGTGGGGACAGGCGTCGCTGTCCGGCGCACAATGGAGGGCGTCGGTGTCGTATCGGCGGCCTCGCCTACGCCAGCCTCAGCAGCGCTTGCATCCGGCGTAGCTGTCGGCCTAATGACAGGCGTGGGGGTAGCGGTCGGCTTCTGAGTAGCAGTTGGCCTCGGGGTGGGTTCCTCGGTGGGTTGCGTCTCTTCCACTACGGGTACGGGTGTTTCTTCCTCGACCGGTGCTTCAACCTCCAGAGTGGGGACCTCCGTTGGCGCACCTTGCAGGGCCTGTTGTCGCGCCATACGCGGGTTGATGACCAGTGCCCACACGCCAAACGCAACCAACGCTAGCGCCAGCAGCCCGCCCATAATAACGACGGCAATGAGGAAAGTCTTGTTTTGCTGTTCCCCGGTATCCTGTTCTTGCTCCTCTTCCTCTTCCCCGTAAGGGTTATCGCTTCCTAATGTATCAAACAGGTCATCCCCCATGCGCTTTCCTCCTTGTCTGTGTTTCAGGTTTGTGCGATTCTATTGCTGTACCAATCTATCTCTCTTATTCTATCCCCAAATTTAAACTTTGCAACAAATGATCTAAAACTGGATATCTGAGTCTAATCGGGCGCGGCCAGAAATCGAACACAGCGGTTCACGAGGTATTGTCACATAACTCGGGGCGTGTAGCTAAAAGTGGTTGTGGTTCACGCGCAACCGCTTTTCTATAGTTTCTCGTCAGCGTAAAGCTGCCGGATTTCCTGATACAGCGCGTGAACATGTTCGATGCGGCCTTGTTTGACGTACAGCCGCGCCAGGTCGAGGTACGCGGAGGTGAGTTTCTCTTGAGCGATGACCGGTTGCAGGGAACCGATGGAGCTGACATCTCTCAACCAGAAACGCAAAGCCTCTTTGTAGCAGGCGATGGCGTCTTTCAGGTTCTGCGCCGGATCGCCGTCTTTGAGTTGCATATAGATGTTGCCCAATTCAACCTGGGTCTGGGCGTAGTCGAAGGGGGCGTGCTCCAGGGTGTAGACGGTGAGCACGGCCTTGTAGCACGCAATGGCGCGACGCAGGTTCACTGAGCGTTTCTCGGCCTGCCAGCCGCCCGGCAGGGCCGCGTAACTCTTCCCTAGTTTGAATTGGAGTTCGGCGTAACCGGAAGATGTGCGGCCCGCATTGCACACTTTATCACGAGTTGCAACATAGACCTTGAGCGCCTTTTGGTAACAGGCGATGGCTTTCTGCAAATTCTCGCCGCGTTTTCCTTCAGTCAAGGCGATGTAGGTATTGCCGAGGTTATTTTGAACCATCGCGTAGGAGAGCGGGGCCGATTCTACGGTCCAGAAACGGGCAGCTTCGGTATAGCAAGCGATAGAGCGCCGCAAATTGGCGGCATCACCAACGGGGGATAGGCGGGCATAGGCATTGCCCAGGTCGTTTTGCACCATTGCGTAATCTGTCGGCGCCGTTTTGGGGGTGTAAATCTTGAGCGCCTCCTGGTAGGCGGCGATGGCCTTGTGCGTATTTTTGACCTCGTCACCTTCCAGCAGTTGGATGTAGGAGACGCCAAGGCTGTTGTATAGTGCAGCCTGGGTCTTCCGATCACCCAGATGGGTGCAGGCAGCGATGGCCTGTTCCAGCCAGAGGACGTTCTGTGTCCAACGTTTGCGCTGCGTGTGATAGATGTCCATCAGCGCGGCGAAATCGCGCACAAACGCCCACTTCCCGGCTGCCAGCGCGCCCTCCCAGGCGGCCTGGATGTTGGGATAAAGCCTGTCCAGCGCCTCTAACGCCTCATTGTACTCCGGCCCTTGCAGTCGCAAAATCTGCTCGTAGGCCAGGCTCAGGTAGTAGCCTGCCAGGCGTTGGGTGAGGACTTCGAAGTGCTCCCAGTGTTCGCGCGTGCGCCACAGCGTGAGCAAATATTGGCGGACGGCTTTGTGGAAGACGTAACTGCTTGGGGTCTGCGGGCGGGCAAGTTCGGCGGCGACCAATTGTGAGAGCGAAACGATGGCTTCGGCCTCGTTCTTGCCGCTGAGGAGGATGAACAGGCGCATATCGAATTGCGCCGGCAGCGCGCAGATACGCGCGGCTTCGGTGACTTCTGGCGGCAGCGCCTTGAGCGTCATATCCACCCACACGCGGATGGTCTCCTCGCTATATTCCCCCGTGCCGAACCACCCCGACCCATGCCCGATTAAGCTCATACGTCTTCTCTCCCCGCAATAATGAACGCCCCGGTATAAATTCTCACATTAATTATACGATATGGGCGTTCACGCCGCAATAGGAGATTTGGGCTATTAGGGGATTTTGGATTGGAGGGATTGGAAAATTGGTTATAAGGTTGTAACCGTTCAGGGGCGTGTATTTTTCACCGCAGAGGGCGCAGAGACCGCCGAGACAGACAGTTTTTCA
>DYKY01000145.1:0-4921 GCA_020722365.1 Thermoflexus sp.
CGCAAACTGGCAGAGCAAGCGAAATGGCCGCCGTCGCGCGCCGAAGAGGTGATGGGGATCGAGAAACGCCTGCTCGCCCAGTACGCCGAACCCGAGCGCACCGAACCGCCGGAGGGCTTGATGCAGCGTGGCGGCGCGTACTACTCCACCGTGGCGACGCAACTGCTCAACGCCCACTACAACGACCTAGGCGAAGTGCACGTGGTCAACGTCCCGCATCGCGGGGCAGTAACCGGTTGGCCGGAGGATTGGGTACTGGAACTACCTTGCGCGGTCAACCGCGCAGGCATTACACCCCTCCCCGCAGAACCGTTGCCCCTGGCGTGCTTCGGCCTGCTGGCGAACGTCAAAGCCTTCGAGTTGCTGACGGTCGAAGCCGCCGTCCACGGCGACCGGGATGCCGCTTACCAGGCGCTCCTCACCCACCCGCTCGGTCCTTCGGCGGACAAAGTCCAGGCCGTATTGGACGACCTGCTGGAAACGAACAAAGCCTATCTGCCGCAGTTTTATCAGCAGATTTAGCAGATTTAGCAGATTGGGAAATCGAAATCTGCTGACCTTTTTTTCGCAGGAGTACACACGATGAACCCATACTTTCTCGGCATCGACATCGGCGCGACGAAGAGCCATGCGCTGATCGCGGACGCACAAGGGCGCGCCATCGGCTTTGGCGAATGCGGCCCAGGCAGCCACGAAGTCGTGGGCTACGATGGGCTGCGCGCCGCGTTGCACGCCGTCACCGATGCGGCGCTGGCTTCGGCGGGCCTCGTCAAAGCGGACATCGCAGGCGCGGGATTCGGCATCGCGGGCTACGACTGGCCCGGCGACGCCGCGCCGCACCACGAGGTCATCGCTTCGCTGGAGCTGTCTGCGCCCTACGCGCTGGTCAACGACACCATCATCGGGCTGGTTGCCGGCGCGACAGAGGGCTGGGGCGTGGGCGTGGTCTCCGGCACGGGGAGCAACTGCTGGGGGCGCGACCGGCAGGGGCGCGAGGGACGCATGACCGGCGGCGGCGAGATGTTTGCCGAATATGCGGGTGGCGGCGATCTGGTCGGCAAAGCGGTCCAGGCCGTGGCGCTGGCGTGGGGGCGGCGCGGGCCGCAGACGCGCCTCACCGAGGCATTTATGAAACTGACCGGCGCAACGGACGCTCTGGACTTGCTCGAAGGGCTGTACCGTGGACGCTACACGCTCTCCTCCGCCAACGCGCCACTCGTCTTCCAGGTGGCGGCGGAAGGCGACGCCGTCGCTCAGGAAGTGATCCACTGGGCCGGACGCGAGTTGGGCAGCCTCGCCATCGGCGTGATCCGGCAACTGGGTTTCGAGGCGCTGGACGTCGAGATCGTGCAGATCGGCAGTCTGTACAACGGCAGTCCCATAATGGGTGAGACGATGCTGGCGACGATCCACGAAGTAGCGCCCGGGGCGCGCGCTGTGCGGCTGACTGCGCCACCCGTCGTCGGCGGCGTGCTGCTCGGAATGGAAAAGGCGGGCGTAGATTACCCTCAACTGCGTCAGACGCTCATAAAGACAACCGCTGCTTTAGTCAAATGATAACGACAATGCCTGCGCCGGATTGTGATCGGCGTGGCGAGAACGGCGGATTGTGATCCGCCTTAAGCGTTGAAGTAAGGTTATCTTATACGAGGAGGCCAAGTCTATGGAGAAATTAGCCCTTTTAGGCGGAACGCCTGTACGCAACACCGCTTATCCGCAGTGGCCCGTCTTCGACGAACGGGACATCGAAGCCGTCACCACCGTCGTCCAATCCGGCAATTGGGGCGGCTTCCCCTACCCCGGCCCGCAGACCGCCGAATTCGTCCGGCGCTTTCTGGCGCTCCAGGGCGGCGAGCATGCCGTGGCAATGATGAACGGCACAGTGACGCTGGAAGTCGCCTGCCGTGCGGCGGGTATCGGCTGGGGCGACGAGGTCATCGTGCCCGCCTACACCTTCCAGGCCACCGCTGCCGCGCCGATGGCGGCCGGCGCACTGCCCGTGGTGGTGGACATCGACCCCGACACATACTGCATCGATCCCAAAGCCGTCGAAGCCGCCATCACCGACAGAACACGAGCCATCATCCCGGTGCATCTCGGCGCGCAGATGGCGGATATGGACGCGTTGATGGACATCGCCGCGCGGCACAACCTTATCGTTATCGAGGACAGCGCGCACGCGCACGGCGCGAAGTGGCGCGAACAGGGCGCGGGCACAATCGGGCACTTCGGCTCCTTCAGCCTGCAATCGTCCAAAATCCTCACCTCCGGCGAGGGCGGCATCCTCATCTGCAAGACGCAGGAGCTGGCCGACCGCGCTGCCAGCATCATCGATTGCGGACGCCCACACGATGCCGCGAGGCAGCTATACACGATGGGCGCGAACTACCGCATGGGCGAACTTCAGGCGGCGCTGGCAAACGTCGCCATCGAGCGCTTCCCACAGCAGGCGCAGGAGCGCGAGGAGATGGCGGCCTACATGGACGAGAGCCTCAGCGAGATTCCCGGCGTGCGCCTCCTCAAGCGCGACCTGCGCCACACCGCGCGCTCGTTCTACCGCTACATCTTCGCCATCGACCCAGAGGTCTTCGGCGTGACGCACGACGTCGTCTGCGATGCCCTGCACGCAGAAGGCATCCCCGCCGACGATGGCTACCCGCCGATGCACCAGTACGAACTCTTCCAGCCGCACCTCTCGCGCCTGCCCGTGCCGAGCGCCTTCCCGGAACGCCTGCGCTTCCATCCAGGCCAGTTCCCCGAAAGCGAGCGCGCCGCAACCCGCGAGGCGATCTGGCTGAACGAGAACGTCTTCCGCGCCGGGCCGCAGGGCGTGGATGACGTCGTTGCTGCTTTGCGCAAAATATACAAGCACCGGGAGGCGTTGGCAGCATTTCAAAGTTAAGACAAAGCCATTACAAACGCAGATCGGAAAGATCAATCACCGGTTAGCAAGTACCGAAAAGGAGGTGCATCATGCTTAGGAATGTGAGCTTTGAACCGGGTCAGGATGAGAATAAGTATCGGGGCCATCAGCCTGAAGAACCGGCCGCCGGGTCTCAACCTATCCTATGTCCTGCGGCGCGTGAGCCTTATGAACGCACATACGCCTTGCTGCCCCCAGGATATGGCTATGAATGGATAAGTGCATTGAAAGAAGTGTGGGAGCGGCATCGTTTTTCAATCGGCTTCAATGCTGACGATGCATTTGCGCGGGTCAATGGCGTGCTCAAGTGTACTGTTTTGGCCCTTAACCCGAGCGCCTGGGATGTTGATTTGGAGGCGTTCTACCGACAGTATTATCCATCAACAACCGATAGCTTTGTGAATTACATCCCGATCGAGGTCAACACGCCCGCCGAATGGGCTGAAGGCGTGCGAAGGTATTACGAGCCTGGGACTCCTGTAGAACCGGTTATGCCGCCTGGTGTTCCACATTTCGCCAAGGGGACTCGAATTGGATATCACATGATTGCGCCGCGCCAGGTACCCGGGCATGTGGTCGCTTTGGCGCAGCAAGGAGCGATAGTACCGGTATGCAAGTTCGTGGTCGATTGGTCGGGGATGAATATCGTCAAAGCCGGTTCCCCGCACACGCTGATCGTCGCTCGAAAAACCTTTGCCGGCGATGAGGGCGTGAACAACCTGGCGCAGATGAACGAGACGGAGATTGCGAAAGAAGCCGAGCGCCTGATGGCAGCCTTGTATGCCAAGTGCGTGGAAGAGAGACAGTATGACGGCGACCGGCTGCAATACATCGACTACCTGGAATCACCGGTCAATGAAGCTGACCCGCCCGGTGCAGAAGGCTACGCCAAGTTAGCCAAATTGATGATCTATATGATGGATATCGCCGAAAACTGGGATTTGCCGGTCAGAAAATTGGCGCTGTTCTCATTGAACGCCGGCACGCCGGAATGGAATGAGATGGAAGCCATGGTGCAGACGGGCGTGTTCGAGCGGATGCAAGCGGGAGGGCATATCATCAGCCTGCACGAGGGCACGTTGCCGATCGCAGGCTATTCGATGGAAACGACGCCCGTTGATCTTTGGTGGGGACCGGAACATACCATTCCCGGCGCGCCTGCGGTGCCGGGAAGCGGCGCTTTGAACTGCCGTTACCGGTATCTGCTGCATTTGATCAGACAGCGCGGATTGTATGTTCCAATTTTGATCAGCGAATTTTACGCGGGCGGCGGCTATGACGGGGCAGATCCAGAAAAGATCATGCAAAGGATGGCCTGGTACGACGAGCAAGTGCGGCACGACCCGGAGGTCATCGGCTTCACGCCGTTCACCTTTGGAGGCAAGGGCGTGGGGTGGGACAAGCAAGACTACGATTTCATGCTGCCGCGCCTGTTTCAGTATACGCTCGAACAGAAAGACCGGCAGAACGCCTAGGGTCTGTAAAGAAACAACTTCCTGCTCGGGCCGGTCTCTGACCGTTCCCGGCATGGTGTGCAAGAATCGCGGATCTGCCGATCCGCTCCGAGCACAACGGCTGGATGCGAGACTTCACAAACGTCGGCGCCTGCATCCAACAGACGCCGACGTGATTGTGATAGCTCCAACCGCGCGGTATGGAAACCGCGACTACATTGTCACACACCTACCGCCCTACCACCCACCGCAGAAACGCAATAAGATCGCGCACCCAGGCAAAGGCATCGCTATGGCTTGAGCTGGTTGACGGAACGGTCTGATTGGCAGGCTGCGATTCCGGCGATGCTTCGGCAGGCGCCTCCGGATCGCGCACGGCGACGACCTCGCCGTTGTGGTTGAAGAGCACGCTCGTGCCGCTTTGCAGGAAGGTGCGCGCCGCCGGATCATCGGCCAGCGTGAAGTAGGCTTCGGAGCCGAATACGATCTCGCGGTCCGCCTTGATGTTCGCCGCAATCCACGCCTCGGTGATCGGCTCCCCCCC
>DYKY01000145.1:4931-9640 GCA_020722365.1 Thermoflexus sp.
GCTCGTCCACGTTCCCCTGCGCCTGCACGAGCGACAAATCCACGTATTGGCGCACCACCTGTGCCATACTGCGCTGCTCACGGTTGAAGACGTTCGCGCCGCTGGCAAGGTCCGCCCGGTCGGTCTGCTGGTAGCTCAGATTCTGCGCCCGCGCCTGAACCGTCGTCCGCCCGGAGACCTGGTTCAACTCGGTCTGGTTGTCGTACAGCGCCATGTTCTCCATCGACGCTGCGCCGTCCGCCTGCGCCGAAATCACAAAGGTCGTGTACGGCGTGACGATGCCATAGCCTAATCCCAATTCGCGGATCTCCCTGACCAGCGCTGCACGCTCACCCTTGACGCGCACCTCGTCCAGCAGCGCCCCCACGCGGCGCGTGGCCCACAGTCGCGGCACGAAGTCGTGATCGCCGGTCGCTGCCAGGTCGAAGCGGTAGACGTACTCGCGCGGTTCCTCTCCGGCGCGCCCGCGCACCCGCCCCGTCGCCTGCTTGCTCGTCGCCTCGTAGCGTCCGGTGAGCAGCACGCTCGATCCGCGGAACAGGTCGGGCATCGCCGGCGGGTAGAGTTCGGTGACGCGCATCCCCTCGAATTCCACCTCCACATCGGTAAGGACGGGATTGGCGATGCGCCCGTAGAATTCGGAGAGCGCCAACTCGAGATTTTCGCCGGGCTGGACGTAGGTGACGCTGCCGCCGTTATCGAGCGCCAACCGGTCGAGCAAGCGTGTGTTCACGTCATAGCCCACGCCGAAGACGTGGACGCCGGAGACGGCGTACCGCGCTTCCACCGGCGCGTTGGCCCGCTGCACCAGCTCGGCAATCATCACATCGTCGGTGACACCCGCCGTGGGCAAGCCGTCCGTGAGGAAGACAAGCAGCCGGGAAGCGCCCGCGCGGGCCTCGCTGTCGGTGAAAATCGCCAGGCCCGTCTGCAATGCTCCCTCGATGTCCGTGCTGCCGCGAGAATCGAGTTGGCGGACGAAGCGCCGGGCCTCGGACAACGTCTGCTCATCCACCGGCTGCAAACGACTTGCCAGAAGATCGATCTGATCGTCGAAGCTGACGATGGAGAAGCGGTCGTTGGGGTTCAACTGATCCAGGATGAAGTGCAGGGCATTGCGCGCCTGCTCGATTTTGTCACCGGCCATACTGCCAGAGCGGTCGATGACGAAGACGATGTCTTTGGGCAGCGCGTCGTCCTGCGCGATCTCGTCACCCGGGGCGAACAGAAAGAGGAAGTGGTCGTGCGAGCCAAGCTCGCCCACCACACGCGCGCCGGTCAGCAGGCCGCTGCCGAAGCCGCCCTCCGCCGGGCTGAAAAAGAGGTCAAAATCCTCGGTGGGCCTGACGTTTTGCGCCTCCCACATCACCCGCGCGTGACTCGCGTCCAGGCGCTCCGTCGTCACATCGTGGGACGAACTGTAGAGCGTGCCCAGGCCGCCGGACGACAGCACGTCCACAGTGAGCGTCACCTCATCCACCGGTGCAGAAGCATACTGCTCGGTACTCAGGATGTAGCGGTAGTGGAGCATCCCGCCGGTCGGGGCAAGCACCTGCTCGTATTCGAGCGTCATCTTCCGCGAAGCGCGGGCGGGCAGGGTCACGTCGAAGGCGATGCTCTCCCAATCGGCGTACTGCAACAGCGACGGGTCGCGGCGCTGCGCGACCATAGCGTATAACGCGGCGTTCGTCGTCGCCACGTCCTGGCGCGTCACCGTCTGCGCCTGCCCGCCGACGCGAGCCTCAAAACGCGCGAGGATCGCGTCCGGCGGCACGGGGAAGAAGTAGCGCCCATCCACGGGGAAATCATGCGGATTCACGAACTCCTGCTCCACCCGCGTGACCGCGTGGTTGTCCTCGATGGTCACGGCGACGCGGTGGTAACGCACTTCCAGGTAATCGGGGCTGATACTCTCGGGGAAGATCATCCCGTCCGCAAGAACCGCCGCGCTCGCGGCGTTCAACAGAAGCACACTCAACAATGTTGCCAATAAAACCCTACGCATGTCATACCTCCTGATGAGTCTTGTAGTCGTTAGTCCGGTAGTCGGATAGTCGTCGGACGATTTAGCTACAGTGTAGCGGGGAAGTATGACAAATCGGTGATAAAGGGGGGATAGTCGGGGGATAGTTTTACGATGTTTGCATACCATACGGCGGGAAAAAGAGGCGATGTTATGGTAAAATAGAGGTACACGAGTCAGGAGGAGTGACCATGCACAGTTGGCAGGATTATATCACCGTGGACCCAAACGTATGTCACGGCAAGGCTTGTATCAAGGGGACCCGCATCATGGTTTCAGTGGTGTTGGATAATCTCGCCGCCGGGTTAACGCCAGAAGAGATTACACGCAGTTATCCATCACTCGATAATAAAGCTGTACAGGCAGCCAGGATCTACGGAGCCAAAACTAGGGCGCAACTTGGAAGTTCATCCCAACATGCATAAAATGTGCATCAGCAGTCAAGACTGTAGAAATCCCCAACTCAGCCATAACACGCATTGAAGAAAGATCGGTAAAGGAAATATCAGGTTTATCTTGCAACTTAAGTCGTAAAGCTTTCGCTTGTGCAAAACGCTCTGGTGTGATCCATTCCAGGTGCAAATAGCTTGCCTGCACGGCTAGATCAAGAAAGTGTATGGCCTGCTGCGCCCATACGAAGGGCAAACGCTTGAACAACAACGTGAAAGTTTCATCCAGCACATAGTCAGTCGTATAGAATTGCCCACCCTGCGCGCGAAAATCCGTGTAGAAGCCTGCCACGTGCTGATGTTGAGATTCGCGTTTGTCGTATAGAGTCAGCCATCCCCAGGTATCCACAAAAATCTTCCTCATACGCCATATACCTCTTCGTCAATATTCTGCGCCAGAGTGCCATGCGATACAGCACCGATGAACTCAAGCAATGGATCATGTTCTGGCTCCGGAACAGCAATTTCCACCTGCCGACTAGTTTTCGAGTGTGTTTGCTGAAACAACAAAAAATTCACAAAATCGAAAACCTCTTGCAACTTGGACGCCGGTAATTGTTCCAGTTTGATCTGCAACTCCTGCTTCAATGCCTGATTTGCTATCATCATGCGACTCCTTACATTCTCGCCCACATCAATCTACTCATATTTTAACACAGAAAACACGTGATAGTCCAGTATTACGAGAAGCGTATCCCTGATTATCATGTTTTTAATACCCCTGGCAACGTAAACTGCGCCGTTGTACCCTCACCTTCGTTGCTTTCCAGCCACAGTTTGCCGCCGTGCGCCTCGACGAGCGCCTGCGCAATCGCCAAACCGAGGCCGCTACCACCATGCGCTCGTGATCTGGCTTTGTCGGCGCGATAGAAGCGTTCGCCGATGCGCGGCAGCGCCTCCGGCGGAATCCCAATGCCGCGATCGCGCACCTGCACCAGCACGGTCCGCTCCGGCCCGACAATCACGGCGACATCCACAGTCGCTGCCGGTGGGGAATACTTGATCGCGTTGTCGAGCAGGTTGACCAACACTTGCGCCACGCGGTCGGGATCGGCCCAGGCGGGCGGGACGGCGGGTGCGCTTTCCACGCGCAAGGTCACGCCGCGCGCCTCGGCCTGCGGCGTCAAACGCTCTACAGTCACCCGCGCGAGATGCGCCACATTCACGGCCTCGCGGCGCAGGTTCAGCGCCTCCGAATCGGCCCGCGAGAGCAGCAACAGGTCGTGGACCATGCGGATCAACCGGTCGGTCTCGCTTTCCACCGTCCCCAGGAAGCGGTCGCGCACGTCAAGATCCTCCACCGCGCCCGCGCGCAGCGTCTCCACCATACCCTTGATCGAGGTAAGCGGCGTGCGTAGCTCGTGGGAGACATTGGCGACGAAATCCACCTGCATCTGGCGGGCGGAGCGCAAGCGGTCCGTCATCGCATTGAAGGCGCGGCTCAACTGCCCCAACTCGTCCCGCGAGCGTGCTGGCACTTGAGTATCGAGATGCCCTTGCGCTACCTCGCTCGCCGCCTCCGTCAGACGGCGCACCGGGCGGGTGACGGCTCGCGAAAACACGAGGCCGACGATGCCGGAGAGCATTAGCGCAATCACCGTGGAGAGCAGCAGGCGGCTGCGCACGTCGTGCACGACGGTCGTCACATCGGTCAACGGCTGGCTGAGGTAGACCACACCGACTAGGCCACCGTCAACCAGCGTGGGCAGCGCCACGGTCAGCGTGTTCGCGTCTCCACGCTCCACACGGCTGGCGTATTGGCCGGTCAACGCCTGTGCCACGAGCGCATCAGCGCGCAGGTTCGCGCCGAGGTCGTCGTTCCAGGAATCGAGCACGACCACGCCCTCGACATCCACCACGCGGATGCGCGTCTCCAACTGCGTGCCCAATTCCAAGGAGGTCTCCGCCAGATAAGACAAGTCCACATCGCCAAACGTCACACCGGGTTCTGGCACGGCGAGATTTTGCGTCTGCACGGAGATGTTGCTTACCCGCCGTTGTTGCAGCACGTTGACTGTCGCGGCGTCCTCCGTGGTCGGCGGTTCGGCGTCCGCTCCCGCCACCGTCGCCCCAGGGATCAACGTCTGCGCCGTGATCTGCGCCTGCGCGACGAGGCTGTCCTCAATCGCTTCCAGGAAGTACCGTTCGAGGAACGAAAGCAGCAGCGCCCCGGAGAGCAACATCGCCAGAACAATCACGGCGAGGTGTGAAAGCAGCAGTTTTATGCGTAGACTTGA
>DYKY01000146.1 GCA_020722365.1 Thermoflexus sp.
CTTCCGCCGCGAGAAGATGAGCGCCGGGCGCGACGTGCGCGGCATCAAGCGCGGGCATCAATTCGACAAAGTGGAGATGTACAAGTTTGTCACGCCGGAAACCAGCTTTGCCGAACTTGAGGCCATGGTGAAAAACGCCGAGGGCCTGTTGCAGATGCTGGGGATACCGTATCGCATCGTCGAATTGTGTACGGGCGACATCAGCTTTGGCGCGGCGAAAGGTCTCGACCTTGAAGTCTGGGCGCCGGGCCAGGATGCGTGGTTGGAAGTCAGTTCGTGCAGCAACGTGACGGATTTTCAGGCGCGACGGGCTAACGTCCGCTACCGCCCCGAACCGGGCGCCAAGCCGCAATTCGTGCACACGCTCAACGGCTCCGGGTTGGCGCTGCCGCGTCTGATGATCGCGATTATGGAAAACTACCAGCAAGCCGACGGCTCCATCGTCATTCCCGACGTGCTGCGCCCCTGGATGGGTGGCATTGACGTGATCCGGCGTTAGCATCGCGGTCGAGAGACTGGCTTCAAACCTGACAGATTGCCTGTCAGGTTTGTTTTTGTTGACAAGGCGGCGTTGCGTGGTATACTTTCCGGCGCGAGGAGTGGGTTATCCTCTCCGTTGGAGGGATGGCCGAGCGGCCGATGGCGACGGTCTTGAAAACCGTTGTGGCGCAAGTCACCGTGGGTTCGAATCCCACTCCCTCCGCTAGGGTCAGCCGGTTCTTTACAAAGGGCGAGGCGCTTATCCTTGCGAAGATTACGAACCTTTGCAAGGCTTTATGATGCTGGGGAGGTGCCAGAGTGGACGATTGGGGCTGCCTGCTAAGCAGTTAGGGGGTTGTATAACTCCCTCCAGGGTTCGAATCCCTGCCTCCCCGCTGTGTTTGAATAACATGCCCCTGTGGCTCAACTGGATAGAGCGTTTGGTTGCGGACCAAAAGGTTTCAGGTTCAAGTCCTGACAGGGGTACTCAAGAAGGCTAATTTGGCAGAAAGCCAATCGTTGGCCTTCTTTCATTGTTATAGGGAAGCTTATCATGAATCAGCCCCCGTGGCTCAACTGGACAGAGCGTTTGGTTGCGGACCAAAAGGTTTCAGGTTCAAGTCCTGACGGGGGTATCGTGTAGGTCGGATTGTGTTGATCCGACCTACATTGTTTATCTCATTCCCCGTGCGCTTTTCTTCGACGTGCCTGTTGGATAGTGGGAGTTTCGTATGCAAGCAAACGATTTTGATGTGCTGATCGTGGGCGCCGGCCCTGCCGGTATCTTCGCTGCCCTGGAGCTAAGCCAGAATCCCCAGGTGCGTGTGGCCATCCTCGAAAAAGGCGATGATATCGACCGTCGCCATTGTCCCCTGCGTGAGCACGGCGGCGCTTGCCGTCATTGCAAACCATGTGCGATCCTCGATGGTTGGGGCGGGGCGGGCGCGTTCTCCGATGGAAAACTTACACTTTCGCCGGCTGTGGGTGGTCATCTTGCTGAAATTCTGGGCGAGGTGCCAGCTGCAGAGTTGATCCGCCAGGTCGATGCGGTGTATCGCCAGTTCGGCGCGCCGGACAAGATTCACGGCATTTATACCGACGAAATTGAGAGTCTGGGAAAACGCGCGACCATGGCAAATCTGCATTTTGTGTCGGTGCCGATTCGGCACATCGGCACGGAACGTTGCGTCGATCTGATGCGCGCGATGCGCGATGCGCTGCTGGAGCGCGGCGTGACGATTCGCACCCGCACCGACGTCGCCAAAATTCTGACTGAAAATGGCCAGGTGCGCGGTGTGGAGACGCGCAAGGGCGAGCGGATTGGGGCCGGGGTGGTGATCCTCGCGCCGGGACGGGAGGGGGCGGCCTGGCTGGAAGCAACGGCGAAGAGCCTGGGATTGACGATTACGCGCAACCCCGTCGACCTGGGTGTGCGCGTCGAAGTGCCGGCGCCGGTGCTGGAGCCGATCACGCGCCTGGTGTACGAATCCAAGTTCATCTACTACTCTGACAAGTTCGACGATCAGGTTCGCACGTTTTGCATGTGCCCCTACGGCGAGGTGAGCACGGAATTCGTCGGCGACGTGATGACGGTGAACGGACACTCATTTGCCGAGCACCGGACGGCCAACACCAACTTTGCATTGCTCGTGAGCAAGAATTTCACCGAACCTTTCGATGACCCGATTACCTATGGCAAGAGCGTGGCGCGGCTGGCGAACCTGCTTAGCGGCGGCATTCTCGTGCAGCGCTTGGGCGATCTGGAGGAAGGGCGGCGCTCGACGCACGAGCGGCTGTCGCGCTCTATCGTCCAGCCCACGCTGCCGAGCGCAACGCCCGGTGATCTCAATCTCGTGCTGCCCTACCGCTATGTCGTCGATATTTTGGAGATGCTGCACGCGATGGACAAGATCGCGCCTGGCGTAGCCTCGCGCCACACACTGTTATACGGCGTCGAGGTTAAGTTCTACTCCAACCGCCTGAATCTGACCGCCGAAATGGAGACTGAAGTTGCCGGGCTGTTTGCGTGCGGCGACGGCGCCGGCGTGACGCGCGGCTTGATCCAGGCATCGGTCTCAGGGATGATTGCGGCGCGCACGCTGCTCAGTCGTCTGTAAGGTCGGGATCGCCGAAGTCTTCCGGGCTGGTGGGCAGGTCGGGGTTGAATTCACCGCGCAGGGCGCGGGCGAAGACGAGGTAGCCGGTGTGGGCGATGATGCGGTCGAAGGGGCGCAGGCGGCCCGGCACGGGTTTGTAGGGCCGCAGAATCAGTTCTTCGACCTCGGTGTAGCCGAAGGCGGGCTGTTGGAGATGGCGCAGCAGCGCCGCGACCTGGTTGGTGGTCGGCAGCAGGCTGCCGAAGAAGCCCCCGCCCTTGAGTACGGCGTGGACCTGCTGTAGGTAATCCCACGGCGCGCGAACGTCAAGGAACACGGCATCGACGCCTTGTTCGTCGAAGCCTTCTGCAATGTCGCGGACTTTGAACGTGACATAGGATGCCAGTCCCAGGCTTTCCAGGTTTTTCTGCGCCAGAGCTTGCATCTCCGGGCGGACTTCGTAAGTGTAGACGTGACCGTGGGGCATGACCATACGCGCCAGAGCCAGCGTCAGTCCGCCGCTGCCGGTCCCCGCCTCAATGATGCGCGTTCCCGGGCCGATGTTCATCTTCATCAGCATATAGCCGATTTCCTTGGGATAGACAATCTGGGTAGCGCGGCGGATGGAGCGCACGAGTTGCTCCAGCGAGGGAGGGAGAATCTGGTAGGCATAACCCAGGTGCGTCGTGACACATTCTCCCCACTGTTGTCCGATAATAACATCGTGGGGCACCACGCCGTGATGTGTTTGAAAGACCTTTCCGGATTCTACAAAGGTGATGGCTTCCTTGCGATCTTTGCCGACCAGGAGTACAATGTCGCCCGGCTGAACGTAGAGGGTGTTTTTTTCGTTGTTCACGGATTTTCCCTGTTCTTTCACCCTTGCGAACACTTGAGCGAACCCGAGGTTCGCCCCTCTTCGCAAGGTTAACTTTTCTTGTTGGCGTAAACCGATTATAATGAAAGAAACAATTGTCGCAACTTTAAGGAGAGGACCTATGCAGCAAGAAACTATCGATCGTTTAGCGATCACGATTGTCGATGGCAGCCAGTCCCGCGACTTAATCCAGGCGCTAAACAAGGAGAAGTTCTCCGTTACCATGGTGGATGCGGTGGGGGGCTTTCTGCACGAGGCGCTGGTCACGCTGTTGATCGGATTACCGTCAACGCGTCTGCCCAGGTTCTTTGCAGTGATACGCGAGCAATGTCCGCGTCGTACCCGCTACGTGCCGATGGGCGTCGAACTTTCATTAACGCCCGGCTATCCGATGATGATCGAGGCTTCAGTAGGCGGGGCAACGGTCTTTGTCCTTCCGGTGGAACGCTTTGTGCAATTGTGAGGTGAAGATGATGAAACTCGTTATGGCGATTGTGAAAGACTCTGATGCGATGGATGTTTCCGATGCGTTGGTGGAGCACGAGTTCCGGGTGACGCGCGTAGCGAGCACCGGCGGTTTTTTGCGGCGTGGGCGGGTGACGTTGCTCATCGGTGTGGAAGAGGATTCACTGGAAGAAGTTTTTGCGTTGTTCGAGGGTGCTTGTCGTGCGCCCGATCCCGGAGAACACAAAGCCACGCTGTTCGTGATCCCGGCGGAGGACTTCGTCCAACTCGGCTGAGGGCGCGGGAGTAGAGATGGCCGACAAGGTTGAGCAGCGATTCTATCATGGCGGCATCAGCGCCGAGGATATGGCCCGTGCGTTGGTGCTGCGCTTTGATCAAGGCGAGACGCGGGCGGAGTGGATGCGTGCCGAAGGCCGGCGGGCTGTGGTGCAGATTCAGAGCCGCACAATAGAGCATGGCGATCCCAATACTGAAGTGACGGTGCACATCACCCCGATGCAAACCGGTGTGACAGTAGCGGTGAGCGAACAACGCGTGCTTGGATTGGCGGCGGATCTGGCGCGGACAGGACTGAAAGGATGGCGCAATCCACTGCGGTTGGTGAACGAGTTGGATAATGTCGCCCGCAACGTGCGCTGGCTAGGATTGCGCACGGAAATCTGGAAAGCGGTCGATGAATACTGCCAGAGCCGGGGCAGCGGACTGGGAACGGCGGCCGCGTTTCAAACGGTGGTGTGTCCCTACTGCGGCACGCCGAACGACATGGGCGCGCATATCTGCCAGGCGTGCCGCGCGCCACTCGCCGAAGTTCAGCCGGTGGTGTGCGCGCGTTGTGGTTTCCTCAATGACCCAGAGGCAACCCTGTGTGTGAACTGCGGAGCTAAATTGTAATAGATAATGGATGATGTATCCACAACGACGGTCATTTTAGTCCGTCACGGGCAGACGGCCTGGAACCGCGAAGACAGATTCCGCGGACGTGCAAATATCCCGCTCGACGAGACGGGAATGGTGCAGGCTGAGGCAGCGGCGCATTACATACTCGCGCATTGGTTTCCCAAAGCCGTCTATTGCAGCCCGCTCCTGCGTGCGCGCCAGACCGCCGAGAAGATTGCACAACCACTGCACTTACACGAGCGCGTCCATCCCGGCTTGCTCGACATTGACTACGGCGCGTGGGAGGGCTTTACCCCCGACGATCTGCGCGACCAGGGGTGGGGCAAGGCCTTAGAGGCGTGGTATATGCAGCCGCATGACGCGCCCATACCCGGCGGTGAGATGTTGCAGGCGGTACGCCTCCGGGCGATGGGGGCGCTTGGTGAGATTGTGGAACGCCATTGCGGAGAAACGGTGGTGATTGTGGCGCATACCGTGGTCAACCGCCTGATTTTGCTGGGCATCCTCGGCCTCGGCAATGAACGCTTCTGGCATCTGGGGCAGGATACTTGCGCGATCAACGTGATCGAATTTGACGGGAAGTTTTATAAGCTGCTGAAAATGAACGATAACTGCTACCTGGCGGATATCGCCGTGTAGCGATTTCCGGATGCTTCAAGCACCGGCGGCCACTTGATATAGTGGTCGCTGCTCGTATCCCGTCTGTTTGTGTCACCAGAAGAGCGACTATTCTGCTTCTTTGAGAGCCATCGGAATATAGAGCCTGTAAGGCGGGTTGATCCACAGAAGCTTGCATACCGGTTCGGTTTGGATGAGGGTGGTGGCGGCCATCACACAGAAGGGGTAAATTCCATCGGTGAGATTGGGCCACGGGACCGAAACGGTTTGCTCATTCCCACAGCAACCGAGCTCGGGAATCACGACTTCCCCGATTGGGATGTGGATGCTGCTGTTGTGGTAGAACGTTACCGTCAACGGTTCTCCCATCTCCGAATAGCCACTGTTACTGACAGTGGCATAGAGGGTGGGGGTGACCGGTGTGGGAACGTCGTATAAAACTGCCGTCCAAACGTCGGTGACGCTCAGATCGATCTCTAGAGCGGTGACATAGAAGTCGTAATCCTCGCCGACGATGTAGTTGGACCATGGGAGCGCGACGGTCTCGTAATCGCCGCAGCATCCCAGATAATCTATCGTTGTCCCACCGATGACGCTATAATGTGTGGGGCTAACCGGCGAGTTGCCGATCACCTTGGCGACGATCATCCCTTCCGTGCCGATATTTCCACTGTTGGAGACGGTGAAGTTGACGGTGGCCGTAACCGATGTCCCCGATTCGATGCTTAGCGTTCCCGACTCACCATCGGGGATGGTGATGGATGCATCCAGCGTCAATAATTCTGCAGTTGGCGTGAGTAGCGCGGTATAAGCGGCGAAATCCCGTCCCATCGTCGTGGGCTGGTACGTGTACGGATCGAAGAGCGAACCGCCTGGATAGTCCCCGTGATCGAGACTGAACCAGGCCCATCCCTGGACCAACCGTCCATCGTCGGGCCGGTAACCGGTGAGGGCATTGCGGGTGTTCAACATCCAGTCGAATCCATCGTACATAAATTCCCGGCTTTTCGCATCGTAGGTGGCGCCACTGTACACCAATCCCTCGTAAAACAGGACGCCGTATTCGGGGATGATCAAGGGGTGGTTCCGATAGCCGTTGTCGACCATCCACTGGCGAAACGTCTCGATGCGCTGGGTGAAGATGTCCATATCCCAGTGATCGTACACCGAGTAGAACGTGGCGTACGGCTCAGAGGAGGTACGGCTTGGCCAATCTGGAACCCAACATGCGCCCCAGGCAAAAGGCTCGGAGGGAATGTTGTAAGGATAACACTTCTCGCAGAGGATGTAGCTGTGGATGCTCCACAAATCTGCCGGAAGCGGTTCGTTGTAGTTTGCCTGATAAGCTGCTAGGATGCGATCTAGGTACATAAAGCGTTGGTTCGTAGGTTGCACGATGTTGCCGGCGGCGATTTTGGCCGTGGGATCGGCGGCTTTGATGAGATAGTACATGTCGTGATAGGCGCGCGCGTACCACTCTGAGCGCATGTTGTCCATCGTGCTACAGTCCGGTTCGTTGCCGATGAACCAGGTCGCGCCTGGTTGGCTGGCAATGGCGTTGAGCAATGTCGTGCCGGTGGGTGTGGCGGTATACCCAATCTGGACGCTGCCGCTCAACACCGGCTTGAGGCGGACGGTCTGTATGTACTGGAGCGGGGGCAGTGCGGTTGCGCCGCGCGCACCCCAATCCCAGTACCACCCGGCATTGAGGTAGGCGGGCCAGCCACGCGCCAGCACATCCGATACCTTCCTGGTCCACCCGAATCCGAATCGCCCGTTGGCGTAACTGAATTGCTGTGCTTCCAGATCGGGGGCAGATATGGCTGCACTTGCCCAGAGCGTGACTGCGATCCCGATAAGTATGGCGATGATAATGATTCCCCTGCGCGACGTTCGCCCTACAATCCACTGTTTCATAACCTTACTCCCCTCACTGTAAAGTATCTCTGCAATTGTACCACATCTAAGGGTGAATTCGCGACAGAGCAGACCTGACAGGTTTTCTGAAACCTGTCAGGTCTCGCGCAAACCCGCCCCCATTTTGAAATGCATTCCGTGAATTGACCGCTTTTTCATTGTGCCGTATACTTAGGGTGATTTCTGACACATCAACCTGATCGTGCAGGCGCTTCGCTGTCTCATCAATCGCTGTGGAGGTTAGACTATGGGGGAGAAGTTATTCGCAAATCCTTATACGGAATTTACGGCCATCCGCAATGTCCTCTTTGACCGGGTGATGCCGGCGCTCTCGTCCGACGCCTGGAAGGTGCTGTGTGTGGCGCTGCGCCATACGTGGGGCGGCGACGTGGAAAGCGGGCGGGCGATTCCCGTTCATATCACACTCGCGCAGTTCGAGGAAAAAACCGGCATCAAAGAGTCCGGCCTTATTGGCAAGGCGCTGCGTGAGTGTGTGGACGCTGGATACTTGCTGCTGGATCAGTCCGGTGAACCCACCACCGACTTCGTGCTGAACCATGAGGTCGAATTGAAGCCGCTTGCTCCGACAGAGGATAAAACCGAAAAGATCGTCCCGTTGCGGCCTGATTTGGAGAGCGCCTTTCAAGCCCTGGTCGGCTTCAGCCGGGAGATGGGCGCGACTGCCGATCTTGCGTTGGTGCGCCGTGCGGTGGTCGATAACGGAGCGGATGCTGTTGCCGATTGGATTGCGGTGGGGCGCTTGATGACGCACTTGGAGCCGCCCGCGCGCTTCAAGACGGTGTTGGAGCGACTTTTGCAGGGTGTCCCACCATTGCCGCTGAGCATGCTGGCGCCGGAAGAGCTTGCAGAAGTGGAAAATACTGCGCCGGTCGTCAAGAAGGAGGTGCGCGACCTTTCGGCGTCCGAATTGTGGGAGGCAATTTTAGACGAGTTGCGTTCTAAGATGCGCAGCAGCAAGTTCAAGTTTTTTGAGTCCACGGTGGGTGTTACGTTACAGAATGATGTTTTGACGGTTGAAGCGCCTAACGAGCGCACCAGAGAGTGGCTCGAGACCGGGCAGTTGGCCGAGACGATTGTGGAGACGGCCAAGTCTGTGACCTGGCCCGCGCTGACATTGAAGTTCATCGCCAAAACGTAGGCAGAGTTCGTCATCCCCACCGTGCACAACGTGCTGGCGATTGAGCGCGCGCTGCGCGTCGCTGCCGAGCGCTACATCACCCCCGACCGGGTCAATTTAGAACTGGAGCGCGCTGTGGGGCGTGTAGTGCGGGCGTTCGATCCGTGTATCGCCTGCGCGACTCATTGAACTTTGAATGGCGTTGCCTTTATGGAAATATTATTTTCAAAAGCCCTGTAGATTTCCATTCATCGTGAACGACAAGGATTGGAGCCGTGACTTACTTGACACTCTGCTATCCTTGCCGGAAGATGTCGCTGTAGAATTACCCTATCGCTTGTTCAGCGCGCGCGTCTTCACTGTTCTATACGTTGCTGCAACATGCACCCGACGGTCTGACCATGTTGTGTCTGGCCGGCAATCCTTCGTTGGCCTGTCGGCATTTGCTGTCCTGCCTGGCAGGAGTCTGCCCGCCGAAACTCTCCTGTACGTGTGAGCCGACATAGACTACGGCGGGCTGAACACCCTGGCGCAACTGCGCCGCAAGGTTGTTTATCGCTTACGGCCTCACCGCCTCCGCCAACCACACCAACCATACTGCACCCGCCCCAACAGAACCACCGAATACATCCTGGTATTCAAGGATTACCCTGCCTGCCGCAATCGTCTCTACCACCGCGCGGGGCACCTCCAGGATCGCCGGCGGAAGCGCTATTTTGCTGTAGATTACCACACCCTGATGCACCAGCGCGAGTTGGTCGTCCACGTACACTGGCTGCACGCTGTTAGCGGCGCTGGAAAAGTAAAAATAGCCGCCCGCCGGGAGTGCCGTGGTGAGGCTCAGTGCGGCGGTGTAGAATGTGATCCCCGGTGTGGTCACAAGTTGACCAGGGATTACCGGGATCTCTGCGGTGAGAGGGTGCGGCGCTGGCGGCCATGCACACATGACCAACGGCAAGTAAATGCTTTGCGTCATCCGCGCGGAGATAGCAGCCAGGTTTGACGCGGCGTTGCCCAGGCTACTGCTCAGCACCGCCTGGTTGTCAATGTAGCCGAACAAACTGTCCACCATGGCCTGATCACGGGTCAGGCGCGCGCTGAAGGT
>DYKY01000147.1 GCA_020722365.1 Thermoflexus sp.
TGTTGACAAAAGGGGGTATTTCCTATATAAGAATGGTATGTCAGATGCAAAAAAGCCCGCCGCTTCATTCGCCGTTATCGCCGAATTGCTCGTCATCGGCTTGTGGGCTGTGTGGGTGGGACGCGACTATCTCAACTTCGATCCGGCGGTGTGGCCCGCCGGAAACGAGCTTGGGTTAGTCATCCGCACGCACTACATCTGGACCTTGCTGCCGCGCTGCGGCGATTGCATCCTCTGGAATGGCTTCTTCAACGGCGGTAGTCCGGCGTTCGCCGAACTCCAGGGGGCAGTGTTGCATCCCCTGGTCATCGTAACGACGCTGTTGTGGGGACTCGTCAACGGTACAAAAATGCTCCTCGTCGCCAGCCTGATCATGGCCGGATGGGCACAGTTATGGCTTGCGCGCGTTATCGGATCGGGCCGTATTGCGCGTTTGTGGAGCGCCGCGATGGCGGTGGTCGGTGGACACCTGGCTGCGCGGATGGAAAATGGCGCAGTCGGGCTGGTCCTTTCCACGGCAGCGTGCAGTTTGGTTATCCCACCAGCCCTGGAGTTGGCTATGACCGGGCGCAGAAAAGCCGCCGTTCTAACAGCGATCACTTTGACGCTGGCCCTACTTTCCGGTCAGGGCTATATGCAACTTGGGCTATTGTTCAGTGTCTTTCCAGTGTTGATGGCAACGTCCTTCTTCAGCAAGCATCCCAGACGCGGATGGGCAGTGAAGGGGTTTGTCGCGTCCGGATGCCTGACATTCCTGATGAGCGCCGTTTTGTGGTCTCCGGTGGTATTCACCATGCGTTCATTTGTCAAAGACGTGGACCCGACACTTTCAAGCCTCCAACCTCTGGAATACCTGCCGCTCAATCTGGTGATCCGCGACATTCCTTACTACTACACCAGACTGCTGGGGCGACTTCCCTATCCTTACCTGTACGCAAATTACATCGGATGGATTCCCGTCATCCTGGCCCTCCTCGCCTTGGGGTTCGCCTCAGATTCTACCCAACGTCGATCCTCGTGGACATTGGCAGGCGCTGCAGGATGCGTCTGCCTCTGGGCCAGTGGGATACCCCTTAAACTAATTCTGCAACTCGCCCCCAAACTCGTCATTGGAATACGCTATCCGACTTTCAGCAGTGGATTAGCCGTGCCGCTAATTCTCGCGCTAGCCGGCGCCGGATTGGACCAGTTATTTGCTCGCTTCAAAGCCTGGGCATCGCATCTCCTGCCCTCACCCACGTCGATGAAGTTGGTCAATCCTTTACTATTGGCGCTCGCCTTACCGCTTTTGGGGTCACTCCACTCCGCTTATACGTTCGGTAGAACATGGCTGACGACCATCCCAGCCGCGCCGGATATCTATAAAACCGTCGAAGCATTACGCACCCCAACGGCGCAGTGGATAGCCTTTCCTCACAATGAACACGCCTGGGCCATCCCGGCGCTCGAAGCCGGGATCAAGGCAACGAACGTTTTCAGTCCGTGGCACTGGAAGGGACAGACGCTACCCGAACCCTATCTGGAATACACAGAAGATGGAGAGACTTCTGCAGTCGTTCGCAGGAATTACCCCTACGCTTACGTGGACACGACTACGAGAGAAATCCCCTGCGAGGCAACCGCGCTGGGTGGACACATTGACGTCACCTGCAACGCTTCAAGCCCCGGGACGCTGATCGTACACGAAAACCTGTGGTCCGGTTGGTACGCCAGGCGGGATGGCACATCTGTAGATTTGATCAACGATACATGGTTGCAGGTCTATGCACCCGCCGGAGAACACCACTACACATTTCGCTACAATCCATTGTACGTCTATCTAGGACTCGCTATCACGGTTTCCGGATGCGCGTGGGCGACCATATTATGGAAAAATCGCGTCGCCGCGCTCCCTTTGATCGCCCAAATGAACCAATACGTTGACGCCAAACTGCCCACAGCTACCCAAAGGCTGCGGCAGCTTTACCATCGGGGGGCAACATTCTTGGCGGAGCCCCTGTCACGCCGACAAGTTCGCCCCATCGTGCTGTGGACGAGCACAATAGCGACAATTAGCATCATCGTCCTTTTCTTGGTTTCCTTTACTCACACCGGCACATCGTTGTTTAAGGTCGGACTCTGCGTAGCCTTTATCGTGATGACAACTATCAATCTCACCCTCTGGTTCAAGATACATCGGGAAGACCAATCACACAAATAGCCGAGCTTTACTATTCCTCCCGCCTTCCCATGCGCCAACCGACCCACGCCATCGAAACAGCGGTGACGGCGCACAACACGAGCATATCCAGTGCGAGACGCGCCGTCACCGGGCCAACCATCACCTGGCGCAAGGCCGAGGCGGCATAGGTCGCCGGGCTGAAGTGGCCCAGGAACATCATGAAGCCAGGCAGCTTGTCCGGCGGGACGATAACCGGGCCGAGCGCCGTCATCACCAAAGTCAGCAGGAACCTGAGATTGCCCGATTGTTGCTGCGTGCGGCCCGTCATCCCCAGGGCGGCCCCCACCCCGGCCAGCGGCGCGGTACAAGCAGGGATCACCAGCAGAATCAGCGGGTGGATGTGAACCGGCGCGCCAAGCAGCAGCGGTCCCACCGTCGCCGTGACGATCACCGATGGCAGCGACAGCAACAGGAACGCGGCCACCATTGCCAACACAAACGCGGAGTGGCGCACCGGCAGCGTAGCGATGTAGTCCAGGCCGCCCTGGAAGCGCAGCCAGGAGACGCGGCTTTCCACGCTCGTCATCGCCCCGAACAGGAGGCTGACGACGATGTTACCCGTCACGACGTACAGCAGCGCCTCGCGGCCCGAATCGCGGGCGAAGAAGCCGAGCGCCAGCAGGCTGAAGAGTGGCGTGATCGTTCCCTGCAATACCGAGCTGCGCCAACTCCACCGCCAGTTGGTCAACTCCATGCGGAACAAGTCCCACCATTGCACGGGCGTGGACTGCCCGCGACGGTCAAGCAGCATAGTGGACATAGAGGTCCTCCAACGTGGGCGAATACAGGCGAAAGTCATCCAGTCGTTCCAGATCGAGGCGTTCCAGCAGGGCGCTCGCCTCGCGACGCTCGATGAGGGCGATCCAGTGACCCGGCTGTAGCTCGTGCGGCGCCAATCCGGCGGGAAGCTGCGGCGGCGCGTCCGGCGCGAAGAACAGTTCGAGGCGCAGTTTTTGATCGATGTGCTGCTTGAGATCGCCGGGCCGGCCTACGGCGACCAGTTCACCGTCGCGCATGATGCCCACGCGCTGGATGACCTTCTCCGCCTCAATTGCATCGTGGGTGATGAAGAGGATCGTCGTCCCCCGCTCGCGGTTGATCCGGCTGAGCACGTCCCACACCAGGCGGCGGCGCTGTGGTGCGAGTTCGTTCGTCGGCTCGTCAAGGATCAACACGGGCATCTGCCCCGCCATCGCGACCGCCAGCCGCAGCAATCGTCTCTCGCCGCCGGAGAGCCGCGTGCTGTATTTATCGCGCAGCGGCCCCATCCGCCACAATTCGAGCAGTGTGTCGCGCTCGCGGCGGGCGTCGGCGCGGCTCATCCCGCGCAGGTGCGCCGTGAAATACAACGCCTCCCCCACCGCCATGTTGTTGAGCGCGTGCGCTATCTGCGGCATATAGCCGACGTGGTTCGCCACGTGCTGTGGATTCCCGGCGACGGGTTGGCCGAGTAGCGAAATGCATCCCGACGTTGGGCGTAGCAGATTCACCATCTGCCGCACGAGTGTCGTCTTGCCGGCGCCGTTGTCGCCCAGAAAGCCGAAAATCTCGCCCTGGCGAATCTCGAAGGAAATGTCCTTGTTCGCCGGAGAGGTCTGCTTGGGGTAAAACTTGGTCAGGTTTTCGATCGCGTACACAACATCCATCAAACGTTCCTTTCAAACACTTTGATTATGCCAATCTTATACTATAATTGAAGTAACACCAAGCATTTTGAGAAAGCGAGCAAAACGATGACTGTTGAAATGGTGATTGAGCTAAGAGCGGAACAAAGCGCGCAAGCCATTGTTCAGGCCATTGAATCCTACAAGCGTAAGCTTAAGGCCAACATTGCACGCACGCAACGCCGCCTCATGCACTTCGAGGACCGCTATGCTGTCAACACCGCGCATTTTCTCGAAAAGATGACGGCTGAAGACCTCAACGGCGGCGATATCGAGTACGTCGAATGGGCAGGCGAAGCGCAACTCTTACAAGGGCTTGAAACCGAATTGGCAGAACTCGAATATGCTAACTACCGACTTCCTTGAGTATAGTTATGCAATCCGAAATCTGCTTGACAGCGCATTGTCCGCAGATGACATCGTCAGCTTCGAGCTAGAAGTTGATCCACGATCGACAATGCGTGGGTTAATCAGCGGACGCTTGGAATTTCGAGACGCCAGCACACTTCACTTTCGTGAATACGTTGATCTGAATCGGTTCGAGCCTCGGCTAACTTATGCCTATCACTACCAAACGGCCGAGACAAAACTCATTTTTCGATATGACAACGCGGCGCATCGTCCAACGTTACCTTATACAGATCACAAACATACTCCAGATGGCATCACATTTTCCGAGATACCAACACTGGCACACGTGCTCGACGAAATACTAACACAAATCGCCTAATATCTCTTCCGGATTTTTCACTGCAAACAGCCTCGGATTGACTTCCGAGGCTGTTTTGCGTCATAGTTTACCTCGGGCAAGCTGTCACACCAGAGTTTTCCAGAAAAATCCTCATAAAACTATTGACAAAATTAAGTTATATATTATAATTATCAATATATGGATTAAAATTATAAAGGAGAGATAACAATGTACCCAGTTCCAACCGAATGTCCGGTCTGTCACGACGATTTACACATCAGTCAATTGATCTGCCGCACATGTGGCACGGAGATTCGCGGCGACTTTGTAATGGACCGCCTCTCGCAGCTTATCCCGGAGCAACGCTATTTCGTGGAGGTCTTCCTGCTGTGCGAGGGCAAGCTCAACTGCGTGCAGGACGAACTCGGCATCTCCTACCCCACCGTGCGCAACCGCCTGGATGAGATCATCCGCGCGTTGAAGCGGGAGCGCACTGCCGCGCCGGTCGCGCCAGCGCCGGCGGCTGAACCTGTCACACCCGCGCCGCCCGCCCCCGCCGTGGATTTGGCCCAACGTCAAGAGATTCTGGAGCGCCTCGCCCGCCAGGAGATCGGTTTGGAAGAGGCCCTCCAGCTTCTTGAAGAAATCTAAAAAGGAGAATGTGCAATGACAACCCAAACGTTTGAAATCACAGCAGAAACTCAGATTGTCGTCTCTGAGTGCCGGGGCAACCTCACGGTTGAGAGCGGGGATGAAGGTGTCCTCGTCGTCAAAACCCCAGGCCCAGAGGAGGAAGCCGCCATCGATCAAAAAGAGGGCGCGCTGGTCATCGAAACCTATGGCAATTGCCGGTTGACCTGCCCTGGCGATGTCGATTTGACGCTCAAGGCGGTACGGGGCAACCTCAAGCTGCATGGCGTAGGCGGCGATCTCATCATCGACACGGTCAACGGCAACGCCACGCTGTCCGACATCGGCTCGCTCACCCTCCAACGTGTCTACGGCAACCTGCGCGTCGAAAACGCAGACGAGAATGTCGCCGTCACGTCGGTGGCCGGCAACGCGCGCATCAAGGATGTGTCCGGCGAAGTCTCGGTTGGCAGCATCGGCGGCGATCTGCGCAGCGAAGGACTGGCTCAGGGGCTGGCAGCCGAAGGCGTCGGCGCTGATGTGCGGCTGGGGCCGCCTTTCACAGCCGGTATGGAGTACATCGTTCGCGCGGGCAGCGACATCATCGTACACCTGCCCGAAGAACCCAACGTGCGCTTCGAACTGCAGGCCGGCGGCGGGGTGCGCGCCAATATCCAAGACATCGTCCTGCACCAGGAAAGCGGCGTGACCACTGCGACGTTGGGTGAAGGCGCAGCCCTCATCAAGGCGCAAGTCGGTGGGCGCGCAGTCCTCAAGGGCGCCGGGATGGAAGAGGACTATGGCGGAGACTTCGACTTCGATTTCAACATCGATCTCAGCTTCCTCGACAGCCTGGACGAACTCGGCCCGATGATCGAAGCCCGCGTTGCCCAGGCCATGGCCGGACTGGAAGCCGGTCTGCAAGAGGGTTTGCGCCACATCGACGGCGAGCGCATCCGCGTCCACATCGAGCGGGCTGCCGAGAAAGCGCAGCAAGCCGCCGAACGCGTCGCCGAGCGCGCCCGTGAGGCCGCCGAGCGTGAGGCCGAACGCGCCCGCCGCGCCGCCGAGCACGAAGCCGAGCGCGCCCGCATGCGCGCCGAACACGCCGAACGTCGTTGGCAACGCGCCAGCGGGTATCCCACTCCACCCACCCCACCCGAGCCGCCCGCACCGTCTCAAGCTCCAACGCCGCCCGAGCCGCCCACTCCCCCCATGCCCTCGGCGGATGAACTGCGCGAGGAGCGCCTGCAAGTGCTGCGGATGGTCCAGGAAGGCCAACTCACACCCGAAGAAGCCGCTAAACTACTCGCCGCACTGCACTAACGAAGAAAACATGCCGGATAGAGTTCCTGGCGCTCTATCCGGCGCAGTCATTTCGTCAGGAGGATCGAAATGCAAAATTTGTGCCTGAACATCAACGTCCTGAGCGAGGATGCTGCCCGCCGGCATCGAGAGGCGCTCCATCCAATGGCAACGCGACGTTTGCCCTACGACTTAAAAACCGACAAGCCATACCGACCAAACCACCAGCCGCGACCGTTGGCGCAACGGTTGGGACGCGCGTTCACGCAACTTAGTCAATGGCTCAAGAAGGGTCATGCGCAACCGCAACCCGTCTATTCTCAAGCCGGCTACGGAAAAGTATGACCACGCGCTAAACCATCAAAGATGCGAGCCAACCTCGCTAACCCCACCTTCTATCTGCTCGACGAACCGACCATTGGCCTGCACGCCGCAGACGTGGCGCACTTGCTCAAGGTGCTGCACGGGCCGGTGGATGTGGGGAACACCGTCGTCGTCATCGAACACAACCTGGACGTGATCCGCAACGCCGATTGGATCATCGACCTGGGGCCGGAAGGCGGCGATGCGGGCGGCGACATCATCATGGGGCAGTTTTTGCGAGAAGTCTTGTAGGCGCGATTTCCAAACCGCGTCCGGCATGTAGGGCGAATTGTTAATTCGCCCTACAGTGGTTGAACTACCGAGGAATTTGCAGGCACACGTTGCCGGGCACGCTTCGGACGAGAGGTGGCCGTTTGCGCCTCCCGCTCAGAACGGATCGGTTTTCCGGTCACCTGACTGTACAACACGTCGGGACACAAATCTACGCCATTGGGCCACACAATCGTTCCGGCCTCTGGATCAACCTGCACCTGCTTGAAAAAATCCACATCTTCCAATGGCGCAAACACTCCTCCGCGCCCCACCACTCGCGCTTCAAAGTCAAGTTCGCCGACAACACCGTCCGCAAAACCCAACTCCAGGCGATAATCCCCAAGATAACGAACTTGCTTAACTCTGGGAAACATGGTTCCTCCTACTCCAACGGTTCAATCTGCATGGCCGACTCGTTGTGTCTCAGCCGTTCCCAATTGGTCATCAATTCACGCTGGTGCAAAGCCGCCCATTCAATCACCATAGAAACTGCGCGACGCGAAAGCTTTCCCTCAAGCACCTGGATAGGATCAATGCCGATCTGAACTTCTCGCCCGGCATAAATCGCGTGAAAATGCGGCGGTAGATGCTCGTCGAAATACATACGAATGATAATGCCGAAAAAACGACTAACCTCGGGCATACACTCTTTTCTCCTCATCCTTGTTCATCTTTATCATAGCATATTCAGAGGCTGATGACAAGCAAAAATGGCATTTGGCATTTTGCTTGAAGCGTTGGCGAATACGTGCTACAATACGGTTAAATTGTATAAAGAAAATAGCATAGTATGGCACAAGGCAACAAATATACCCCACTGCTCGATTATCTCCAACGCGCGCCGCAGGAGGAGATCACGCTCACGTTCGGCGAGATCGAGGCGGTGATTGAAGACAGCCTTCCCCCTTCCGCACGGACATATCGCGGCTGGTGGAGCAATCGCAGCCAGGGATCGCCGCAGGCGGCAGCGTGGATCGGCGCGGGCTATCACGCTGCGGACCTCGACCTCGACGCGGAGCGCGTCACGTTCCGCAAGCCATTGCGCGCGTACACCGTGCGCCGCGAGGGTGATATTGTGTTATGGGACAGTGATCTGGTCAAGGCGCTGCGCTTCCAGACCGGGTGGAGCCAGGCGCAATTGGCCGACGAGTTGGGCGTTCGCCAGCAAACCGTCAGCGAGTGGGAGACCGGCGTGTATGCTCCAAGCCGCGCGATGTGCAAGTTCTTGTCGTTGGTGGCCGAAAACGCAGGATTCACCTATCACTAACCTCTTGACAAAAAGGGCTTACCGTGTAAAATGTAAATATCAGGACACACGGTAACGTCTTTTCTGTAAGGAGGCAACATCATGAGCGCGTATCAGTTAGATGATCTCATCGCAAAGTGGAAGCTGGCGGAAGTCACCCCGGAACAAACGATTGGACAAATCCTGTTACTCCTGCAAGCACTGGTCGAACGGCTGGAAACTTTGGAGCGCCAGATAGGGTCACACAGACCTGACAGGTCTCAGAAGACCTGTCAGGTCTAGGAGAGAACCACGGAGGATGTATATGTTACGTTTGCACCGCGTCGGCGACGGGCCGATCATGACGCCCCGCAAGGACGTTCCCTGGGAAAAGAGCGCCGTTCTCAACGCTGCTGCGATCCACGATGGCGGCAAGTTCCACCTGCTGTACCGCGCGGTGGCGCACAATCCCGGCGATCCCAATCGCTCGTGCATCGGCTACGCCGTGAGCGAGGACGGCATCCACTTCGAACGGTTGGACGAGCCGGTGCTCACGTCCAATACGGTTCCCGAAGAGGCGCAGGGTGTCGAAGACCCGCGCGTCACCAAGATCGGCGACACGTTTTACATGCTCTACACCGCCTACGACGGCGCGCGCACGCAGGTTGCGCTGGCGACGTCCGCCGACTTGATCCACTGGCAGCGGCAGGGCGTCGTCCTCGCGGATACCCCCTTCGGCAACAACAAGGACGCAGCGCTCTTCCCGGAGAAAATCGGCGGGCGCTACTGTATGCTGCACCGCCCCGTCCCGGACATCTACCTGGCGTTCTCCGACGATCTGCTGCACTGGACAGACCACGTGCGCATGATGCAGCCGGAGTTCGCGTGGGAGACGGCAAAGATCGGCGCGGGCGCGCAGCCGATCAAAACCGAAAAAGGCTGGCTGCTGATCTACCACGGCGTGGACGAGAAGCTGTGGTATCGCCTCGGCGCGGCGCTGCTCGACCTGGACGATCCCACCCGCGTCATCGCCCGCCAGCCGGAATGGATCTTGCAGCCCGAAGCCGAGTGGGAGATCGTCGGCGACGTGAACAACGTCGTCTTCACCTGCGGCGCGGTCTTGCTGGGCCGCGAATTGTGGGTGTACTACGGTGCGGCGGACACCGTCATCGGCCTGGC
>DYKY01000148.1 GCA_020722365.1 Thermoflexus sp.
GATTTTGGATTTTCGATTTTGGATTTTGGAAAGGTGATTCGTGATTCGTGCTACACATTTCCTACTTCCCCTCCTCTCTCCTCTCTCCTCTCTCCTCTCTCCTCATTACCGATTACTCGTTACCCATTACTCGTTACCCTTTGCACCGGAAACACGTGGAACATCAGCGCGCCGAGTAGCCGGATGCTGCCGCCGATGATGAGCAGCAGCCGGATGTCGAGTGTTTTGGACAACGCTACGCCGATCAGCGGGCCGATAAACGCGCCTACGTTCATAATCGAAGAGTAGAAGGCGATGTAACTCGCGCGGCGGTCTTCGGGGCTGAGTTTGAGCAGGATGTTGAAGTGGCTGAGGTTCACGCCGGGATTGATGATGTTGATGAGCACGCCCCACACCAGAATCGCCGTCAGGTTAGGGAACAGACTCACCAGGAAGGCATAGCTTGCCGAGAGCGGGATGGTTATCAACAGCGTGCGCGAATCGCCTAACTTGTAGATGACCCTTTGCCAGAATGCATAGCCGACGATCGCGCCGATGTTCGCCAGCGTGCTGTTCAGTCCCACCCAGCCGTCCGTCGCGTTCAGGTGCCGCAGGAAGAAGATGATGTACAGCGGCGAGATCAGCCATTCGCCGAAGCCGAAAAGCAATGTGTTGAGGATGATCCGCGCGAAGCTGCGATTTTCCCCGAACATCGCTTTGAGTTGCGTCAGCGATACCTTCTGCCGTGGTGACCGCGCGATAACTTTGCTCTCCGGTACTCTGATTTTGAGCAGGTAGATCGAGCTGAGCACCGAAGCCAGGAATCCGACGATGTACACGATCTGGTAATTCGCGGGGAAGGTCGCCCATCGAATGTTCGCCGCGGCCTCCAGCCATTTGCCGGCGAGAAAGGTCAATAGTGCAATGGTGATGCCGGCGATAATGTTGCGGTTGGCGAAGACGCGCGCCCGATCGCGTTCGGGCACCACGTCCGCCAGCAGCGGATTGAAGCCCGCAGCAAAGAAAGTGCTCGGGATGCTGATGGCGATCAACAGGCCGACCACAGCTTCGGCGCGATAGCCAGTGATGAGCCAGGGCAGTATGGCGATCAAACCGTAGCCGAGCCGAGCAATGAACAGGCTGCCCCAAATCCACGGCGCGCGCTGTGTCTTGCGCTCCAGGAAGCGCGCCGACGGCACCAGCAAGAAAACCGCGAGCAGCGCCGGCACTGAGGTGAGCCAGCCGATCATCGCGTTGGAGGCGCCCAGCCGCACCGCATACGTGGCGTTGAAGGAGGCCGCCGCGCTGAGCATCGCCGCCCAGAAGACTTCTACGTAGAGATACCAGATGTTGTGGTCAATTCTGCCCTGCAGGTTTGCGCCGCGCAGCCGGATGCGCATGGCCTTGATTCGCGTGCTGGCGCGCTCATGCAGGTGCAATAAAAAATGACGCATTGACTGCTGTACCCCCTCAGGAACCCACGAATCTACACTCATCTCCACGAATAGAGGACAAAACTAGTGTGAATTCGTGAAGATTAGTGGTAAAAACCCTTTTGTTCAGAGCGGCCAGAACACCGGCACCAATGCAATGGCGACCAGATACACCAGCACCGTAAGCAGCGATCCGACCTTGACAAAGTCCAAGAACTTGTACCCACCCGGCCCGTAGACGATCAGGCAGGCCGGTTCCAGCGGCGTGATAAAAGAGCAGCTCGCGCCCACGGCGATCATCGCCGCGAACGCGCGCGGGTTCAATTCTAACTGTATCGCCGTCTGGATGGCGATGGGCAGCACCAAGACCGCCGCTGCCTGGTTTGACATTGGCTGCGTCAGGATCATTGTCAATGTGAAAAACGTCGTGAGCAGCCATACCGGATGGGTGAGGCCGTGGGTGAGCGAGACGATCTGCCCGGCGAGATAGGTCGCTGTGCTGGTGTACTCCATCGCCCGGCCCATCGCCAGCATGCAACCGATGACGATGATAGCCTTCCACGAAATGTGGCGGTAGGCTTCGTCGGGCGTGATACAGCGCGTCACAAAGACGCCGATCGCGCCCAGAATGACGGCCACCGGCAACGAAAGGACATTGAGCGCCGTCAGCGCCAGCACGGTCACGAAGATGCCGATGGCGATGGGCGCGCGTTTGCGATTGGGACGCTGGTGCTCTACTGTGCCGATGATGTGGAAGTTGTTCTCATCCAGAGCCGTGATATTCGTGTGTGGCCCCTGGATCAGCAGTTGGTCGCCGGTTCGCAGCCGGGTTTCACTCAGTTTGCGAAAAATCGCCTGCCCTTTGCGGTTGATGCCAAGCACTTGTATGCCATAACGTTCGCGGAAGCGCAGCGTTTTGAGTGTGCGCCCGGTGAGCGGCGATTGTGGCAGCAGGATCACTTCGGCTAGTTCCATATTCTCAGTCTGTAAGCGTGGATCGGCTAACGTGATGTCGGCTTTAAGGCCGATGCCTGCCGCGTCCTTGACTTTGAGGATTTGGGCGCGCTGGCCCTCGACCAGCAGTTCATCGCCCTCTTCCAGGCGCAGCCTGGCCTGTGGAACGAGATAACGATTGTTGGCGCGGACAACGCGCAGCACGGTCAGGTCCATATCGCGTCCCAGGCCGCTCTCGGCCAGCGTTTTGCCGATCAAGGGCGAGCCGGGCAAGATCAGAACCTCGGTCAGGTAGGGGCGCAATCCAAGCGGCGCGGCAAACTCTTCAGCGGCGTTACGGTCGGGAATGAGGCGATGGCCGATGGTGAGCATGTAGATGATGCCGATCGTGGCGATGGGAATCCCTACAGCGGTCAGCTCGAACAGCCCCAGCGGCTTCATGCCGTAATGCTCCATCATATCGCTGACGACGATGTTGGTGGACGATGCGATGAGTGTGACCGAGCTGGCGAGGATGGCGGCGAAGGCCAGCGGCATCAAGAGTTTCGCGGCGCTTGTCTTGGTGCGCCGCGCTAAACCTAGCGTCAGTGGGGTGAACATGGCCGTGGTCGCCGTATTGCTGATGAAGGCGCTCAAAATGGCGGGGATGATCATCACGATGGCGAGCAGGCGTTTGGGATTGTCGCCGGCCAGGCGCAGTAGCTCGCGTCCGGCCACGTCCGTCACGCCGGTGTTCATCAGCGCGGCGGTAATCACGAGCAGGCCGAAGATCATCACCACCGTGTTGCTGCCGAACCCGGCAAAGGCTTGCTCTGCGGGAAGCAGGCCCGTGAGGACGAGCGTCAACATAATCCCCAGGGCGATCACGTCCACCGGCAAATTCTCCAACGAGAACAGCACCGCCGCCGCGGCGATAATGATCAGAAGCAAGCCGATCTCTAGCGTCATGGCGCCCCTCCTCTCGTTACGAATCATGAATCATGATTCATGATTCGATCCGCAGCCGCACATCCACTGCCCACGCCCCCGCGCCCGCCGACCCGACGATGAGCGGGTTGATGTCCATCTCGGCAATGCAGGGGAAATCGGTCACGAGCTGCCCGACGCGCCGCAGCGTCTCGACGACAGCCGCGATGTCGCCCGGTTGCTCGCCGCGCACGCCTTGCATAATGCGCCCGGCAGCAGTCTCCGCAATCATCCCGCGCGCGTCCTCTGCACCGATGGGGGCGAGGCGGAAGGCCACATCGCGCAAAATCTCGACGTAGAGGCCGCCCATCCCGAACATCAATTGCGGGCCGAATTGCGCGTCGCGCTTGGCGCCCAGGATGACTTCCTGGCCTTTCGGGATCATCTGCTGCACCATCGCGCGCGTGCGCCCGCCGCCGGTGACGCGGTCGAAGGCCGCGCGCACCGCGTCCGCGTCGCGCAGGTCGAGGGCTAACCCGCCCACGTCAGCCTTGTGGACGACGTCCGCCGCGATGCGCTTGAGCACGACGGGATACCCGGCTTTTTCGGCCAGCGCGATGGCTTCATCGATGTCGGCGGCGAGGCCGGAGAAGGGGATGGCGATGCCGTAAGCGCGCGCCACCTGCGCGGCGGTTTCCGCATCCAGGAAGCGTGCGCCGCGCGCGGCCCCTCCGCCGTGTGCTTGCGCCGCGTCCAGAAGCGCCTGCGCCGCCGCGCGGTCCACATCCTCCACCGGGGTGGGGGTGAGATCGGGGCGTTCGCGGAGTTGGCGATATTCCCACAGCCCGCCGAGCGCGCGCCCGGCGCGGTTGGGATCGCGGTAGTAGGGGACGCCGCCGCGATTCAGCGTGTAAATCGCCTCGGTGAGGCTCTCCCCGCCGACGAGACAGGCGACGACGGGCTTGTCTGCGTCGCGCCCGGTTTTTACCATTTCCCGGACGACCTCGTTGACCGGCGTGATGGCCTGCGGGACGAACATCGTCATCAGCATATCCACGTCGGGGTCTTCCAGCAGGATTTTACCTGCCGCGCTGAACATTTCCGCGCGCGGCCCGCCGAGCATATCGATGGGGTTGCCCAACTGTGTCCCTGGCGGCGTCACGGCCTTGAGGCGTTCCTGCGTGGCGGCGCCGATCGGCGCCATCACGAGGCCCTGCCGGTCAAGCGCGTCGGCAGCCAGCGCCGCCGGCCCGCCCGCGTTGGTGAGCAGCGCCACGCGGTTGCCGCGCGGAAGCGGTTGCGTCGCCAGCGCCATCGCCACGTCGTTCTGCTCCTGGAGCGAGTGGACCATCACCACGCCCGCCCGATGGCACGCGGCGACGTAGGCGTCGTTGTTGCCCGCCAGCGCGCCGGTGTGCGACGCCACCGCCTGTATGCCGGCAGTCGTCAGCCCGGCCTTGAGCATCACGATGGGTTTGGCGCGGTAAACGCTCGCCGCCGCATCGACGAAGCGCCGCCCGTCGGGCAAGCCCTCGGCGTAGACGCTGATGACGCGCGTGTTGGGATCGTCTTTCATCATACGGATGCCGTCGGCGATGTCCACGTCCAACTGATTGCCCAGGCTGGCGATGCGGCTGTAACCCACGCCGACGCTGCGCGCCCAATCGATGGAGCCGCCGCAGATCGCGCCGGAGTGCGAGACGAAGGCGATGTGCCCCGGTTCGGGCATCATCGTGATGAAGGTGGTGTCGAGCGGCAGGTGCGCGTCCATCACGCCGACGCAGTTCGGCCCGATGAGCCGCATCCCATATTGCGCGGCGATGTCCTTGAGCGAGGCTTCCAGCGCGGCCCCTTCCGGCCCGGTCTCGCGGAACCCGCCGGTGACGACGATTACGGCTTTGAGGCCGCGCTCGCCGCACGCGACCAACGCTTCGGGGACGGCCTCGGCGCGGATCATGATCACCGCCAGTTCGACGGGGTCGGGCGCGTCGCTGATGGTCGGATACACCGTCAGCCCTTGAATTTCCCCGCCTTTGGGGTTGATGGGGTAGATCGGCCCGCGATAGCCGTGCGCGATGAGGTTGTGGATCACACCGTAGCTCAGTTTGCTTGGGTCGGCGCTCGCGCCGATCACCGCCACGCCTTGCGGATTGAAGAATAACTTGTCGAGTTGTTCGTCTGCCATGGACATCTCCTGAAATAGTCTGATAGCCGTTAGGCGAATAGTCGGTGATTTGAAGACAGGTTTATCATACCCAAGCGGCTGTTTTTGTCCAATGGCTTGGTGGCGCCGGCTATTGCGTTGTTTCAGTTTTTCGTTACAATGGCATTTGAACGTTGGGGCGTTTCAACGTGTAAACGTTTAACTGTTCTGGAGGCTACCCGTGAGTGTTACACCTGATCCACCATTCGATCATTTTGGTTTGCTCGCGCCGTTGTACGAGCGGGTGATTCGCCCGCCTGATGCGCGCTGGCTGCGGCAGTTATGTGCATTCGAGCCGGGGCAGCGGCTGTTGGACGTGGGCGGCGGCACAGGGCGCGTGTCGCAGCATTTTCGTGATGATGTGGCGTCGATCTGCATCCTCGATGTCTCGGTGGGGATGCTGCGCGAGGCGCTGGCGAAGGGCGGCTTCTGCGCCGGTTCGGGGGTGGCGGAGCGGTTGCCGTTCCGCGATGGCGCGTTCGAGCGGATCATCGCCGTTGACAGCCTGCACCACTTCCGCGATCAACGCCGTGCGGCGGTGGAACTGCTGCGCGTGCTTGCGCCGGGCGGGCGGCTGGTCATTGAAGAGCCGGATATCCGCCTATTTCCCGTCAAGTTGGTGGCGCTTGGCGAGACGTTGGCGTTGATGCGCAGCCATTTCTATCCGCCTCACGCATTGATGCCCCTCTTCGATGTGCCTGGTGTGCGACTGACGCTGCACGAGTCCAGTCCAAATTTCTGGTTGGTCGCGGACAAGAGCCTTTAGTCGCGTTAAAAATCCCCGGCGCCGTAAAGCATCGGGGATTTTGTTTGTCAATCATTAACCCAGCGAGCCTTTCTTTTTCATAAACATTGACGGCGGCAAGTTGAAGCCGTACTGCTTGAAGACGCTGTCGCTGTCGGGGCGCACGCCGGTTGGTCCGTGGTATCCCATAACCTTGCCGTCCGGCCCGTCGCCCTCGTCGTAGAATTGGTAGATGTCTTGCAGGATGACCGTCTTCCCTTCCATCCCTAGAATCTCGGTGATGTTGGTGACTTTGCGGCTGCCGTCGCGCAGGCGCCCGGCCTGCACGATCATATGGATAGCCGAAGCGATCTGTTTGCGCACCGTTATCAGCGGCAGGTCCACGCCCGCCATCAACACCAGGGTTTCCAGACGTGAGATACAGTCGCGGGAGCTATTGGCATGAATGGTCGTCATGCTGCCGTCGTGGCCAGTGTTCATCGCCTGGAGCATGTCCAGCGCTTCGCCGCCGCGACATTCGCCCACGACGATGCGTTCAGGGCGCATCCGCAGCGCGTTGATCACGCACTGGCGAATGGTGACTTCGGTGGAGCTGGTGGGGTTCGGTTTTTTTCGTTTCCAGGCGCACGACGTTGCGCTGGCGAAGCTGCAACTCGGCGGCATCCTCGATGGTGACCGTGCGCTCGTGTTCTGGGATGTAACCGGAGAGGATATTAATGAGCGTTGTCTTGCCGGAGCCAGTGCCGCCAGAGACGATGATGTTGCGCCGCGAGACCACAGCGGCTTCCAGCAGCCTTGCCATATCTTCAGTCAGTGACCCAAAGCGCATCAAGTCATTGACGGTGAGTTTTTCTTTCGAGAACTTACGAATGGTGATGTTAGGGCCGTCAATGGCGCACGGGCGGATGACGGCATTCACGCGCGAGCCATCCGGCAGGCGTGCGTCGATCAGCGGGTGGTCGATGCCCACCGTGCGGCCCAGCGGCAGCACGATGCGCTTGATGATGCGTTCGACGTGGTCGTCATCCAGGAATTTGAAGCCGGTTTCACGCACCCGCCCCTCTTTTTCCACGAAGACAATATAGGGACCGTTTACCATAATCTCGGTGAGATCTGTACGCTCGGTGAGCGACTGAATGGGGCCGTAGCCGAATGCCTCATTCAATATCTCGTTGACGAACTCTTCCGGGTTGACGTTGGGCGGAAGTCTGAAGTTGCTGCTGCTCATCAGTTGTTGCAGCTTTTCGATGGCGATCTTTTCCAATTCTGGGGTGCGATCTAGTGGCAAGTCCAGGGGAATGTCGGGTGCGAGGAACTTCTGGCGCAGGTTGTCGGCGATCTGTAACTGCATTCGCAAGAGTGCCGCCTGGCGGTCGCTGATGGTGCCGCGCTGTGGCGGCGTTCCTGGCGGCTCCGGTTCCAACGGTCGGAACATTGGGTCTGGCGGCTCTTCCTTTTTTTTAACTTTTTTTACCGGCTGCGATGTTGGGGCCGGCGTTGCGTTGGCTTCGGATTGGTCGCGGCGTTTGAAAAGCGTCATCGTTCCTCCTCGCTTCTCGGTTTATACAAAGACGCCCAGACCTTATGACGGGCAGATACAGGCATGTGTTGCAATCATAACATGTTCTGAGCGTCTGTCAATAGGTATTCTTACTAAAAACTAACTTTATGAGGCCTAATCTATCGAAAAGAACATCGAGCGCAGAACGATGTAGACGATATACAGGCCGATCAAGTAGAAGCCGGCCCATTTGCCCAACTTGCCCTTGCTGAACCATAAAATGGCCCAGAGGATAAGGCCGGTGATGGTTTCCCAGGGCAGATCCCAGACAACCAGTGGGCGGGGAACTGCGTAAGTGGACACCAACGAACCCAGGCCGATGGCGACGAGAGGATTGGTGATGTTGCTGCCCACCAGTGTACCTAGCGGTATCCCGCTATCGCCGTTGCGGATGCCGGCCAGTGCGGTAATCAATTCCGGGAGCGCCGATGCGACGCCGAGTGTGGTCACGCCAATCAGCGAACCGCCGATGCCGGTGCGCGTGACGATAATCTCGGTGATTTGCAGTGCTACCATGGCGCAGCCGATGGTCACTCCGATCGCCATGAGTGCGATAACCCCATCGCGCAGGGCGATAGGGATGCTGGTCGGGACGCCTTCTGGAGCTTCGCCGGTTTCGGTAAAGCCGTTCTCGTGGGCTTTGTAGTGCTTGCGTTCATCGGTGTACAGATAATAGAGATAGGCGATAAAGGTGCCGAACAGAATGGCGCCATCGACGCGGGAGTATGTGCCGTCCCAACCGAGGATGATGCACATTATCGTCGTGCCGATCATTGGCCCCATACTTTTCCAGAGAAAATAGCGCTTGAAGCGTAGCGTACCGGCGAAGAAGACGACCAGGCTCATAATCAACGTTTGCTGTACCACGTCCGAGCCGATGTTGGCGCCCAAGACGACGGCGGAACTAACCTTATGGTCCAATGTACCGCTGAGGATGCCGAAAGATGCCGTCAAGTGCGCGGCGATTTCCGGGATGCTGGTCGCCAACGAGAGCACGGTGACGCCCATGAACGTCGTCGAGAGTTTGAAGAACCCCGACAATCCGGTGAATTTTCTGACAGCCACGTCGGAACTCAACACCAACACCGTGATGGTGATTAATCCGCCTAACGCCAGAAGCCATGTACTGTTTTGCATAGCTGCGAACATAATTCTTACCTCCCTTGCTGAAACCATAAAACTGACACAAAAAACCGGGGTCACAGTCTGCACTGTGACCCCGGTAAATAAGCGACAAGCAGCATTAACGCATGACGCAGGCGCTCCCCACCCGTGCTTTCTGTGGTGTGGTCATAACGAAAGCTGCACCTTCAGGATCATCTTCGACTGGATATTGTGGTTCGAACGGCCTGCTTATCATTTCACCTTCACATACACGATAAAACTGTTTCCTTCTGATTATCAGCTTGGCATTATACGACGAACCCGCGTATTGTCAAGGATTTTAGGCGCTTAAATTTGAAAATCGTTAGAAAGTATTCTTTGAGATGGCGGCTCTTGTTCTTCTGCCGCCTTGCGGGTATAATCAAAGCATAAACGTTCATTAGCTGCGTGGATGAATCATTGCCGGTCAGGAGTGTGATATGGGACAAGGGACGGATTGGTTATTTTGGATCGTTATGA
>DYKY01000149.1 GCA_020722365.1 Thermoflexus sp.
GATTCTTGATTCTTGATTCTTGATTCTTGATTCTTGATTCTTGATTCTTGATTCTGTTTCTCCACTCGCTGCTCGGTACACCTCGCGCAATGGCCCGCCGTGTTCCTCCGCCAGACGGCGGCAATCCTCGTACTTGGATGCGCGTTTTGTCGTGTGGTCGGGCAGTCCTGCTACTTTGGCGTGAACCAAACGGTGTGCTGGATGCTAACCGTTTGACGGAGATACCGACAGAGATTCGTTCAATACGTCGGCGACCCATTGATTGAGGCTCTTGCCTGCTGCCGCTGCCCTGGTCGCAATTTCGGCATGTAACTGCGGTGAAACGCGCAGGTTGAACTTCCCCGAATATGTCTTTCGTGGTTCTACACCATCCTCACGGCACATATCGAGGAAAACCTTCAATGAGATTTCGCCTTCCTTGCGCAAACTGTCGATATCCTTGGCGTAAAAGTCAGCGCCGCCATTGAGGCCGACAAATTCTCCCCTGAACATATCGATGTCTGGGTCATATTGGATGACGGCTCGATAGCCGTTGATTTCCATAGTATTCATCATGGTTCCACCCCATTATCTTTCAACCATTTTCTGATGCTGGCAATCGCTCCCTTATCTGTATTAGGCGAAGGATGCGGTCTGTGAAAAACGCGTCTTTCTCCAAAAAGACGGACACCAATGCGTGAACCTTCTCGTTCGCTCAACTCGGCGCCAAGTTCGATGAACAGCGACTCAATATCGGCCCAATTGATGTTGCCGCTGGTTGGCCTCGCAAATATCAGTTCCAGTGTCTTTTGATGTTTGCGTTTCATATACGTATAGTACTGCGATTTGGTACTGTGTCAAGCGGAATTCGATGACGATTACGCATTTGCTGCCCGATACACTTCCCGCAATGGCACGCCGTGTTCCTCCGCCAGACGGCGGCAATCCTCATACTCCGGTGCGCGTTTGATCGTGCCGTCGGACAGTTCTGCCACTTTGACGTGGACCGGGCCATAAGGTGTGTCCACGTGCTCGATGCCGCGCGGCAGGGCGTGGCGGGCCACGGTCTGCTCGCGGATGCCCAGCGTGGTGGTCTCCGCAAAGAGGATGGCCGTCATCGCCGGCACATCATCGGGGCGGCAGAGGACGTGCAGCAGTGTGGCGGGGCGGTTCTTCTTCATCTGGATGGGCGCGAGGTAGACGTCCAACGCGCCAGAGTCAAACAATTTCCCCATCACATACTCGTAAATTTCCGGGTTGAGATCGTCGATGTTGGTTTCCAGGACGGAGAGGGTGGCGGTGTCCAGGCAAGAGGGAGAAGGGATTGGGGATTGGGGATTGGGGATTGGGGGATTGGCAGAATAAGAATGTTCGTGGTCGTACTCATGATGCTGTTCATGATTCTGTGGGTGCGAATGGTCATGCGCATTGTCGTGATGATGCGAGTGTTCGTGGGTGTGCTCATGCCCATGAGCGTGAGGATGTTCATGGTCGTGCGGGTGCGGATGGGGATGGTGCTGCGGCGCTTTGGGCTTCTGGGCGGGCGTGGATTCGCCGATGAGCACGCGGATGACGTTGGGGATCGGCAGGTCGCGCGAACCCGCGCCGTAGCCGAGCGCCTCCAACGTCATCGCCGGGATGGGGCCGAACGACGCCGCCAGCGATGTGAGCAGCGCGGCCCCGGTCGGCGTGACGGTCTCCATCTCCAACGGCGAGCCGACGACGGGCGCGCCCTTGAGCAAGGCGGCGGTTGCGGGTGCGGGCAGTGGAATTTGCCCGTGCGCGCCACGGATAAAGCCGCGTCCGAGCGGGATGGGCGACACCACGATCTGCTCCACGCCGAGTTCGTCCAACCCCACCAACGCGCCGACGACATCCACGATGGTATCGACGCCGCCCAATTCGTGCAGGTGGACGTGTTCCATCGTCGTTCCGTGGATGTTCGCCTCGGCTTTCCCCATCCGGCGGAAGATGGCGACGGCACGTTCCTTGATCTCAGGCGCGAGGTCGCTGTCCATCACGATGGCTTCGATGTCCGCCAGATGGCGCTCCGGCACGTCGTCGGCGACAATCACGTCGACTTTCGTCGCGGCGAAAGCGTTTTTGGCGACGCGACGCGCTTGCAGATCAAAATCAGCCAGGTGCAACGCGCTCAGACGTTCACGCAGGGTCTCCAGCGGCAATCCCGCATCCACCAACGCGCCCAAAATCATATCGCCGCTCGCTCCGGCGATGCAGTCAAAGTATGCGATTCTCATAAATATTTTCTCCTCAAGTATAAACTATAGTTTCCGTCAGCAGATTGAGCAGATGAAGCAGATTTGCTATCTCGCCAAATAAGAAATCTGCTCAATCTGCTTAATCTGCTGATAGTAATTTTTCACCCGCGCCGCAAGACGTAGTGCGCGAAGACCGCCGCGCCGTACCCATTGTCGATGTTGACGACGGCGACGCCCGACGCGCACGAGTTGAGCATCGTCAGCAGCGGCGCAAGGCCGTGGAAGTTGGCCCCGTACCCCACACTCGTCGGCACGGCGACGACCGGGCTGGCGACCAACCCGGCGACGACGCTGGCCAGCGCGCCCTCCATCCCCGCCACGGCGATGACGACGTCCGCCGCCAGCAGGCGATCCAGTTCGCCGAGCAAGCGGTGCAGCCCTGCGACACCCACGTCATAGGCGCGCTCCACCCGGTGACCGAGGAATTCCAACGTCTGCGCGGTCTCTTCCGCCATCGGCAAGTCCGACGTCCCGCCGCAGACGACCATCGCGTAGGGCGCATCGTCCGGCAGGGGGGCGCGCGGCGTTCGCTCCAGTGTGATCAGGCGTGAGGTCGGATCGTAGTGCGCCTCCGGCAATTGCGCCTGGATGAAGGCCGCCATCTCCGGCGGCACGCGCGTGCCCAACACGCGGTCGTGATGCTGCCACAACCGCGCCAGGATCGCCGCCGATTGCTCCGGCGTCTTGCTCTCGCAAAAGACCGTCTCCGGCATACCCTGGCGCAGCCCGCGATGCACGTCTAGCCGCGCAAAGTTGCTCAGGTCATCGTAGGGCAGCGCGCGCAGGCGCTCCAGCGCGTCTTCGACGTCAACCCGCCCGGCCTGTACGTCCAATAAGAGTTCTCGTATTCTATTCCCGTCCAATTTTCCCCATCACCTCATTCATACTGCCGGAGCGAAACCCCACCAAATCCAATGCGACGTAGGCGTAACCGAGCGCCTTGAATGCCGCGATGATGGACTCACGGTGAGCCAGAATCACGTCGAAGTCAGCGTACGCCACCTCGATGCGTGCTACATCCCCGTGATGCCGCACGCGATATTGGCGCAATCCCAGGTCGCGCAGTACGCCCTCCGCCCGGCCAATCTGCGTGAGTTTCGCCGCAGTGATCGGATCGCCGTAGGGAATGCGCGACGCCAGGCACGCCAAGGCAGGCTTGTCCCAGTTGGGCAAGCCCAGTTCGTGGGCCAGCGCGCGAACCTCGGCCTTGGTGATGCCGGCCTCTTGCAGCGGACTGCGCATCCCGTACTCGCGGGCCGCGCGCGCGCCGGGGCGATAATCGCCGGTATCGTCGGCGTTAGAGCCGTCGATGACGTAGTTGTAGCCTTCCTGCTGTGCGTACGTCATCAACTGCTGGCACACCGAGGCTTTGCAGAAGTAGCAACGGTCGGGCGTGTTCGCCAGGAAACGTTCGTCTTCCATCTCGTGCTTATCGAGGACGACGTAGCGCGCGCCGATTTGTTGTGCGATGGCCTTCGCCGCGGCCAATTCGTAGTCCGGCAACGTCGACGAGACTGTCGTCACTGCCCGCGCGCGCTCGCCCAAGACATCGTAGGCGAGTTTGAGAAGCAGTGTGCTATCGACGCCGCCGGAGTAGGCCACGAGCACACTTTCCATATCCCGTAAAATCGCTTTTACCCGTTCAACTTTATCATTCATCCCAATCTTGTCCTAACCCGGATGAACCGGAACCAAAAAGGCCGGCGACGCCCGTTTCCTTGCCCGTTGAGCAAGGATTTGCGCGGTTAGGCCCTTTATAATGCAAAAGGGCAACCGGTGGGGGACCCTTTCGTCGACGATGTTGGCGGTGATTATCACATAGAACTTGCCATTAGGCAAGAGCGTTCCCGAGCGTATCCCCGGTTGGGCGAAGAGCGCAATTGGGGCTACGGGGCAGAGGACGTGCAGAAGGAGATACCTGGTTGGAAAGTATAGTTCACCTGTTGCAAAGAGCAGTCTTAATGGTAGAATAACGCAGCGTACGAACCAGGGCGGAAAGCCTCTGCCAAATACTGGGGGCGTGGGAGCCGGGACACCATCCTGCCATTGTGCATCGAAGGCTGCTGTGACATATAAAAGTGGGGAATTCACCGGAGAGTCCCAAACGGTCACGCGCGCGGCGGTGTTGATTTTTATCGGAAACATCATCAGTCGCGCTTTGGGGCTGGTTCGGGATATGGCGAAATCGTATTTCTTTGGCGCTGGCGGAGCCGTCAGCGCCTTTGATGTTGCCGCGCAAGTCCCGACGATGTTCTACGACCAGTTTGTGGGTGGGTTGCTCAACTCGGCGCTCGTGCCGGTCTTCTCTGATTACGCTCACGACGAGAACCGCGAAGAACTCTGGCGGGTGCTCGGCTTTGTCCTCTCTCTCATCACGCTGGTGCTCGGCGTGTTGGTGCTCTTCGTAGAGATCGCTGCTCCGTGGATCGCCCGCGTGTTGGGCAAGGGCCTCGATCCCCAGTATCTCGATCTCGCCACGGCCATGATCCGCATCACCGCGCCGGCCGTCTTCTTTCTCAACATGGCCGGATTATTTTCGAGTGTGTTGTACGCGCTGCAACGTTTCACGCTGCCCGCCTTCACCGCCGCCGTGTTCAATGCGATAGTCGTTGTGGTGATTTTTGTCGGACACAAGATGCTGGACACACGCGCATTGGCGGTGGGATGGCTCTGCGCCAGCATCGCGCAGATGCTTTTCCAATGGCCTGGCTTGCGCGGCGCGCGGCTGCGGTTACGCCTCTCCTTCCCCCTGCACCCGGCGCTGGTCAAAATGGGACAGCTCTATCTGCCCATCGGATTGGGACTGTTGGTCGATCAGGCGGCTGTGGCCTTGAGCTTCAACATCGCCTCGCGGACCGGGGCGAGCGGCATCGCATGGATGAAGTACGCCGCCACCTTGATTCAACTGCCGCTTGGATTGGTCGTCACGGCGATCTCGATTGCGATTTTACCGACGCTTTCGCGGCACGCCTCCAACGCCAACGAGGATGCTTTCCGCGCGACGTTAGCGCAAGGCCTACGCTTGGTGCAGATCCTCGTGATCCCGGCAGCGGTAGCCCTACTCGTGATGGGCGAACCGGTTGTGGCGCTCATCTTTCAGCGCGGTGAATTCATGCCCGACGATACCGTTGCCACCGTTGAAGCTTTGCACTTTTCGATCCTGGGACTGGTCTTCGCGGCGCTCGATCAACCGCTCGTCTTTGCTTTCTATGCCCGCAAGGACACGTGGACGCCCGCACTCGTCGGTGTGGGGACGGTGGCGCTCTACGTTGTGCTGGCTGTCGTCCCAACCCTGTTTGGTCCGCCGCACCTGTGGGCGCTCATCCTGGCAAACTCACTCAAGCTTATGGCCCACGCGCTGTTGATGCTCTACCTCTTCTCGCGCAAAGTGGGCAGCCTGCGTTCCTATCGCATCGGGCGGACGACATTGGCGGCGCTCGGCGCTTCGGCCATCATGTCGGCGCCGGTGGCGCTGATGTTGGCGGCGCTCAAGGGTATTGTTTCTCCGGGGGCGCTCGGCTATCTGCTCCGTGTATTGGCAGCGGGGGCGGCCGGCGGCTTGACCTATCTCATCGCATTACGTATTATGGACGTGGAGGAATTGACGCTTCTGCGTCAGGCCCTGCGGCGTCCACCTATTGTTGAGGCATAGCAACTATGAATCACACAACGCGGATAACACGGGCGCTCCTCGCGCTCATCCTCCTGATGTTGGCGGGTTGTGCGGGAGAAGCGCAGCCCTTGCCAGCGGAAGAGCACATCATCGTCCTTTGGCACGCCTTTACCGGCGCGGAATCACAGGCGCTGCAAACCCTGACGGACCAGTTCAACGCGGACAATGCCTTGAACATCGTGTTGCTGACGGAGTACCAGCAGGACATCATCACGAAAATCGCCGGTGCTCCTGTTGAGCATCGCCCCGACCTGGTGATTTTGTGGCCTAAAGACCTGCAAGCCTACATCACCGCTGGATTGATCGGTGCGACGCCCGATCTTTCACCGGCTGTGCGCCGCGAGAGTACCGACCTGCTGCCGATGGCTGAGGCGCTGTATTCGGTCAATGACGCGATGCTGGCACTGCCGTTGGGTCTGGCAACCTATCTGTTGTACTACAACATCGACTGGTTGAGTGATCTGGCTTACGCGCCTGAGACGGCGACCTGGGAAGATTTCCGCCGGACGGCCTGCGCTGCGACAAATCCCTTTGGCGGGCAAGTGGGATTGGGATTGCCTGCCTACGCCAGCAGCCTGCTCTCGTTGTTGGCCTCCGGTGGGGCGGAGATCGTTGGGGCTGACGGATACTATAATTTCGCCGACAATGCCGGCCAGCAGACTGCGCTTGTGCTGAACGAAATCCTCGGCACATGTGGCGTCGTCTACAGCGATGTGGATGACGGCATCGAGCGGTTGAGCCGCAGTTCGATGGCGATGCTGTTGGAATCCAGCCTGCGGCTTGATGAAATCGACCAGGCTGTTATCGCCGGACGTAACTTCAAACTCGGCGTGAGTGAGCTGCCAGGGCCGGTTGGACCGGGGCCGACGCTGTGGTATGGACCGGGGATGGTGGTCGTCGCGCCTGAAGGCGAGCGGCGTGATGCGGCGCTCAGCGTGCTAGGATGGTTCTTTTCCACGGAGGCACAGGCGACGTGGAGCGCCAACACGGATTATCTGCCAGTACGCCGTTCGCTCATCGAGAGCCGTTTGCAGACCGAAGGGCTTAAGAGCGCGGAAGCCCGCCTGCTGGAACTGACGTTGGCGGCGGTGGATCGAGCGACCTGGGTGGCCTGGCCACGCTTCACCGATAACATGGCATGTCGGGCCTCACTGCTGCGCGGATTGCTCTCGATCGGGGAGGGCGTGACGATGCCAGGTGCTTATATCGATACTGCGGTGACTGCCTGCAACACGGGGGTCAAGCCGTGAAGGCTCAACGGATCGAACGGATGAAACGGAGCGATTGTTCAATGCCAGGCCGGGCTGATTTGCGGCGCTCCCGAAAACAACATGGGTTACGATTGGCGCTGGCTATGCTAACGGCGTTGGTTTTGCTCGCCGGAGTGACGTATCCGGCAGCGCAGCAGAGCGGTCTCACCGTCGATTTTTATCAGACGATCAACCGCGCACGGCTGAACGAAGGGCTGGCTCCGCTTGGATTGTCGACATTGCTGACCCAGGCCGCGCAGCGTCACGCGGATGATATCGCAAAACGCGGCGCAGCGTCACACGAAGGCGCAGACGGCTCCGACTACCGACAGCGCATCCGCGAGGCCGGCTATCGCGCGTGGAACGACGGCCTGCTGGTCAATGAAGTCGTGTGGCTTGGATTGGGCGGGCCGATCGACGCACTCAACTGGTTCCGCAACCGCCCTGAAGAGTGGGCGATCTTTACCGATATACGCTATCGTGAAATCGGCGTGGGATATGCTGAAGATGGACAGGGCGTGCGTTACTTCGTGATTACGCTCGGCGCGCGGCCTGGCGTGCTGCCGATCTTTATCAATGATGGGGTCGAGGCAACCGACTCCCCGGTCGTGGCTGTGCGTCTGACAAACGAGGAGGCCGAGCCAATGGGCGAAGGCGCATGGATAGGCAGAGCCATCGAGGTGCAGTTGAGCCACACGCCCGACTTCAACGATGCGCCCTGGCAGCCCTGGGAACCGCTGCTGCCCTGGGCGTTGGCCGGGATGGAGCCCGGCGAGTACGCTGTCTACGTGCAATTCCGCGATGGCGCGAACCGTACTGCCGTCGCCGAGGCGACCATTCGCCTGGTCGAGCCTGGCGAAGCGCCACCCACACCCACACTGCTGCCGGAGCTGGTCACCGGGCCGCAACTTTCTCCTGAGGAACTCTCCCCAGAAACAGGCGGTACACCTCAGCCATCACCAGAGGGCGCGGAATTACCTTCTCCGCAGAGGGAGACGCCATCCGCAGGGCCGACTGCTCCCACGCTGGCCCCGGAGTTCTTGGAGTCTCTCCCAACCTGGACCCCCCTCGTCGACCTGGACCTGCCTGCGCTTGAGGACAAGCCGTCCAACTGGCCGGTAATCGCCGGATTCATCCTGCAAGGCGTGGCCCTGCTCCTGGGGGCGGCTGCTTTCTTGCGCCGCAGGTAATCCAATCCTCAAGGTGCAACGCATTTCTACGTGCGTTGCACTTTTTTCGTCGATGTCCCCAGCTACAATTGTAGACACGGTATGTGGTCGTTGACAAAAATGACTATCAGACAATCTGACTAACGACTATCAGACTAATCTCGGAGGTCTTCAATGAAAAAACTCAAACAACATCCCAAGTTTGGCAACTTTACGCGCGCGCTCTACGACTACACGCTCATTTTCGTTGGATCGGTGATCGTGGCGGCCAACGTGCCGCTGTTCCTGGAGCCGAATCGCGTGGTCTCCACCGGTGTGACCGGCATCGGCATGCTGGCATACTATTTGTGGGGCTGGCCCATCGGCCTGGTGACACTGCTGCTCAACATTCCGTTGCTGCTCGCGGGGATCAAGTGGGGCGGCGGGCTGCGCTTTTTCATCCGTACCATTTTCGCGGTGGTGGTACTGACGGTGTCCATCGATGTGTTGAGTCGCTATCTGTCTCCTGTTGCCGGCGAGCCACTGCTCTACACGCTTTTCGGCGGGTTGCTGGACGGCATCGGCGTTGGGCTGGTGCTGCGCGGGCGTGGGACAACCGGCGGCACGGACATCGTCGCGCAGTTGCTGGCGCGTTATCGCGGGATGTCGTTTGGGCAGGTACTGATCGGCGTCAATGGCGCGATTCTGCTCGGGGCGATTGCCGTGGTGGGCGTTGTGCCGGTGCTGTACGCCTTGGTCGTCAACTTCGTTTCAGGGCGCGTGGTGGACTTCGTGCAGGAGGGCATCGGCTATGCGCGCTCGGCGGTCATCATCTCCGATAAGCACGCTGCCGTGCGCCAGGCCATTTTGGAGAAGTTGGGACGCGGCGTGACACAACTGGAGGCGCGCGGCGGCTACACCGAAACGCCCCGCCCGGCGCTGTACGTCGTTGTCTACCGCACGCAGGTCACGCAGCTCAAAAAGATCATCACGGAGATTGATCCCAACGCTTTTGTCGTGGTTTCCGAAGCGCACGAGGT
>DYKY01000150.1 GCA_020722365.1 Thermoflexus sp.
AGACACGCCGCTCGTCTATACTTTCGTCAGTACGGGTGTAAATGATTCCCAAGACAAAATGCGCCGCATAGCTTCCGTAAGGGAATGTCACATTCTTCGTAGATGTTCGATCACGGAAATAGCCGGTAAACGCACCCAAAGTAAATCCATTGACGGTTTGGGGGCTGGTGCGGTAGGTACTCTTCAAATCGAGAGCAATCCGTGCGCCATCTGAAGTTACCAGACTTACATCGGGATAATGGTTTTTGGTGCTCGCTGAGTATCAGCTCGTAACCATAGCGTTGCGCAAACTGCACGATGAGCGGAATAAGCATCAATTCGATCAACTTGGAGACCACTTTGGTGTCCACGGAAATCGTATAGACGTTGCGATACACGTCAATAAATCCCTTGATGACCCAATCGCCGGCATCGGTAGCCAGCGTTTGAGTAAACGCTTCGAAATCAGCCATCAAGGCGGACTGAAACGCCTCTTTATTCCACGTAGATGTTATTGACATGATCACCTCACTGTGCGATGAATAAAACTTCCTCGGAACGATGATTGGTCGAAAGCACGTATTTGTACTGCCCAAACCACTCAACGCGCACATCCCGTTTGTATTTTTGCAACAACGTACGAATTTCTTCTGGTGAAGGGATGCCGTCGCTGCGATAGGAAACCACCAGGATACTATCTTGATAATGCTGGAAAAGCTGATCGAAAGCGGCATAAATGCACTTTTTATCTGTCCACACATTGGTTGCGCGCTTCAATCGCCGGTGCTTAGAACGGTAATCAATGTGCGTTTTCCACGCATCGTACATCGTCAGTCCTTCCAGGAAGTGGTAAAAATCCCGGTAATCCACGCCTTCACCCTGCCGGGAAATGTACGGCGTGTCAATGTAGACCAAATCATACGTTCCCGGAATAGCTAAAGCATCAACGTTCAATGCCGCGTTTGCGCGCCCATTATCGAAGACTGCCTGATTCGCCTCAGCTACAAAATCGCAAAACCACGCCGCAAAAGGACGATCCCACGAGGTCTTATTTCCAAAAGAACGCTCAACGTCGGCCAAACGCACATATAAGTTTTTACGGTGGAATAGATTGTAAGGACGTTTGATAATCGCCGCCTGCGCCAACGCAAAGAACGATAACGCGAACCTGTAAGGATCAGCTATGTGGTTGATATTGACTATCGTTTGATCCAGCCAGGCGTTTTCCTCATCGGTGAAGTAGATGTCGTGAAAAGTCTTCTCGATGAAATTCGGATAGTTGACGTCAGGATGTCGAGCGAGAATCCACTCGACATCGTCTGTCGTCAACTGCACATCGCCATTCTCGATCAACGCGACGCCGATGTAGTAGTTGAAGCGCAAAACATCATTGTAAGCGACGCGCTTGTTTTCCTGCTTGAAGCGATAAGCCACTGCACCAGTGCCGCCAAAAGCGTCAAGGCAGGTATCGAAATCCAGTAATTTGACCTGTTCCCAGATCCAATCCGCCAGTTTCGCTTTGCTGCCCTGGTAACGGGTACCAGGGAATTTCGCGGTGGCGATTTCCCCGGCAAATAAAAGCGGCTGATGTATATACAACATATTCCTACTCAGGCTACATCCAATTTCCTTAACCGAGACCGAATAGCACTTGGCTGTCTCTGGAGTAAATATGAAAGCTCATGAACCGATGTCTTATTCGCGTGTTCCCGCACAAGCAAGGCATCTTCCTCCTCAGTCCACTTTTCGTAAGCCTTTGGATATTGCAGACGTATTTTGGCAAAAGGCGAATCCGTACTGACCACCTCTTTTACTTCACGTAAAGCAAGCGCCTCTGCTTCAACCTCCTTGATCATACGGTGAACAAGCCTCGTCAATTCACTTTCCACACGTGAGAATGAACGTTCTTGTTCCGGTAACATTCTCCAACAAAGTTGAATAGCTTGCTGAATATGCTGCCTTATATCAAGCAACGTATCAACACTCGGAAGAGCTGAAGTTGTCATATTGTTAGATGTTGAATTGTCCATACTCTGCATTGTCCCGGAAAACAAATTGATCAAAAACACAGGGCACTCCACCCCGAATGTGGACAAAAAGGCATTTGGATCCTTACTGCCATAATAGACCCAAAACTTATATTGTGTTGGAAGAAGCAACAATTTCTCAACTGATTTTCTTCTTAAACTCGAGTCAATTTCGAATGCTGCAACGATGTTACTTCCAGACATCCATATCACATCTGTAAATTGTCGCCTACCACCTTCTTGATATTCAGTAAGTGGATACTCACGGATTGGTTGCGCATCAAATTCCTTTGCCAGTAACGCAATAGCTCGAATCAATGCGCGATGTTTTGCAAATCGAGTCAGTGAAGCAAGCTCAAGTTCCAAGCAACGGTTGTAAACCGAACTCACAATGGTCTCTTGAGCAAATATCATCTTTCCACAAGCCTACGCTCCCACCTGGCGGCGCTCGATACGGGCGCCGAGTGGACGGAGCTTTTCTTCGATGCGCTCGTAGCCCCGGTCGATCTGACGGATGTTGTAGATCGTGCTGGTGCCGTCGGCGGCGAGGGCCGCAATCAACATCGCCATGCCCGCGCGGATGTCGGGGCTTTCCATCTCATCGCCGTGCAAGCGCGAGGGGCCATAGACCAGTGCCCGGTGCGGATCGCACAGGACGATGCGCGCGCCCATCGGGATGAGTTTGTCGACGAAGAACAGGCGGCTCTCGAACATCTTCTCGTGGAAGATAATCACGCCGTCGCATTGTGTCGCCAGGACGAGGGCGATGCTCATCAAGTCCGCCGGGAACGCGGGCCACGGCTGATCGGCGATGGAGGGGATCGCGCCGCCCATGTCGGCAACGATCTTCAAGGATTGTTGCGCGGGCACGAAGATGTCGCCGCCGCGAATCTCCACGGTGACCCCCAAGCGTTCCAGGTGCATCAGCGTCATCCGCAGATGTTGGGGCACGGCGTTGCGGATGAGCAGCTCGCCGCGCGTCGCCGCCGCCAGCGCGATGTAGCTGCCCACTTCGATGTGATCCGAGCCGAGGGTGAAGTCCACGCCGTGCAGGCGCGCCACGCCGTCGATCACGAGGGTGTTCGTGCCGACGCCGTTGATTCGCGCGCCCATCGCATTGAGCATGTGACAGAGGTCCTGTACATGCGGCTCGGAGGCCGCGTTGCGGAGGATGGTCGTCCCCTCTGCGAGGACGGCGGCCATCACCGCGTTTTCCGTGCCGGTGACGCTGGCCTCGTCGAGCAAAATATCGGCTCCAGTAAGGCGATCGGCTTTGAGGACGAAGCTGCCGTTGTCCACAGCCACTTCCGCGCCGAGTTCCTGGAAGGCCATAAAATGTGTATCCACCCGGCGACGCCCGATCATGTCGCCGCCCGGCGCGGGGATGGAGAGGTCACACAGGCGCGCCAGCAACGGTCCGGCGATCGTGATCGAGCCGCGAATGGCGCGGAACAGCTCACGGTCCACGTCGTTCGACGGCATGCAAACTTGCTGCGCGTGCAGTTTCCAGGTTTTGGCATCCAGCCGCTCGACAGTTACGCCGAGGATTTGCAACAATTCCGCCATCACCTCCACGTCACGGATCGCCGGGAGGTTGCGCAGGATGACCGGTTCATCGGTCAACAACGTTGCTGCCAGCGTCGGCAACGCCGCGTTCTTGTTGCCACTCGGAGAAATCTCTCCCCGGAGCGGGATACCACCTTGAATGACAAAGCAGTCGTTCATCGATAGCTCCTTTGCGTGCTACGTGATAAGTGAATCATGATTCATGATTCATGATTCGTAAACAGTTCAGCGCAGTACAATTTCGACGGGTGCGCCGAGGGTAAGACCAAGCGCCTGTGCGCCGTGGCCGTGGTTGACGGCGAGTTCGAGCAAGCCTTCGCTGCCGACGAGGGCCAGCGGTTCACCCGGCGCCACTTCGCCGTAGGTGCGGCGGATGGGGCCGAGGTCGCGCCTGGCGACGAGGACGCGGACGCGCGCCGCATTGACGATACCGGCTGGTGTATCGCCGAAGGCCGGGTCGAGGGACAAAAGCGCCCCATCCCACACCAAGCGCCCAATGCTGGTGATGACGTTGCCGAAATGGTCGATATAGATTACTTCGCCGGTGATGGTCGTATCGGTCACGGTGAAGACCGGCGCAGGCAGGCGCACCGGGTCGACAACTTCCGGGCCGAATTCGGCCAAGGGAACGCCGCGCGCCAGATACGCCGCCGCCGGAGAGAAGATGTCGCGCCCGTGGAAGGTGCTGCTGACCGCCATGGTACGGTAAGCGGGATTCGCCAGTTCGACGATCAGCGTGGGCGGGGCAGCTTCCCACACATACGAGAAAACGCCGTTATCCGGCCCAACGAGCGTCCCCCACGGCGTCCGCGCCGCGATAGGCCGTCGCGCCGTCCCCACGCCAGGATCCACCACAACAATGTGGATGCTCTCCGGCGGGAAGTACGGCAGCGCCGTCCACAGCACGTAGGCCGCGCTGCGCACATCCTGCGGCGGAATTTCCTGCGTGATGTCGATGCAGGGCACGCCCGGCGCAATCCCCGCGATCACGCCCTTCATCGTGCCGACGTACCCATCGCGTGTGCCAAAATCGGTGGTTATGGTGATAAGCATTTTTGATCCTTCGTGATTGGTAATTGGTAACGGGTAACTGGGAGTGGGAAATGAGTAAGGAGTAAGGAGTAAGGAGTAAGGAGTAAGGAGTAAGGAGTAAGGAGTAATAATGAGGTATTAAGACAACTTCTTTTTACTTACTCTTTACTCTTTACTCTTTACTCTTTACTCTTCCATGTAACCGTTGTCCAGGAAGGTTTCGAGGAAATGCGGCAGTGGGCTGGTGACGTTGCGGAAGTGGACGAGCAAGATGCGGTTATCCGCATGGAACGTGCGAATGCCTTCCAGCAGGTCGCCAGATGCCGGACCGCCTTCGAGCCAGCAACCGGTGCAGAACTCCATCCCCAACGCGGGGCTATTGGCGACGGCGAAGGCGCGCTTGTACGTCTCGAAGCTGTGAATGAGGCAGGGGATGCCGCCGAGTTTGCCGGTCGCGGGCGGGTCGTTGGGATGGAGCGCCATCCGCACGCCCGCTTCTTCCGCGTCATAGCTGCCGGCGTTCCACAGGATTAAACCAGCATCCTCCACGCGACGGCGCAGGTCGGTGAGGTAGTTGACGCTGCGCTGCTCCGGTTCGACCCAGGTATAAACGCACTCGACGCCCAACTGCCGGGCGAACAGCAGTTCGTCTGGTGTGGGATCATTGCCGATGTTTAGAGAAAGTTTTGGTCTGAGCATTTTTCATCTTACGCTTTCGGCAATCCGTATCCAAGCTCACGCAAGGCGCGACGAAAAGCGCGTTCGCTATCAATGGGAACGACCAGGTGACGTTCTCCAGCCAGCATACACAACGCGCGCGTGCGGCTATCGTGGGCAATCAGTTGCGCCAGGAGCGCATCCTGCGCTTCGATCAACAGCGCCGGGCCGCGTTCTACCAGGCGCGTCGCGCGCTCCGCCGTCTCGGCGAAGAAAACCGCGATGGTATCGGGCAAAGCATTGCTGCTTTTCGCTTCGAGGAATTTTTCGATACCCGGCAGCGTGTGTCCCTGTTCGATAGCCTCGATGATTTTAGTTTGCCTGAGTTCCCAGACGAAGTCAGACTTCTGTTCGGCGATTTGTTCCAGGAAGAGAGTGTCGGACGGAGCAAGCAACTCCGTGGCAACGATTTCCATATTCGGCAAAACCTGAAGCACCGGCTTTTTGATGACCGGCGGCGGCACGTAGTTTTCCGCAACGCCCAAACACCATGCGCCCAACCCGTTGATGCGGAAATACAACAGGCCATCGTAACGGCTCAAACAGTTCAGAGCATCCACGCCCCACAAGTTTCCGTAGTCAGGGCGCGCTCCATTAGGATCGATGTAGGCCACGTCGATCAATCCCAACGTCGCCGCATATTCCATCAAGAACGCCAGCATATAGCGTGCTTGCACGATATGCCATTCGCCAAAGCCGCTGTAACCGAGGCTACCATAGCCGGCCTCGCCGATATAGAGCGTCCACAAATCCCGCGAAACTTCGAACCGCAACTTTTCCGCGCGCATAAAGCGCGAGAATTCATCGAAAGCGATCCACCGGTGGGGCGGACATCGCGCCAGAGCTTCCACAATCACTGCGCGCCGGCCGGCAACCGCCGTCATCTGGCGTTTGCCCTTGCCCGTTTGCCCTTTGATCGTATGCACTCGATTGAACTCGTCCAAAAGTGTGGTCTTGAGCCAGCGTTCCCACGCTCGTTTGATAATCGTGTGCGGCGCAGCGGTCAATGCGCGCCTGCCCGACGCCGTCAATTGCAGCTTGGTCCCTGCCAGTTCCGCCAGGCCGGCCGCCTGAACGATAAGGGGCCAGGCAAAAGCTTTGAGCGGTCCGATTTTCTCGCTCCCCCAACTGTCCAAACTCTCTTCAGGATCGTAGAAGTCTCCGCCCTGTAGCACCTCGGCAACGGCGCGCGCGCCGGCTGCGCTTACCCGGTTGGTCTTGGCGCTGACGCTAACCTTACCCATATCGATCAAACGCAACACTGCCTGCAAATCCTGCTGGGCGGCGCGTTCCATCTCGCACAAGATCAACGGCACATCGACCGTCACTTTCTCGTGTCTTTCATGGTCGAAGTAAGAGTGTTGAACTGAGGAAACCGGCGACTCCACCGTCTTGATTTGCATCACGCGCGGCGCAGGCACAAATGCCCGGAGGCGCTGCTGTAAATCTCCGGGGATTCTACCGCTGTGGATAAACAAACACAACGGTGAGGCTTTTTTTAGATTGCTCCACTCGTAGGTTCCCATATCCGGATCGCGCCCATACTTCGCACGGAAACCGGCGGCATCGAATATACCGGAGGATGAATCGAGCGTTTCAGATATTGCCGCTTGTTGCAACGTATCCATTGCCTCCCAAAGCTGTCGCAAACGGTTAGGGTCTTCAAGTTCCCGTAAGATCAGCGAAACCAGCTCCGCTTTGCGCGTCGGAATGTCCTCCTTGAGTACTTTTGCCAGCGCTCCAAGAGTGGGGACGGTATAGTCGGCCAGAACATATCTGAGTAGATCGGGTTTTGCATTTCTACTACCACGTCGCATTGAATTACTCCTCGTACAAAACAAACCGTTAATCTCGCCAATCTACACGAATCTTGTATAAAAATTAGCGAAGATTCTGCGAATGCAGACATTCGCGTGATTTGCGGTTAGTATTTTGGTCATTACTTCATCCAAGACATATCCACGTCGCTCGCGTCTCCGTGCGCAGGCCGTGCTCCACCCAGGGGGCGATGACGATCAGATCGCCGCCTTCAACGGGATGCTCGACGCCGTCGAGCGTTACCAGCGCCTCGCCATCAATGATGAACCACAGCTCCGGGACGGCGTGCTTGTGCGGGTTGAAGGGATTCTCCGGCGTCGTCTCGCGCGTGACAAAGTGGTGAACGAGGATTTCACGGTCGCCGAGTTCGTAGGGGCGACGGCCGTTTTTTTCGGGGATCGTACTTGCTTTAAGAATCATGCTGTCTTTCCGCGATAATGTGTACTTCAGTTCGCCGGGGCAACACCGGAAAGAAATCCGGCAAATCCACCGGCTGCACCGCCAGCGGTTCATCCAGCAGCTTTCGCGCCACGGACACATCCACTTCATCAACGCCGGGCGCCGATTCGCTCATTCGCTGATTCTCCATTCGCTGATTCTCCATTCACTGATTCTCCATTCGCTGATTCTCAATGGAACGCCGGGAACTCGCGGTAGTCGCGCAGATCGATCAAGTCGCCGGACCTGGCCCAGGGCACCGTGCCCAGCTCGGAGGGCAGTACGCCTTGATCATAGCACGCTTCGAACGTCTCCTGCAAGCCTTCGACCCAGGTCAGGCAGTCATCTCGCTCCACATCCAGGCGGACGTGCAGCAGCTCTTTCGGGAACTCGGCAATCTCCCACATCGACTCTTGCGCGCCGTTGGTGCATAGCACTTCGGGGATCGCGCCTTCGATGCTGCACGCCGGCGGCGCACCGGTACGCGTCGCGTCAGAACGCGCTGCGTCAACGGCTTGCCACAGCTTATTTTCAATCTGCCCGGCATACGGATTGCCATAGTCCTTCACGCTGCCGTCACGGAAGCGCGCAAAAATAGACTCGCTGTACGCCTCGTAGGTGACCTCCGCGTTCTCGAACTCGTAGCTGAAGATCGGGCCGACGACGTTGGGCACGGGATGCGCAGTGTAAAACAGGATCTCGACGCCTTCAGTGGTATGGCAGCGGATGGCGGCAGTGTCGTAGTTTTCGATGGGGTTGGCGCGGTAGAGTTCGGCTTGCACGTCCACGGGCCACGCACTCGTCTCGCGCGTTGCGCCGAGGACGTAGAAGCAGTTGTGGAGGTAGTGCGCCGTCGCGTTGTGGGCCGGGCTGTCGAGAATCCACGCGCCGTTGGGCGCTCTAAGCTTTGCCGCCCAGGTGTTGCGCCCGTAATACGAGTCGCCGCGCGGCCAGAACACCTTCGTTCGCAGCCGCAACGGGCGGCCTAACACGCTGTCCATCACGTCGCGCTTGAGCGCCTGAATCGCCGACGAGTACGACCACTGGTAACCGATGCCAACGAGCTTGCCCGACGCGCGCTGCGCTTCGGCCATCTTCCAGGCCTCCTGCACCGTCGCCGTGACGGGTTTCTCGCAGAGGACGTGCGCCCCGTGCGCCAGCGCCTTCTGCACAAACGGCAGGTGCAGGTGAATCGGCGGCGAAAGGACGACCAGATCGGCCTTCGATGCAGCGTAGAAAGCGTCCAGGTCCGGGTAGATCGGCACGCCGGTTTCCTTGAATGTGTCCAGAAAACGGCAGGCAACCGGATTCGGATCGATTCCGGCGACGAAACGCGCATTGTGCTCCGCCGAAGCGTTGAACAACTCCACCAGATACGAGTTCCCGTAGCCCCCTAAGGCCACCATCGCGACAGTCACTTCTTTTTTCTTCATCGAGCCTCTCTCCTATAAATCAGCGAATGATAGAATGGGCGAATACAGAATCAGCGAATGAAAGAATCAGCGAATGAAAGAATCAGCGAATGAAAGAATCAGCGAATTGATCAAACATCCAGTATCGAGTATCAAGTATCCAGTTTCCAGCTTCCAGCTTCCAGTATCCAGTTTCCAGCTTCCAGTATCCAGCTTCCAGCTTCCAGTATCCAGCTTCCAGCTTCCAGCTTCCAGTATCCAGTTTCCAGCTTCCAGTATCCAGCTTCCAGCTTCCAGTATCCAGCTTCCAGCTTCCAGTATCCAGTTTCCAGCTTCCAG
>DYKY01000151.1 GCA_020722365.1 Thermoflexus sp.
GATAGCAGTAAAGTTTAGAATGTGTGCTGACGCAGTTGATTTTTTCACTAAATGTGACACAATTCTAACTATTGCGGTATTTGTTTCACCATAGCGAGAATGTGGCAATGCGTTTGATGGGGAAAATCTCGATTGTCGCTGTAGGGAAACTGCACGGCGCATACTGGCGCGCGGCGCAGCAAGAGTACCTCGCGCGGTTGCGCCGTTACACGGATGTGATCTTGATCGAAGTGAAGGATGTTGTGGGGCGGGGGATGCCGGATGCCGTGGCGATGCAGCGTGAGGGAGAGGCGCTGCTTGCGGCAGCCAGAGAGGCGCGACATCTGATCGCGTTGTCTGCGACCGGCAAGCAGATGGACAGCCCCGGCCTGGCGGATTTTCTGCGGAAACAGATTGAGGTGTATGGCAGCCTGGCTTTCTTGGTCGGGGGACCGGTAGGACTGTCGCCCGAAGTTCTCACGGCTTGTGACGATGCGCTGTCCTTGTCGCCGCTCACGTTTCCCCACGAGTTGGCTCGCGTCATCTTGCTGGAACAACTGTATCGCGCGGCGACGATCATCGGCGCTGAGAAGTACCATAAATAAAACAGACCTGACAGGTTTTCCTAAACCTGTCAGGTCTGTTGCTGATGGTGTTATTCGGTCTTTACCGTAATCTTCTGGCGGCACTGCCCTTCGGTTGCCTTCGGGAGGACGATGCTCAAGACCCCGTTCTTGAATGTGGCATCGATGGCCTCGGTCTTGATCTCGCAGGGAATCGGGATCGCGCGCTTGAAAGAGCCATACGAGCGTTCCATGCGATAGAAGTTCTTGCCCTTGTCCTCTTTCTCCTGCCGCTTCTCGCCGCTGATGGTCAACATGTCACGGGAGAGGCTCACGTCGATGTCTTTTTCATCCAGCCCGGGAAGCTCTACCGAGACTTTGATTTCCTTCTCGTTATCGACGATGTCGACCTGCGGGCTGAAGGCGCTCCACCCGGCGTCCCAGAAATCGGATGGCGCCAGCCCGAACCCCCCGAAGAAATCGTCGAACATGCGGTTCATATCCCGTTCCAGAAGCGCCAGTGGATGGTCTTCCTCCCGATTGACTGCGATGTCCCCACGCTTGCGTGGAGCTTGTTCTTTGCGCCGCCACGGCATCAGATTCGTGATTGACATAGTCCACCTCCTTCAATAGTCCGATAGTCGGTAGTCGTTAGTCAGATAGTCCAGTAGTCAAATTTTCATGCATTGCCAGTGATTGGCAGGATTCACAGTCTTCATCCTGTGAATCCTGTCGAGAGTCAAGCATTACCCTGCCGTCACCGCGATCTTGCGCATCGAGGATTCGGCCTTTGGCAAGTACAGGCGCAAGACGCCGTCCTTGACCGTCGCTTCAATCTTGTTGCGATCAACTTTGTTGGACAGTGTGAAGCTGCGCTCGTAATCGCCCACGCGATACTCGCCGTACGCCAGCCCGTACCCTTCGGGATAAGCGGCCTCGACGTAGCCGTTGATGGTGAGCACATCGTTTTCCAGGGTGATGTCGAGCGTGCTCTGGTCCACACCGGGCATATCCGTCACCAGGACGATGGCCTCGTTGGTTTCGTAGATGTCGGTGCGAGGCACGAAGGCCAACCGCGAGCGCGTGCGCTCGGCGCGAGTCTCGGCGATCTCTTGCTTTCCCGTTTCCTGAATGTTGAGTTCTTTTTCGTTAGCCATAAGTCACCTCCTTATGTCTCGTTGTGTTAGATAGCCTTATGCGGCCTTGACGACGATCTTCCGTGGCTTGTCGGCTTCGGCGCGCGGCAGCGTGATGCGCAGCACGCCCTTCTCGTAAACGGCCTGCACGTTGTTCGCTTCCACATTGAACGGCAACTGGAAAGAGCGGGTGAATTTGCCGTAACCGCGTTCGCGGCGGTGATAGACGTCGCCTTCCGCGAGTTCGAGGGGCGTGCGCTCGCCGCTCAGCGTGAGCGTGTTCTCGACCACGGCGATGTCCAGCTTTTCGGGATCGATGCCGGGCAGTTCTGCGGTGATGACGACGCCATCCTCGTTGGTCCAGACGTTCATCGCCGGATAGCCGGGCGCTACCCGCGAGCCTGTCATCTCCGGGAAGGTGCTGAACAGCCGGTTCATCTCGCGTCGCAGGCGCTCCATCTCGCTCCAGGGTGTCGTTTGTCCCCAAAATGTTCTTCCTAACATAGTCTGCCTCCTTATCATCAGATGTATATTCTTGTTTATTGCCCCTCACCTTCAGGGGGTGCTATCGGATCTATTTCTTTCCGATACAACCATACTATAGCAGATGACTATTAGAAGGAAATAAACGCAGCATTAAAGCGGCATTAGAAAATGTTTAGAAAATCATTAGAGGAACGATTGCAGCGCAATGCGCCGAGGGAAATTGGGGGAATGGTGTGTTGTGGGGCGCGTCCGCACGCCCCACAACACACAAAATGACTTTACTCGCCGATGGTCAACAATCGCCCATCGCTGCGCCCGAAGACCTCCGGGAAGTAGAACTCCCTGGCGACGGTGGGCAGCACGTGATAGTCGCCGGGCAGGGTGGCGCGGAAGGTGTAGCTGTATTCGTACGTGCCCGCGGGCAGCGCGTCGGCGAAGAGGACGACCTTCTCGTCGCGCAGTTCGCTGCGGCTGTACCAGCGCCACCACCACCACCAGCGCGAGCCTTCGCGTCTCAGGGAAGGCGGCGTCGCCAGCAGGCTGGTTGTCGCCAGCCCGGTATCGATGGCCTCGCCGCCCGCCGGGAGCGGGTCTTCCACCACCACGTAGTAGCGGTCGTGCGGCACGATGATGGTGAGGTCTACGCGGATCACGTCCCCCAGTTTCACCTCGCGCACATCCGGACATTCGCTGACTCGCTGACTCGCTGATTCGCTGATTCGCTCATTCACACATTCTGCTAACGTGTACCTGCGCTGGACGATGATGCCCCGGTCGGCCGGTTCCACGTTCTCCACCGGCTGGTAGATTTCGAGGTGCGCCGTGTAGTAGAGACGCCCGTTGCCGTCGCTGCGGGCGATGGTGAGCGCGTTGGTCATATCCGCGATGAAGTCGGCGACGGGGATGACGGTGCGGCTGCTCTCGCGGATCGTCTCGCGCGTGGCGACGCCCTGCGCCTGCTCCCGGTCGTTAAGGAAGAAGGCGTAGTCGTAGTTGGCGTCGAGTTCGCCCGTTTCCACCATCCAGCCGGTGAGCGCGATCAACGCCCAGGCGGTTTCCTGCGTGGTCTCCCAGATGCCGGCCTTGCGCGCGACCATCAGCCAGCGCACGACGTTGGGCAGCAGTTCGTTCTGTGGGTCGAGCTTCACCAGCGTGTCGAGGACGATGGCGGTGGAGCGGGTGTCGGTGTTCATCGCCCACCAATCGTAGTTCGACTCCTCCCAGTGCGCGCCGGTCGCGCTGAGGATGGCGGCGTTGTTCAGGTCGGAGAGCAGCGTGGCGAGGCGGGCATCGCTCTGGTTGCCGAGCCACAGGGCTTGCGCCAGGTACGCGCGGGCGTAGGTGCTCAGTTTTTCGCGGTTCTCGTAGAGGTCATCGAGCGTGTCTTGCGGCGCGGCGTTCCCTTCCGCCAGGACGTAGAGGAGCCAGGCCTGTTGGTTCGCACTGCGATAGTTCCGGTAGTCGCGCACTTCTTTGATTTGTGCTTGCAAGTAAGCGATGCCGTTGTTGAGCACGTCCTGTTTGACCGTGATGCCGCTCTGTTGCGCCTTGAGCAGCGCGAAGACAACGTAGGCGCTCACGTAGGGATTGCTGACCTGCCGCTCGGCGTTGTACCACCAGCCCCACCCGCCGTCGGGGTGCTGTTGCAAGTACAGCTTTTTAAGGCCCTCATCGACCAGACCGGGCAGGCGCTCGGCCAATTCCTGGTTTTCGATCCCCAGGGCCGTCAGCGCGTGGTAGGTGAGGACGTTGGGCAGGAAGCGGCTGACGGTTTGCTCGGTGCACTCGTACTCGTAGTGTTCCAGATACTCCAGGCCGTCCTGCATCCCGGCGGCGAGGCTTGGATCGAGCTGCACGGTCAGCGTGCCGCGCCGTTCGTCGAATTCCGGCGGCAGCGCGATGGCTTCCGTGCGCGAGCCGCCCTCGGTGAGTTGTCCCGCCGTTCCCACGATGTCGGGCGTGGTGTAGCGGAAGACCAGCAGCGACCCGTCCGGCCCGGTGCTGAGGCGCGGTTTGCTCGCATCGGCGTACTCCCCGGAAATCGCGCTAAAAATGAGCTGCGCGTTGACCACGTCCTGCACCGTCACCCACCACGTCACCTTGCGCTCGCTGCGCGCGGGGACGACGACGGTCTGGCGCGGCGGCGTCTCGGTGTGGACGCCTGGGTCGATAGACACACCCTCGGCGCTGAGGCTGACTTCGACGGTGAGGTCTTGCCCGGTGTTGTTGCTGACGTTCGCCGCGAGTTGCGCGCGGTCATCGACGACGAAGAAGCGCGGCGCGACGGGGCGCACGAGCAGCGGCTTCGTGGCGACGAGGTCGGCGCTGCCCTCGCCCACCGTTGTGTCGGCGGTGAGGCCGACGGCGCGCAGCGTCCAGGTGGTGAGGTTGTCGGGCAGGGTGAGCGTGACGGCGGCGCGGCCTTCGCGGTCGGTCGTGATGCGCGGGTTCCAGTAGGCGGTGTCGGCGAATTCCTCGCGGATCTCCACGCCTGCCGGCGGCGCAACGGCTTCGGCGTACTGTACCTCTATCCCTTTTTCCACTTCCTCTTCCACGAGACCCATTGCCGTCGGTGCAGGCATTGTGGGCGCCGCTTCCATGGCGTGATCCTCGGCTACCGCGTACGCCTCGCGTATTCCGCCGGCCGCCAGTTGGAGATCCAAATCCTCGGCGATTTCCTCGAGATAGCGGTTCACGGAAAGGCTGAGCGCGCTGCCGGTGTTCACTTGCAGCATCCGCCGGGCGTAGAAGCCCTGCACGATGTCGCTGCTGCGCGGGCGCAGGCTGAGCACGGCCTTGTCGACCACGTCGAGCGAGAGTTCCACATTGGCAGCCGGTTCGCCGTTGGGGAGCGTGGCGCGGAGGGTGTAATCGACCGTCTCGCCGGGTTGTGCTTGATCTATATTAGTTTCAAGTTGCAAGTTTAAAGTTACAGGTTGCAGTTCCACGTCCAGCGGCAACAGGCCCATTTTGAAGTCCGCCGGTTTGCCGTCCTGCCGCTTGTTGATCAGCACGACGGAGACGTAGATGTTGGGGATGTCGCCCTCGGTGATGGGCAGGCGGTAGATCGTGCTGTTGTTCGTGAGCCGGATAACTTCGTAGCGGCGGACGCTCGCGCGCTCGACGGTGACGAGGGCCAGGTGCTCACCCTCGAAAGGCGAGGGGATGAGGATTTCGGCGGTCTCGCCAACCTGGTAGGTGTTCTTGTCGCTGATGAGGGTGATGCGGTCGTTGTTCTCGCGCCGCCAGGAGACATAGTCCTTGCCGGAGACCCAGATGAAGATGGAGGAGCGAATCCCCCCCTCAGTCCCTCCCGGTGGGGGGGAGGCGGGAGTCGCTACGATGTGGTAGGAGCCGCCTTCCGCCGGGGTGAAAGTCGCCACGGCCTCGCCGAGGTTGTCGGTGGTGACGGTGGTTTCGCCCACCAGCGTCTCTTCGGTTTCCCACGACCAGGAACCGCCGCCGAATTCGTTCTCGATAAAGGTGTTGATCCACTCGCGGCGGTAGAATTCGACCTTGATCGTTTTGTCGGGCAGGCGCGCGCCTTCCCAGTCCACGGTCACGAGGTCGGTGGCGCTCGGTTTCCCGGCCTCGCCCACGTATTTCTGCGCGCTGAGGCCGATGTAGTACGGGCCGGGGTGGACGACGACGCTTGTGCGCCCGGAGATGGCCTGGTTGTCGGGGCCGGTGGCGGTGGCTTCTAGCGTAATCCGTGAAGCTGGAAGCTGGCTGCTGGAAGCTGGTTTCCCGTGCCATTCACGGAGCGCGGCTTCCAGTTCGGCCCCGTTTAGGGTGATCGATAGGATGCCGTTTGCATCCGTGGTGCCGCTGCCGCTGAGGATGGCCTCGCGGGCGGGCGGTTCGCGCCACCACCACCAGCAATCGAAGCAGGTGTAGGGATCATCGACGTCGCTGAAGCTGTAGCGCCCACCCCACGGCGGCTGGAAGCGGTAGGTCTCGGCCATCACGTTCCACGTGACCGCCGTGTTCGCCAGCGGGCCGCCGAAGTAGTAGCGCGCGGCAATCGTCGCCGCCACGTCGTCGCCGCGTTGGACTTCGGCCTCGGCGGTCTCCACGACGATCTCGAACTCCGGCGCGCGATAGGCCGTTACATGGAAACTGGTGTAGCCTCCGTAGTCGCCGAGGGAAACATAGACCTGGTACTCGCCCAGGCTCGCGCCTTCTGCCAGGTCGAGCGTCCCATCGAACGTTCCCAACTCACCGAGCGTGAGCTGCTCGTTGTAGATTTCCTCGTAGGCCGCGTCGCGGATGGAGACCTGAACCTGGCGCACGTCCGGCAGATTGTAGGCGACGTCGTCCTCGGAGCGCACCACGCCTTTGAAGGCCACGGTTTGTCCGGGGCGGTAGATGGTGCGGTCGGTATAGACGTAGGTGCGGTAGTCCTGCGCGCTTTCCCCCTGTCCCACGCCGAAGTCCCACGGGCTGACGCCGCGTCCCCAGCCCTCGGCAACGGCGGCAAACGGGTCTTCGCTGTAGACGACGACGGTATTCCGATAAAGCGGCAGGCTGCTACGTGCGATACCGTCATTGTCGGTGATGGCGGTCCCCAGGCTGCCGCCGTCTTGTTGGATCAGGTTCAGGGACAGATCAGGAATCGCTTCGCCGCTGCGCAAATCGGTGGCCCAGATGAAAGCCTCTTCCTGCGCGCTTTTCAGCGTCAGGTTGAGATTGGACACGACCATAATGTGCCGCCGGTTGTAGTAGTAGGCATATTCTTCAGCGACGTCCGGCGAATCGGTCTCCAGCAGATAGACGCCCGGCTCCAACGTGCCGCCCGGCGTTTCCGTCAAATCGACCACGGTGTAGCTTTGTTCGTTAAGCGGACTCTCCAGATTTTGCCGCCACTCGCGCAGCAGTTGGTGGCCCGCGGGCAGTTGCTCCTCCCATTGCCAGCGGGAGGTGAAGAGCGCGTCCAGCGGCAGCTTGTAGAGGCGCAGATTGACCCGGCTGACGTTCACGTGGCCGATAACGAGCTGCGCGGGCAGCGCGGCGTCATACGTGCCGGTCATATCCGGGACGTGCAAGCGATACACCGGGTCCAGCGGGGCTGTGCGGAACTTGACGGTGCGCCCGCGCGGGATGGTGTTGCCGTAGGGATCGGCAATCCCGTCATCGATGGCGACGGTGTAGTCGGTGGAAGGGCGCACGTCAAACTGGAGGATGAACGTGTTGTTGTACTCCGCGAAGTAGGTGTACACCTGCGTCGGCGAGAACGGCGGCGCCATCGTCAGGTTGGGCATGACCGTATCGGGATCGATGGGCGCATTGAAGACGATCTCGAAAGCGGTATACGGCGGCGCGTTGCGTTCCAGATGCTCCGGGTTGGTGGAGACGATTTCCGGCAAGGGGACGGTGGTGAATTGCCAGGTATACGCCTCCTTCATCCCCAGGCCGCCCGCCGTGGACGTGATGCCCGCATCCAGCTTTACGGTGTAGGTCGTGTTGAAGTCCAGCGCCCGCGTCGGCGTGAAGACCACGGTATTCTCTTCGACGGAGAACGTTCCTCTGACGTCATTGCCGGCCAACCCCCGCCCGCCGCTCAGGGTGAAAGCGCGCTCGACGGATTCCAGGTCCACCGGCTGGTTGAACTCCACCGTGATGGCTGTCTCGATGTCCACCAGCGTTTCGTCATTGCGGGGCTGCGTCCACAGGACAGTTGGCGGCATCGTGCTGAAATGCCACATGTAATCTTCCGCCAGCAGCGCGCCGGCGACGTCCTGCAACCCTGCGCTGACCGTCGCGCGGTATGTGACGCCGCCCGCCAGTGGTTCTTCGGGCGTGAAAACGTAGATGGAGGTGTTCAGCCACTCTCCGCTGCCCTTGATTTCGGGATCGAAGGTCACGGGATCGGGCAGATTCTCCATCTGTCCCAGCGTGGTGAGGGGCACGACGGGCCGGTTGAACATCACGGTGATGGTCGATTCGGTTTCCACGTCGGCGGTATCCGGGTCGGGGATCACCTGGGCGACTTCGAGATAGCCCGCCGTCGCAAAGCGGAAGGTGTACGGCTCGCGCAGCAGCTCGCCCGATGCGGCGCTGGCATTCTGCGTGAGGATCACGTCGAAGACCGTATCGCGCGGCAGGGCCTCGGCGGGCTGGAAGTGCAATGTGCGCGCATCGGCCCACGACAATTCGCCCTTGACCGGCGTGTTCTCCCCCGCCAGTTGCAGCGTGAACGCGCTCGCCGTCGCCGATGGGTTCATCGGCTTGTCGAACACAATCTCGATGGCGTCGTCAGGCTTGAGGCTTTCGCCGCGCTTGGGACTGCGCTGGATGATGATCGGCGAGAGCATATCGGCGGGCACGGGCGTGTAGGGGACGACCGGTTTGGGCGGCAGTGGTGTCGCCGTGGGGCGTGGGGTGGAAGTGGCGACCGGTTCGGGTGTGGGCGTTGTCCGCTGCGGGATGAGGCTGCACGCGAAGGCGGTCAGCAACAACAGGCTCAGTGGAAGCAATAGCCAGGGTTTACGGTTCATTTTACTCCTCCATAATCGTCGCATAGTCGTTAGTCTTGTGGTCGGAGAGGCAATGTGCGCAAGATTTTCGATATTGCCATATCCATTTTACTCCAATACGTTATGCATGGACAGTCTGGTATTAAGACGTATGCGCAGATGGAAAGGTTCCAGTACGATTGTGCTGGACAAAAACGCGGCTCTCTCATTATGAGAGAGCCGCGTGACCATCATTGAAACCACGAAAGGTCTGTTTTTCTAGATCATACCAAACTTATAGTCGCCTTCAGCTTTGGCGATCCACTCAATCGTGAGGTCGTTCGTAGAGCACAATCCCCTGATCCACGATCTCGCGCAAGAATAAATCGCCTAATGCCAACCGGCGGCGCAACGTGGCAGGCGTCCGCACAATCAAGTCCAGGCCGAAATGGTAATCAATACGCTGGCATATACGCGCCGCTTGTTCGGCCTCTTTCAGCGGCGTTTCCATCACCACTAACATATCGACATCGCTGCCAGGGTGGGGCTGCCCGTAAGCGTGCGAACCAAACAAGATGATACGCTCAGGCTGGAAGCGCGCGGCAATTTGCTGTGCGACTTCGGCAACGTT
>DYKY01000152.1 GCA_020722365.1 Thermoflexus sp.
CAAAGGAGCGAACACTATGGGACGACCAATTACCCTCTTTACCGGACAATGGGCAGACCTGCCCCTGGAAACCCTCGCACAGAAAGTCAGCGCGTGGGGCTTCGACGGCCTCGAACTCGCCTGCTGGGGCGACCACTTCGAGGTCGATAAGGCGCTCGAAAGCGACGCCTACGTGCGCGCGAAGCGCGACCTGCTGGCGAAGTACAACCTCAAGAGCTTCGCCATCAGCAATCACCTCGTCGGGCAGTGCGTGTGCGACAACATCGACCGCCGCCACAAGAGCGTCCTCCCCGCACGCCTGTGGGGCGACGGCGATCCGGAGGGCGTCCGCCAGCGCTGCGCCGAGGAGATGAAGAACACGGCCAAAGCCGCCAAACTCTTTGGCGTGGACATCGTCAACGGCTTCACCGGCAGCAGCGTGTGGGGGATGTTCTACTTCTTCCCGCCCACCAGCCAGGCCGACATCGACGCCGGGTACGCGGACTTCGCCGCCCGCTGGACGCCGATTTTCGATGTCTTCCAGGCCGAGGGTGTCAGGTTCGGGCTGGAAGTCCATCCCACGGAGATCGCCTACGACCTCGTCACGTATGAACGGGCGCTCAAGGCGGTGAACGGGCATCCGGCCTTCGGCATCAACTTCGACCCGAGCCACCTGATCCACCAGTTCATCGATCCGCCGGAATTAATCTACGCCTTCCCCGACCGCATCGTCCACGTCCACGTCAAGGACTCGCGGCTGCACCTCGACGGGCGCAACAGCATCCTCTCGTCGCACCTGGACTTCGGCGACAGGCGGCGCGGGTGGGACTTCGTCTCGCCCGGCCACGGCGACGTGCGCTGGGATCCGATCATCCGCGCGCTGAATCGCATCGGCTATCAAGGGCCGCTCTCCATCGAGTGGGAAGACAGCGGCATGGACCGCGAATACGGCGCGCAGGAGGCGCTGGCGATGATCCGCAAGCAGGACTTTGCACCGTCGGCGGTCGCGTTCGATGCGGCGTTCGGCAGCGAATAAGGAGTACGGAGTATGGAGTAGGAAGGACGGAGATAAACTTACTCCGTACTCCTTACTCCATACTCCATCTACAAAGTCCACTTACAGGAGGCACGCATGAGCGACAGTGGTGGTTTCACAACAATGGCCGGCGCCAAGGCTGAGGGGGAAGCCCCACAGATCGGCGTCGGGATGCTGGGCTACGCTTTTATGGGCAAGGCCCACAGCAACGCCTACAAGAAGATTCCCTACATGATGTACCCGCCGCCCGCCGTGCCGGTTTTGGCTGCGATCTGCGGGCGCAACGAAGACGCCGTCGCCGAGGCGGCCAGGCGGTACGGTTACGCGAAGTACTACACCGATTGGCGCGAGATGCTCAAGGACGACAACGTGCAGCTCTTCGACAACGGCGCCCCCAACAACATGCACGCCGAACCGAGCATCGCGGCAGCGCAGGCAGGCAAGCACGTCTTCTGCGAGAAGCCCCTGGGCCGCAACCCGGCGGAGTCCAAGGCAATGTGGGAGGCGGCAGAGAAAGCCGGCGTCAAGCATATGACGGCCTTCAACTACCGTTTCGTCCCCGCCATTCGTCAGGCGCGCGAGTTGATCGAGAGCGGCGCATTGGGCCGCATCTACCACTACCGCGCCGTCTACCTGCAAGAGTGGATCATGGCGCACTACGGCACGCCGATGATCTGGCGACTCAACAAGGCGGAAGCCGGCGCGGGCGCGCTCGGCGATCTGGGCGCGCACATCATCGACCTGGGCCGCTTCCTGGTGGGCGAGATCGAGAGCGTGGGCGCGATGACGCGCACGTTCATTCCGGAGCGCCCGCTGGGCGACGGCTCGCTGGCAAAAGTGGATGTCGACGACGCTTTCGTGGCGACCGTCGGCTTCGCCAACGGCGCCATCGGCACGCTGGAAGCCACGCGCTTCGCTGCCGGGCGCAAGAACCACGAGGTCATCGAGATCAACGGCGAGAAGGGCAGCCTCGTTTTCGATCTGGAACGTCTGAACGAGCTGGAGGTTTACTGGGTGGGCGAAGGCCGCAAGGAAACGCAGGGCTTTACCAACGTCCTGATCAGCGAGCCATACCATCCCTGGTGGTCGAACTGGTGGCCGCAGGGGCACATGATCGGCTGGGAGCACAGCTTCGTTCACGAACTGACGCACTTCCTCGACTGCATCGTGAACGACAAGGATGTGGCCCCATACGGCGCAACCTTCGAAGATGGCTACCGCGCCGACTGCGTGTGCGCCGCAATAGCCGAATCGGCGCAGACCAGGCGGCAAGTCGATGTAGTCTATTGATGCGGATAGCCGGCAGGCAGTACGCAGCTCATCCACTGTCCAACAAAGGAGGTGATGCCTGAAAGTCAACCAATTGATCTGCATACACAATATCAAATCACTTCAAGTATTCCAATCAACACGAGGAGGATAAATCATGAGTAAGCTAGTACGTTTTTGGATTTCGGTGTTGGTGTTGTTAAGTGTCGCCATCACCCCGGCAATGGCTGCTGCGCCGCAGAAAGAGACGATTGAAGCGCCAGCGGCTGCGACACCGGTTGCCATCGAGACGACTGCGTCCCTGGCTGCCTCGTCGTTAGCGCCGAGCGATGTCGTGACCGTGACAGTTCTGCATACCAACGACTTTCACGGTAACCTACAGCCTGCCGGTAGCAACCCGGGCGCGGCAAGGATGGCCAAGGTCATTAATGATGTGCGCGCGTCGGTAGGGATCACGAACGTCGCCCTGTTTGACGCTGGCGACATTATGCAGAGCACGTTGCTGTCTAACCTTTTCAAGGGCAAGCCTACTATCGATGTCTTCAACTTGATCGGGTACGACGTGGCGACCGTCGGCAACCATGAGTTCGACTGGGGACAGCCGACGCTCATCAGTCGAACCGAGGAGGCCAATTTCCCGTTCGTCGTAGCCAACCTGACCGTCAAGGACGGAGAGTCATGCGCCGGTTGGGATACACCGACCTGGGTTATGCCCTGGTACACGATGACCTTGGGGACCGCTCCGAATGAAGTGGTCATCGGCGTGATTGGCATCACCTCACAGGAGACGCCGTACATCACGATCGCCTCGGCTACCGAAGGGCTGTGCTTCAAGGATCCGACGGAGTCCATCCTGCATTACTACGATGAGGTGGCTGCAGCTTCGGACGTGCTCATCGCGTTGACTCACATCGGCAACACCGATGGCGGCTACGGGTACGGGATCACGGTTTATGGCGATCAGACGTTGGCGAGGAACCTGGCAGCAGCCGGGAAGCCGGTCGATCTGATCATCGGTGGGCACAGCCACACCAACGTGCCAACACCGGGGCAGATTATCGATGGCATTACCGTTGTGCAGGCATACTATGCCGGGCGCCGTGTTGGTCGTGCAGATATCGGCGTGAACATGACCACAGGCGACGTGAATGTAGTATGGGAATCGCTACCTGTGAGCACCAGCGGCGACGAGGATCCCACCGTCAAGGCGCGCGTCGAAGAATGGGCCAGCGATCCGTGGTATCTGTCTGAGATCAATCGCGAGATCGGTTTCAGCAATGTGGATCTGATCCGCAACTACAACGGCGATTCGCTGATGGGCAAGTTCGTCAACGACGCGATCTACAATGATCTGAATCTGGATGACGATCCCCTCAATGATGCCGACATGGTCTTCAACAACCCTGGTGGTCTACGGGCTGATCTCACCAGCATCACCAAGCCTTTCACACTGACCCATGGAATGTTGTACAGCGTCCTCCCATTCGGCAATGCAACAGCTATTGGCGATATGACCGGCGCGCAAATCCTCGAGCTGCTCAACCAAAGCGCCACCCTGTTCAAGGGCGCGCTCCAGGCAGCCGGCATCCGCTACAAATTCTACCGCTATTCAGATACATTGCCCGGCCCGCAGCCATATGCGTGGGGTGCGTATGACATTACCGTGTACAACCCCACAACCATGCAGTGGGAGTCATTGGAGATGACAAGGACCTACCGCGTCGCCACCAACGAGTTCCTGGCGCCGGCTGGACAAGATGGATTCTTGCCGTTCAAGTACATGACCAACATCAGCTACTGGGGCGACATGCTGGACGGTGTGGAGCGTTGGGTCTCCACCGCTTACTCCACCACGGCCAGCGCCTACAACGAAGCATTGGATGGACGTATCACCCGCAATGGCAACGATGACGGCGGAACCATCTTCCCGGTGACAATCCTGCACCACAACGACTCGCACGGCAACCTGGCCAAGGGCACCTATGTGGGTTACACCCAACTGGCGACCCTGATCAAGCAAGAGCGGCAGCATAACCCCTACCGCACCATCTTGCTCAACGCCGGTGACCAGATCCAGGGCGATGCAATGATGTATTACTTCAAGTCGGCGCCCCTAGGCTATGCGGCGGACGGCACCCCCCTGCCGGTCGAACTGCAAACGCACCCAATGATGGCCGTGATGAATGCGATGGACTATGATGCGATGACGGTGGGGAACCACGAATACAACTTCGGGAACACCATCTTCAAGAGTGTGCTTGGGCAGGCAAACTTCCCCATGTTGCAGGCGAATGTTTACGACACCGGCGAATACGGCCTGGACGATGTCCCCATCGAGCCGGCCGTTGAGATGACCGTGGAAAATGTGCACCGGTCCAGCACGGGAACGATCGTGCTCGGAGATCCAATCAAGATTGCTGTTCTAGGTATCGGCAACCACCGCATCCCGAATTATGAACTGCCAAGCAACATCCCCGGGCTCACATTCACCGACCCCATCACCGAGACACAGGCTCGCACGCCGGCGCTACGCGCAGCCAATGATGTGGTCATCGCTTTAACGCACATCGGCTTCACGGAGAACCCTGCCAGCGTTGAGGTCGACGAAAACGTCGATACCAACCTGGCGATGCAGACCGCAGGCCTTGACGCCATCATTGGCGGACACAGCCATACGAACCCGGCGACAGGTTTCGGGGACTACAAGTTCCTGCCGACCATCATCGCTAACGCGGACAACGCCCCTGTGATCGTCAACCAGGCCTATCGCTACAACAACACCCTGGGCGAGGTCATCATCGGGCTGCAGCTCACGAGTGAGGGGTACGAGGTTGTGTCCCGCGCCGGGCGCTACATATCCGTCGGATCATCCACGGTAGAGGATCCGGAAGTTAAGGCCATCGTCGATCCCTATGTGGCCCTCCTGGCCGACTATAACGCTACAACTCTCGGTCAGACACTCTATCCGATTGACACGCTGTTAGCGTACACGGAAGAGACCAACGGCGCCAACCTCCAGACCGACGCTTCGGTCTGGGAACTGGCGGAACATGGCATTGACGTGGACTTCCACCTCTCTGGCGCAATGTCCAACCGCAGGGTCGCGGCTACAGCAACGCCAACTACTCCATACACCTTGACAGTTGCGGATATGTTCACGTTGATGCCCTACGAGAACTCGCTGGTCACGATGCAGATGAACGGCCCGCAGCTTAAGACAATCCTGGAACGCGCGTACCGCAACTACTACTACTATAAGTACGTGCCTGGTCGAGGCGGCTACTCCTACTACACCACCTGTATGTTGGATATCAACGCGGGTGGCAAAATCACCTACCGGGATATGTACCCGGCGCTGCCGAGTGGCAACAACGTGGTCTCGCTGACCTTCGACGGCCACGAAGTAGACTTCCTGGATACCACCACCTATTACACCGTCTCAACTGTGAACTATCTGGCGGCCGGATCGTGTAACTTCAATGACGGCGGCGTCAGTCTGTGGCCGCTGAACCAAATCGTCAACGACACACAGTATTACGTCCGCGACGCAGTGATCAACTACGTCACCGATCAGGGCGTCGTCTCACCTACGATCGAAGGACGGCTGATCTTCCTGGAACCTGTCAGAGTCTTCCTCCCGCTGGTGCTGCGCGCTTACGCTGCGCCCTAGCGTGAGTTCATAACCGAAAAAGACGGTAGACAGGCCATCGTCCTTGTCTACCGTCTTTTCATCTATGGAGCGCCAGAAAGTGGCGCGGTCGGGAGACCGACCACAGCCGGAATAAGAGAGAGACGCGAGTTGACAACTCGCGCTACATACCCGGTATGTACATCGCCAGCCACGCAAAGGCCAGTGTGAAAAACAGGACCGCCAGGATAAACCATGCGGGACGGCGGCGCAATGTCCACGCCCACCCCACCCCCGCGCCGGCCGCCAGGGCGAGCAAGGTGAACCAGAGTTGCCCGGCCTGCATCACCGGACGGTTGAGGACGGTTTCAACATAACGCTGCTGCCACGTGTTGACGAACACCAGCAGCGGAATCGGCAGCACCTCCGGCGACATCCAGAAGATTGCAAAGCCGAGCGCCAGGACACCCCCGACAAACGCGCCATTCCAACCGGATTCCAGCCGCGCCAGGCGCCATCCGGCAGCCGCCAGCACTGCAAGCCACAACAATGGCGCGAGCGCCAGGTGCAGACCCGCATACGGATCGATCCCCAGGACGACGACCGCGCTCAAACATCCCAAACCGAATAGCAACGCCAATCGCCCGCCCGATACCGGCGCAGCGTCGGCATCGGGGAAGAGCAACGCCCGCAGCGCCATCGGCAGCCCCAGGTAAAGTAAGCCCAAAAAGGAGTACAGCGTGTATTCGAGGATCACCATCGGGGAGCCGACGCCAACCAGCACGGTGGAGACACTCACCAACAACAGCATCACACCCACCAGTCCGTACAGTCTCGCCCACGACGCGCGCGACCATTCTGCCCCAGCCGTCGCCATCTGCCAAACCAGGCCGCCGAGCAGCACCAACGCAGGCCAAAACGTCAACGGCGCAGCGGCCTCGGCTTCCACTGTGCCGAAGGCGGCCATCGCCTGGTGATAGCCCAATTGTCCGATGAAAGCCGCGATCCACACGCCGTTGATCCAGGCGGGGGTCAATACCGTCAAAGGCCGTCCGCGCTTGCGCAAAAACGCCCCGACCAGCGCCACAGCCAGCGCCGCGAGGCTCACCCACACCTGTCCCTGCACCGCGAAGTAGACGGCGTAAGGCCAGGCATCCACCCAGGCGTACACGCCCAGGCGATACAGCACCAGCATCAACGCGGGCGGCGCGGATGTCGACAAGAGCAGCCAGCCACCGACGGCGACCGCACCCCAACACAACGGCCACAGCCGGCGGGTGACTCGCTCCGGCAGCCACGCGCCGACCCTGTCCGTCCCCCACGCACCGACCTCCAACGCGCCGACGAACAGGCTGCCGCCGAGCCACATCCACGCCAGGTCCACCAGCCCCAGAATCCCCTGGAAAGAGAGCACGGTGTTCTCGCCGAGCGCGGCACTATCCCGCCGGCCTGCCAGCGCATAAAAGAGCGCCGCCACGGTCAACGTCCCCCAGAACGTGCGGCCGAGCGCAGGCGGCTTGCGCAGACGGTTCGTCAAGGCCAACACAGCCAGATAGACCAGGCTCAAAACGACCTGACCGGGCCAGTACCAGGCCTCCGGCAGGTTGCGGTACAATCCCCACGCCCCATAGGTGAGATACGCCACGCCGAAACACAACACCCACAGCCAGAGCCAGCGCCGCCAGCGAGGCATTGCGTACCCGACCGCGCCGCCTATCCACAGCATCCACACCGTGGGCAATGCGAAGGCGGGCGTTCCGGCAAGCGTCCCACCGGCCAGGATACCGTACCAGGCCAGATACGCGCAAACGATCACGTAGCCGGGCAGCGAGAGGCGCGTCGCGGCAGACAACGTGAAGGCCCAGGCCACGGCAAAGAGCGCCAGGCCAAAGGGCAACGTCAACGGGCCGCCGGAGGCCAGCATGCCGCTCAACAGCGCCGCGGCGAGCGGAAGCGCGCTGCCGAGCAAGAGCAGTCCCACCCGCCCCACCGGCCCCGCGCTCCACAATCCACGGAAGAGCCAAAAGCCGGAGGCGGCCTGGTTGCCGTACATCTGGCGGATGTAGTCCCAGGCCACGCGCGCGACCCCATGTCGCCACAAGGGAGTCGACGTTTCTTGTCGTATGGGTTGGTGATTCGGATCTGGCATAACGCCTATCTCCGAGAAGTAAAACCTCATTTGCCGAAAAGCGATGCGATCAGGGTATCCCGGTCGATCTCTAAATGCTGCGCCACATCCCTCAGAATCGCATTAAGCGTGCCCACACGCAACGGTGAATGATGCGGAATTGTAATATGATGTTCGCCCACTTGCGTGGTCGTCAGCCGTATATGACTCCCCGTCTGCCGCGTGACAACATAACCATAGCGCCGCAAAAGACGCACTCACTGCTCACTATCGAGATCACGGGGTAACCTCATACAAGCACAACCTCTTCACGAACAACGTGCAGCCGCAATAATGATGGACGCGCTTCTTCCTCGAAATGACACAACACAGCATCCTGCGCTGCTAATTTCAACTCTTCCCATGTATCGGCCTCGGTATAAATCGAATAACCGAGCGCCTGAGCCGTATAGCCGCCTTCTGGAGCTTCTTCAACCAGGAATATAATTTCTCGCATTGCCGTCCCCCTATAGAAAGAATGCTCGCCGGGTAAACTGGCAGTTTGCCCTATCACAAGCTACGCAAGCTAACAGCTTGCGCTATCACAAGCTACGCAAGCTAACAGCTTGCGCTACATTTGTTATACAACGAAAAAGACGGGAGACAAGAGCAGTCTGCGACTGCACAGTCGCAGACTGCCCTCTCATCCCCCGTCTACCGTCTATTGTCTACTGTCTACCCGCGCCCTCGCGCCAGGCCATTTCCCACGAGATAACGATAGCTCTTCGCCACAGCCTCCAGCATGTCGCCCGCGCAACGGTCGATTTCGACGACGAGCCACTCCGTGTGCGGCTTCCCGGCTTCGACAATGGCAGGGACGTCCACGATGCCGTCGCCCACCGCCGTCATCGGCTCGCCTTTGACGCACGGGCCGTCCTTGATGTGCAGGAACGGAGCGCGCGCGCCCATCTCCCGCACCACCTGCGCCGGATCGACGCCCGCCGTCTTGATCCAGTAGGTGTCCAGTTCGAAGAAGATTGCCGGATCGAGCAGTTCCAGCATGACCTGGTACACATAGCGGTGCGGCGCAACGCCGCCC
>DYKY01000153.1 GCA_020722365.1 Thermoflexus sp.
AAAAAGCCTATTGACACTGCGAAAAAACTGTGCTATAGTTTTAGATAGTTCCGAGAACGATACCGGTATTGTTACCGAAATGTAATTCACCGTAATTTAGACGTGTAAATCGTTCAAAACTTCATTATCATTCGAGACGTTTGTTGCCAAAGGCTGCGAAGTTCCAGCTCCTATTTGGATGCCCAGAACGATTTGCAAGGAATTTTTAGGTTTAGAAAGGAGGTCCACAGCGTAATAGTTTCTCGAAACTTTTTTAAGTATCTTTCCTATCTTAAAATCCACAATTTAATCTCAGGAGGAAATGAAATGTCTCGCATAGTGACTCGATCGTTAACGGCCATTCTTTTGGTGGCCATGCTCATGACCAGCCTGGCTGGTTGCAAAGGCAGTGGCAAAATCAAGGTCGGCCTGTCGTTCTCCGACTTCGCCACCGAGCGTTGGAAGAACGAAGAAATTCTCATGCGGAAGCTGCTCGAAGAGAAGGGTTATGAGGTGATTTCTCAGGAAGCTGCACACGACGTGAAACTGCAAAATGACCAGATTGACAACATGGTTACGCAGGGCGTCAAGGCCCTCATCATCGTCGCTGAAGACGGCGACGCCGCCGCCACGGCTGCCAGCAATGCAGCCAAGAAAGGCGTCATCGTCATTGCCTATGACCGCCTGATCAAGACCCCCGACATTGCCGCCTACGTCTCCTTCAACAATGTTGAAGTGGGTCGCCAGCAGGCCTTGGGTGTGATGGCGGCCATTGACGCCGAAAACTGGGACGTGGCCGCCAACGGCCCGGCGCGCGTGGTGAAACTGGGCGGTAGCCCCACCGACAACAACGCTATTCTCTTCCGCCAGGGTCAGGATGAAATCCTCGATCCGCTAGAGGCCGCGGGCAAGATCGAAATCGTCGCCGACCAATGGGTGGACAACTGGGATCCCAAGAACGCCCTCACGATCATGGAAAACGTTCTGACCGCGGTAGGCAATGACATCGATGCCGTGGTCGCTTCCAACGACGGTACCGGCCTGGGCGCGCTTCAGGCAATGAAAGCCCAAAATCTGGCCGGTAAAGTCCCCATCTCAGGTCAGGACGCGACGGCTGATGGTTGCAACAGCATCGTCAAGGGCGAGTTGACCGTCTCTATTCTCAAGGACATCCGGGATCTGTCCCCCTTGGCAATCGATCTAGTGGATCAACTGCTGAAGGGCGAGAAGGCCGATCTCCAGTCATACACTCTGGCCGAACTCACCAACGATCCCACCAAGACAGGCAGCGTGCCCTGCAAATTCCTGCCCGTCTATCAGGTCAACAAGGATAATGTCTACGATCTCGTGGTCAAGAGTGGGTTCCAGAGCTACGACGACGTTTATCGCGACATTCCCGAGGATCAGCGGCCACCGAAGCCCTAAACGTGTGAGCAGATAATTCGACTCGCGTAAAACGATTGTGCCTCCTCGTACTAGGTGTATAATGATTTCCTACGAGGAGGCACTCTCCTTACTAAACTAGCCAGTTATTCTGTTGAATAGGTTCACGGCGAGGAGCATCTGATGAATAACGACCATGCTGTACTTAGCACTCATGTCAATGACGACATTAGCACCACTACCGATCCCAGCAGCGATGACATTATCCTAGATTTTCGGAACGTAACCAAGCAATTCCCCGGTGTCGTAGCTTTACGCGATGTCTCTCTCCAGATTCGACGGGGTGAAATCCATGGCATCTGCGGCGAAAATGGCGCGGGCAAATCAACCCTGATGAAAATCCTGTCCGGCGTCTACCCCTGGGGGACGTATGAGGGTCAGATCTTTTTCGAAGGGCAGGAATTGAAGCTGGAAAATCGCTCCATCCGGCAAGCCATCGAGGCCGGTATTGCCATCGTCTACCAGGAACTCACGCTGGTGCCAGGCATCACCGTGGGGGAAAATATCTTCTTGGGCAAAGAACCCCTCGAGCATGGAGCGATCAATTGGGATAAACTATACGCCGATACCCAGAACTTGCTGACCGAATACAAACTCGACATTCACCCCCAAGCCCTTGTCAAGAACCTCGGCGTCGGCAAGATGCAGATGACGGAAATTGCGAAAGCGCTTTCCGAAAATGCCCGAATTCTGATCCTTGACGAGCCAACGAGCGCGCTAGCAGAGGCTGAAATCGAGCAATTGATGACCATCCTCCGTACGCTCAAAGAACACGGCGTGACCTGCATCTACATCAGCCACAAGTTGAATGAGTTCTTCGCCATCACCGACACCGTCACCGTGCTGCGCGATGGACGCGTCATCACTACCCAACCCACCAGGGACCTGTCGGTTGAGAAACTCGTCAGTTACATGGTGGGGCGCGAGATGACCGAGCGTTTCCCCGAAAGCCACCGTCAGCCCGGCGAAGTCGTTCTCGAAGTCGAGGACCTCCACGCCGTCGATCCCGAAGAGAGCACGCGCGAAGTGCTCAAGGGTGTCAGTTTTAACCTTCGCAAGGGCGAGGTACTTGGCATCGCCGGATTGATGGGGTCTGGACGCACGGAGCTGGCGATGACGATTTTTGGCGAGTACGGGAAAATCACCCGGGGTACGGTGAAACTCGGAGGGCAAACGCTCAACGTAAGAAACTCGCACGACGCAATGATACAAGGCCTCAGCCTTGTGCCAGAAGATCGCAAGCGCCACGGCCTGGTGCTTATACAATCCATCCTGCGGAACATCTCATTGCCCAACCTGGATCAATTCGCGACGTGGTACAAAATTGACGATAATGCTGAATTGAAGGCCAGCCGCAATTTTGCACAGAGTCTGGCGATCAAAGCGCCGCATCTGAACGTGTTGTGCAATACCCTATCAGGCGGCAACCAGCAAAAAGTCGTCATTTCTAAATGGCTGATGTCCAACCCTAAAGTGCTGATTATGGACGATCCGACACGCGGGATCGACGTGGGCGCCAAATACGAGATCTACAAATTAATCAACGATCTCACGGCGCAAGGTATCGCGATCATTATGATTTCCAGCGACCTCGAAGAAGTCCTGGGAATGAGCGACCGCATCATGGTTATGCACGCAGGCCGGTCTGCCGGTACCCTGGACATCGCCGAAGCAACCCAAGAGCGCGTTATGTCATTAGCCACCGGCATTGCCTGAAACACATCCTGATAAAGAAGGTGAACTCATGAACACAACCTCCAATAACAATTCGGTACAAAGCGTGGTTTCCAATCTCACCAAACAATTTCGCGCCAATATTCAAACATATGCCATCATTGTGGCAATGATTTTCATCTGGATCCTCTTCACCATTGCAACCGGCGGCCTGTATCTATCGCCTCAAAACATCTCCAACCTGATCCGGCAGATGACCGTAACGTCCTTCCTGGCCGTTGGTATGGTGCTGGTCATCGTCACCGGCAACATTGACCTGTCCGTTGGAAAAGTAGCCGGTTTTGTATCGGTCATTGTCGCCCAATTCCAGGCCGAGATTTGGAACATGATTTTACCTGACCGGCCGCTGCTGACCACAATCCTGTCGGTCGTTATAGGTTTGGCGGCAGGCACTCTTATCGGCACACTCCAGGGCTACATCATTTCCTATCTTGCCGTACCATCCTTTATCGTCACGCTCGGCGCTCAATGGGCCTTCAATGGTGGAATTCTGATCGTGACGCAGGGAAAGACAATCCCCGCCAACCAGCCGCTTTTTTCGTGGATCGGGCAGGGATACCTCAAACCCACCGCCGGGTGGATCGTAGCGGCCGGGGTAATTGTGACGTTGTTTTACACGATGCTCAACAACCGCCAGAAAAAACGCCGTTACGGTTTCGAACTCTCGCCCTTATACATGGACATTCTCAAGACGGCCCTTTATTCTGTGCTGATCGTAGTCTACGTCGCCATCGTCAATTCCTTCAACGGCGTGTCGATTCCCGTGCTGCTGTTGGCGATCTCTGCCGTCGTGATGGCCTACGTCTCGAACAATACCCGCTTTGGACGCTATGCGTACGCCATCGGCGGCAACCGCGAAGCGGCGCGGCTTTCTGGCGTCAACATCAAGAAAAACGTCTTCAGTATTTTTGTGGTCATGGGCCTCCTATGTGGCGTCTCCGGCATTGTCCTGGCTTCCTACATCGGCTACGGAACCGTCGCGGCAGGTGGTGGCTACGAACTCGACGCGATCGCCAGTTGTATCCTGGGCGGCACCTCCACCCTCGGCGGCGAAGGCACCGTCTTTGGAGCAATGATCGGTTCGCTGATTATGGCGAGCCTCACCAACGGCCTGCAAATCCTGAACGTTCCATCATCATGGCAATACGTTGTAAAAGGCATCGTGCTGATTCTGGCCGTTTACACGGACGTTTACTTCAAGAAGAACCGCTAGATTGGCAATGCTTTAATTCAGTCAACGCCGCTCCGCACGATGCGCAGCGGCGTTTGTTGTTGCAACACCGACGACCGCGACGAGGCGTTGCGCTGGAAGGTCGAAGGGCGCGGCGATTACACAATGGGCGAGGTCAGCAATCTGATGACCTACGAGGAAACCGGCTTCGACTTCGATAATTCACCGCGCAATTTCTATCTGAATGATGTGCGCGGGAAAACGCTCATCCAAATCGATGCCTGTAACTTCACCACCCTGGTACAGCGCGAAGACGACATCCTCGTCTCGCAGCCTGTTGCCTGGCTAAGGCAGCCAGGCCGCGAGAACGAAGCCCTTCGGACTGAGGCAAAATCCAGCCCGAAGGGCTTCGTTCTTTTAGCGCGAGAGCGTCAGCTTTGCACCTGGTTTCCACAGCACCATCAACACCGCCGCGATCAGCGACAGCGCTGCGCCGAAGAAGAACGGCGCTGAGGCCCCAAAACCAGCCCAGTTTCCCAGGCCTTGCCACAAGATTCCGGCGATCAACGATGCAGGAAAGTCCAGAATGCCCAACACAGCATTGTACGTCCCGTAAGCCGTGCCGCGCAACGCCTCCGGCACGAGATCGGCCACCATCGCCTTCGTCGTACCGTAGGCCAGGCCGTAATAAACGCCGTAGATAGCGTACAGCGCCCAGATGTGCCAGCCGGTCCCGGCAATGGCGAATCCCAAATAGATGATCGCGTAGACCAGCCAGCCACCGACGATAACGCGCCGTCGCCCAATTTTGTCGGAGAATGCACCCGCCGGGGCGCTGATCAACGTGTAGATAACGTTGAAGGTGACGAGCATCGCCAAAATACCGATGATGCTCAATCCACGTTCCTGCGCGCGGAGGACTAAAAAGGCATCCGACGAGTTACCGAGATCGAAAATACCCACAATCACCATAAAGACCAGAAAGGGCTTACCCAATCCCCGGAACGAGATGCGCGGCAGATCGCGCACCTTGGTCACGGTCACTTCCTGTGTGCCCACGGCGAGCGCGATCACAGCCAACACCGCCGGAATCAGACTAATCAACACTACAGTCTGAAAAGTCTGACGGGTCAATTCGCCGACGTTGCGTTGCGCAAGCCAAACCACGATCAAAGCGATGAACAGCCCTAGCATAGCCCCGGCGGTGTCGGCAGCGCGATGGAAGCCGAAAGCCATGCCGCGCTGCTTCTCATCAATACTATCAGCCACAAGGGCATCGCGCGGCGCGGTGCGCACCCCCTTGCCAACCCGGTCGGCCCAGCGCACCCCCGCCACCATCCCCCAGGTGTTGGCGATGTAGAAAAAAGGCTTCGCCAGCGCCGATATCCCATAGCCCGCCACCGCCAGCCATTTGCGCGCGCGTAGTTTGTCCGAGAGCCAACCCGAGAAGACCTTGAGAATACTGGCCGTCGCTTCAGCAATCCCCTCAATCAAGCCGATGATGTTGGTCTTGACCCCCAACACGTTCGACAAAAACAGTGGCAGGATGTTGATGACCATCTCGCTGGAAATATCCATGAAGAAGCTGGTCAAGCTCACTGCCCACACATTGCGCGGCAAAGCGCGCACACGCTCCTTAAATGAAACAGATGATTGTGCCATGTGAACCTCCTCAGAAACAATAATGTGAGTCTGTCACGACTCAGACTTCGATAGTAATCCTATTGCCATAACAGTCAACAACACTGCTGCTCAACAACTTGGCAGAAAATGCGTCTTCGATACAATATCTTTATCACAACGGAAGACAAGAACGGACAATTTCCGTTTGATCCGCTAAATCCGTTGACGCGAGTGGAGGACTTATGAGCACAAAACGCATTTCCAATCCGGTTTCCATCGAGGCGGCGGATAGCCGCTTTTACGCCGTACCGACGCACGCGCCTGGTCCAGATGGCGCATTGCCCCTGGACGCCGAGTTCCTGCGCACCGTCTCCAGCGGCGATCTCTTCGGGCTGACGATGGACGCGGGGATGGGCTGGCCCGCCGCCGAACTGCGCCGCCCGGAGTACCTCATCCTCGGCATCACCGGCGGGATGCGCGTGGAGGACGGCACTCCCCTCGCGTTGGGCCTCCATTCCGGGCACTGGGAAACCGACAGGTTGATGCGCGCCGCCGCCGAGACGTTCACCGCGCACGGCGCGATTCCGTTCGCCGGATACCTGACCGATCCGTGCGACGGGCGCACACAGGGCACGCCGGGGATGATGGACAGCCTGGCTTACCGCAACGACGCCGCGATTGTGTTGCGCCGCCTCATCCGCTCGCTGCCGACGCGGCGCGGCGTGTTGGGCGTCGCTGCGTGCGACAAGGCCCTGCCCGCGATGATGATGGCGCTGGCGGCCCAACGCGACGGCACGTGCGTGCTCGTGCCCGGCGGCGTCACACTGCTGCCCACGGTGGGCGAGGACCTGGGCAAGGTGCAAACGCTCAGCGCACGTTTCGCTCAAGGCGAGATCACACTGGAAGAGGCCGCCGTGCTCGGCTGCCGCGCCTGCGCCTCCCCGGGCGGCGGCTGCCAGTTCCTCGGCACCGCAGCGACCAGCCAGGTGGTGAGCGAGGCGCTGGGGATGGCGCTCATCCACTCGGCGCTGGCCCCCTCCGGACAACTGCTCTGGCTCGACGTGGCCCGGCGCTCGGCGGAGGCGCTGATGAAACTGGCAGAGGCGGGCGTGACGATGCGCGACATCGTCACGGAAGACGCGCTGCACAACGCGATGGTCGTCTACGCAGCGTTCGGCGGGAGCACAAACCTGCTGTTACACCTGCCCGCGATCGCCCACGCCGCCGGGCTGGCGCGCCCCACCGTCGCGGATTGGGATCGCGTCAACCGCGCCACACCCCGGCTGGTGGACGTGCTGCCCAATGGCCCGGTCGGCCATCCGACGGTGCGCGTCTATTTGGCGGGCGGCGTCCCGGAGGTGATGTTGCACCTGCGCGACCTGGGCCTGCTGCACCTCGACGTGCTAACCGTGCAAGGCTGCCCATTGGGCGAATCGCTAGACACATGGGAACACTCCGAGCGGCGCCGCCGCCTGCGCGAGCGGCTCTTTGCGGAAGACGGCATCGACCCGAACACGGTTATCTTTTCGCCGCAGGAAGCCAAAGCGCGCGGCCTCACCAGCACGCTCACTTTCCCCACGGGGAATCTCGCGCCGGAAGGCTCGGTGGTCAAGAGCACGGCGATTGATCCAAGCGTTGTGGGTGCGGACGGCGTCTATCGCAAGACCGGTCCGGCGCGGGTGTTCACCAGCGAGCGGGCTGCCATCGCCGCAATCAAGGGGCAAACGGAGAACCCCGTGCGGCCCGGCGACGTGATCGTGCTCATCGGGCGCGGGCCGCTTGGCTGCGGGATGGAGGAAACGTACCAGGTGACGGCGGCGCTGAAGCATCTCTCGTGGGGCAAGGAGGTGGCGCTGATCACCGACGCGCGCTTCAGCGGGGTGAGCACGGGCGCGTGCATCGGTCACGTCGGCCCGGAGGCGCTGGCGGGCGGTCCGCTGGGGCGTGTGCAGGAGAGTGACCTGATCGAGATCGTCATCGACCGGGTGAACCTGCACGGCAGCGCCAACCTGGTGGGCCACGAAGGACAGCAGTATTCCCCGGAAGAGGGCGCGCGCGTGCTGGATGCCCGTCCGCCCCACCCCGATCTCGCGCCCGATCCAGGGCTGCCGGACGACACGCGCCTGTGGGCCGCGCTGCAACAGGTCAGCGGCGGGACGTGGGGCGGGTGTGTGTATGACGTGGAGGCGATTGTGAAACGGCTGCAACGTTAGGCGCTTGTGAGCCGGCATCGTTGACGTATCAATGGCGTCATATATAATCAGTTCATCGCCCAAGAGACAGCAAAAAAAGGCACGGTTACCATTAACACAAAAGGATTAAAGAAGAAATGGAAACCACAAATATCGCTCGTGAAATAGCTTTATTACCCCCAGAAGCCCAGAAACAGGTCCTCGACTTTGTGGCTTTTCTGAAAGCCCGTTACCCATCCACACAATCTTTTCAGAAGACAAAGCACACAAAGTTAGCGGAGGAACCATTCATCGGCATGTGGAAAGACCGCGATGATATGCAGGATAGCACTGCGTGGGTACAAAGTCTGCGACGACGCGAATGGGAGCACACTGAGTGAATAGGCTAACTATTGTGGATACTGATATCCTCATTGACGCAGCACGACAAACCGGTGAGGCCATCGATTGCCTTGATCGGATCGAGTCTCAGTCGACGTTGGCTGTCAGCACAATAACCGCGATGGAATTGTTAGTGGGCTGCCGGAACAAGGTGGAATTGCGGCACACAGAGCGATTCCTGAAACGTTTCCAATTGCTCAAAGTCAACGAACAGATATGCGACACAGCACTTGAACTTCTACGTCAGTACCGGCTCAGTCATGGACTAATGATACCCGATGCCTTGATCGCCGCAACTGCAATAACATTGAATCACCCTCTTATCTCAAAGAACCAACGCGACTACACATACATCGACGGATTACAATTACT
>DYKY01000010.1:0-17592 GCA_020722365.1 Thermoflexus sp.
TGTTCCCCACCCTGCACAACCTGCAACGCGCGCCCCGAATGGAAAAGGGCGAGGCCGCCGACCTGGTGCGCCGGTACGCCTCCGCCTGCCTCTACGGCATTGACTTCGACCCCGACCTCAAGCGCGCGGCGCGGATGAACATGATCCTCAACAACGACGGCCACGGCAACATCCTCTCGTTCAACTCGCTGGAGTTCCCGCTGATGCTGCCCACCGTCCCCGCGAAGCTGCGCGACGAGTTCGCCGGCCGCCCGCGCGAGACGTGGCCCGACCCCGTCCGCGCCCGGCTGGACGCCGACCTGGGGACGTTCGACTTCGTCTTCACCAACCCGCCCTTTGGCGCGAAAATCCCCATTGATGATACCGACATCCTGCGGCAGTTCGACCTGGGCCATCGCTGGTCACAGGACAGCGAGGGCCGGTGGATACGCTCCGGCGACCTGCAAAGCCGCGTGGCCCCGGAGGTGCTCTTCATCGAGCGCTGCGTACAGTGGGTGAAGCCCGGTACAGGCAAAGTCGCCATCGTGCTGCCCGACGGCATCCTCGGCAACCCCGACGCCGAGTCCATCCGTGCGTGGATTCTCGACCACTGCCAGGTCTTGGCGAGCGTGGATTTGCCGGTGGAGGCGTTCCTGCCGCAGGTGGGCGTGCAGGCGAGCTTGCTCTTCCTGCGGCGCAAATCCCAGGCCGAGCGCGACGCCGAGGCGCTGGGCCGCCGCGCCGATTACGATGTGTTTATGGCGATTGCGGAGACGGTGGGCCACGACCGGCGCGGCAACGAGCTATTCGTGCGCGACGCCGACGGCGCGGAGCTGATCTACACGGTGGAGCGCGAGGTCTTGCGCCGCCGCGCGCGCCGCAACGTCGTGCAAACCGTGACCACCCGCGAGCGCAAGCTGGATGACGACCTGCCGCGCATCGCCGAAGCGTACCGCGAGTACTGCATCACCGGGCAGGTGACGGAATGAAGGTGGTCGCCACGGCCGTCAACGATTTATACGCCGGCGATTGCCGCCTTGACGCCAGCTACCACGCCAGCGCGGGCGTGAAGGCGCTGCGTCGCCTGCGCCGTTGGGCCGGCGCGACCACGCCGACGCCCGTACAACGCAGCGCGACGCGAGAAAGCAGCGTCTCTTACGGCTCGCGACGGCTGGATCGGCTGGATGAGGTGTGCAAGCCGGACGGGATTTTTATCGGCGGACGCGCCAAACGAATTTATGTGACTGACCCTGAACACGGCGTCCCATTTCTTTCCAGCTCGGATATGCTTCTCTCATCTTTCGACGGCGTGAAACTGATCTCCAAAAAACAACCCGAACTGGAATCTATGCTGCTACGAAAAGGCTGGACACTCATTTCTCGTTCGGGTACGATTGGCAATGTGGCCTACGCGCGTGAGGATATGGACGGGCTAGCCGGTTCAGAGCACATTATGCGCGTTGTCCCTGATCCTAAGAAAATTCTGCCCGGCTATGTCTACGCTTATCTCAGCAGTGCGTTGGGAAACGCCATAGTCAAATCCAGCACGTTTGGTTCGGTCGTAGACACCATTGCCCCAGACCACATTGCTGCATTGCCCATCCCCCGCCTGGACGCCGCCATCGAAGCGCGCATCCACGCCCTGGTAGAGCGGGCGGCGGCGCTGCGGGTGGAGGCGAAACAACGGCTAGAGCAAGCGCAACAGCGTTTCAACCGTGAGGTGCTGGGACTGCCAGCCGGCTGGCAATGGAAACATCTCAATGAACATGCCCGCGCTATAGGTGTGGCGGGCTTTACTGCCGCCACAAACCGTTTGGATGCTTTTCATTACGTGGGGTATGTCGGCGAAGCTGAAGCTGTCATCTCTGCCTGGCATCCATTGGGCGATCTGATTGAGCCATACCAGCCGCCGCTGTTCAAACGCCCCTATACCGGCAAAACCGGCATCCCCTTTCTGAGCGGCATGGACTTGTATGACGCCTACCCCAAGCCGCACATGTACATCTCGCGCAAGATGAAGGGTTTGGAACGTTACATCGTCAAGGCAGGGACAATTCTGGTGCAGAATGTGGGACAGCGTTATGGGATTTTTGGTCGCCCGATGATTTTGCCCAGGCATTTGGATAGCGTCGCAGTAACGCAACACCTGATGCGTGTGTACCTTAAAAATCCAGATGATCGCGGATTCGTTTATGTGTGGCTTTCTACAGAAACCGGGCGGCGAGTGCTCCTGAAACAATCCTTTGGCACTTCAATGGGCGTACTGTTTGAGCAATCCTTCCGGCAGATGCCAGTCCCTCAATGCTCCGCCGAGGTGCGTCACTCATTCGAGCCAGAAATCCAAACGGTCTGTGATTTGCGCGACGAAGCCAATACGCTGGAAGACCAGGCCCAGGCGTTGCTGGTCGAGGCGTTGGAGGAAGCGTGACTTTTCTCCGTTTTTCTGCTATACTGTAAAGCAGAAAAGCAGAAAGGAGTAAGCGATGTCTGAAACAACCGTACAGATGACCGACCGGGGCGTGATCACCCTCCCCAAGAAATTGCGCGACGCCTACCGCCTGCGCGGCGGAGATCATCTTACGCTGCTCGACCTGGGCGGCACCTTTGTCCTCAGCCCGCGCCCCTCCCGCATCGACACCCTTGCCGATCAGGTGACCGAGCAGTGGACTGCCGACGGGCAATCGTTGGAGACGATGCTTCAGGCTCTCCGCGAGGAGCGCGAGCGCCGTGGCAAGTAAACGGATATTTCTCGATACCAGCGCGCTCTTCGCCGCAGTCCTCTCACCAACCGGCGGCGCGCGTCAACTGTTCAAACTAGGCGAGGCCGGCGTCATCACGTTATGGGTCGGCCCCACTGTCCTGGCGGAAATGGATGCCGTCCTCACCCGCAAATCCCCCGGCAGCAAGAGCGCGCTGGCGCTGCTGCTGGATCACGCCAGGGTGCAGATTGGCCCCGCGCCTGCGCCCGCGATGCTGGCTCAGGCCCAGGCTGTCGTGACCCATCCACCGGACGCGGACGTGGTCGCCGAAGCCCTGGCGGCTCAAGCGGATTATCTCGTTTCGCTGGATCGCCAACATCTGGTGGACAATCCGCGCAACAGCGCCCTGCCCTTTCCCGTCGGCACACCCGGCGATTGCCTCGCCTGGTTGCGCGCGCGGCTGTAAGGTCCTGTGGCGCACTACCATTTATCGGCAGTTTATCGGCAAAATAACGGCGGAGTAACATCCGTGAGCTTTTGGAATGGTTTTGGTACCGGAGTCTATTGAGGAGACGCCGGTGCTACCGCACACCATGCCAGCACGAAAATGGGGAGCGCCGAGTTCCGATTACGATTACGATTTTCGAAGGAGGTGTGCAATGCGTTGGCAAGAGATCCGCGAACAATACCCCGACCAATGGTTGGTCGTGGAAGCCCCGGAAGCCCACACAGAAGGGCAGCAACGTTGTCTGGATCGCATCGCGGTGATAGAACGTTATCCTGACGGCAGCGTGGCTTTGCAGCGCTATCGACAACTGCACCAGGAATACGCCCTGCGTGAATTCTACTTTGTCCATACGTCGCGTGAGACGTTGGACATCCGCGAACGACAATGGTTGGGCATTCGGAGGAATTATGCGTCTTACGCTGCGCGAGTGTCCCCTCATATTTACATTAGTTGCTGAAGTAGAGGCGCGATGAGCGAATACCAATACTACGAATTTCAGGCGCTCGACCGTCCACTGACGCGGGAAGAGCAAGAAGCAGTAGCGAGCCTTTCCAGCCGTGTGGAGCCGCATCCCCGGCGCGCCGTCTTCGTCTACAATTACAGCGACTTCCGGGGCGATCCCGAAAAGGTGCTGGCGCAGTATTACGATGCCATGTTCTATCTGGCAAACTGGGGCAGCCGCCATTTGCTGTTCCGCTTCCCTGCCGCGCTGGTAGATGTGGCGGAATTACAACAATACAGCATACCGACAGACGACGATCCTCCTTCCGAGGCCATCACCGTGGAACAGATTGGCGATTACGTCGTTCTGGGTATCCGCCTGGACGAGGAAGAAGGCTTCGGCTGGGTCGAGGGCGAAGGCTGGCTTGACCGGTTGATCGGGCTGCGGGAAGCGTTGTTGCAGCGCGACTATCGCGCGCTGTACCTGGCGTGGCTCAAAGGCATCACCCTGGAATACAACGTGGATCGGAACGCCCTGGAACCGCCCGTCCCGCCGGGCCTAGCTACGCTCACCTCGGCGTTACAAACCTTTGTAGAACTGTTCGACGTGGACGCCGACCTGCTCGAAAGCACCGCCAAACGCAGCTCGGCGTTGAAACCGGCGCGCCTCAGCCAGGCGAAAATGCGCCTGGCTTTACAAAGTATGACCGCAGAGGACAAAGATGCCTTCCTGCTGCGCCTGCTCAATGACGAACCGCGCCTGTCCCTGGCGCTGCACCAACACCTGGGCCTATCACCCGCCGCGCCATCTACAAGCAACAGCCCACGCCGCACCGTCGGCGACCTGCTTGCTGCCATCGGACGCGATGACGAATAAGGAGCCATCGTATGAAAGAGTATGCTTCATTAGATATGCTGTTGCGCGACCTCGATCTCCTAGGTGAAATGGCGCAGATCGAGTGCAAAGAGAGCCTCTGGCGGCTGCCGCAAGACCTATGGGAGACCGTATCCGCTTTTGCCAACACCGCCGGTGGAACGATTTTGCTTGGCGTCGCCGAACAACAAGGGCGCTTCGAGGTCACGGGCCTGCTCGAACTGGAAAAGCAGCAGCATGACCTGGCATCCGGATTGCGGGATATGCTCAACACGCCGATTGCCGCACACATCCGCGCGCACGCTATCCCGGCAGGCGACGAAACACGCATCGTGCTGAGCGTCTACATCCCGGAGGCGCTGCGCTATCAAAAACCCATCTACGTTCGCAAAGCCGGATTGGACAAAGGCTGCTACCGGCGGGTAGGCGGCGAGGATATGCCCTGCACCGAAGATGATCTGGCCCGCTTCTTCCAGGATCGCACGCTCATCAGCCCGGATATGACCCCGGTGACATTGGCCCGTCGGGAGGAACTCGACGCGGCGTACATCCGCGCTTTCCGGCAACTGCTCCTCACCCAAGACCCTACCGCCCGCGTGCTTGGCTACGACGACGACGGCCTTCTGGAAGCTTACGGCGCGCTCATCCGTGACGGCGACCGCTGGCAGCCGACCCTGGCCGGCGTGTTGATGTTCGGCACACCGGAGGTGATCCGGCGCTGCTTTCCGGCGTTTCTGGTGGATGTGATCGAGATCGAGGGAACGGAATGGATTGTCTCACCCACCGAGCGCGGCGCAGCCCGCACTTTCCAGGGGCCGCTGCTCGAGCTGGCGCGCGACGTGCTGCGCGTCCTGCGGCAGGAAATCCCGGAGCGGTTTGCCCTCACCCCCGGCGAAGCGCAACGGATGACGGATCCAATGCTCGTCGCATTGCGCGAGGCGCTCCACAATGCGCTGATGCACCAGGATTACCGCATCCACCGCCCCACCCAAATCCGCCGCTTTGCCGACCGCCTGGAAATTGAGAACCCCGGCGCGTCGCTCAAAGACCCTGACCGCCTGGGCGAACCTGGCTCCGAACTGCGCAACCCCCGCATCGCCGAGATGTTCTACGACATCGGGTGGGTCGAGCGCAAAGGGACCGGTATCCGCGCCATGCAGGAGGCCATGGAAAGCCTGGGACTCACGCCGCCCACCTTTGAGAGCGACGCCCAGGATCGCAGCTTCCGCGCCATTTTCTACCGGCATCACTTTATGGATGAGGATGATCTGGCCTGGCTTGAGCAATATCAGACGCAACCATTGAGCGCCGATGCGCAGAAGACCCTCGTCTACGCGCGCAAAACCGGGCGAGTCGACAACGCCGCCTATCGCAGCCTCAACCGCGTGGATACCCTCGCCGCCAGCCGCGCCCTCACCCAACTGGAAGCCGCCGGGCTGCTGCACCGCTCCGAACAGCGGCGCGGGCCGGGCGTCTATTACACACTGGCATCACCAGGGGGAACTCCTGATAGTACTCCGGAGGGTACTCCTGATAGTACTCCTGATACTCAGCGCGAGCGACTGGCTCAGGTGCGCGCCGGTGCGCGTTTGCCTAGGAATGAAATAGAAGAGCTTATCCTTGAACTCTGCCAGACGCGCGCTTATACGGCGCGTGAATTAGGTAAGGTATTAGGCCGAAATACCGAGTATGTGCGGCGTGTTTATCTCACGCCTCTGGTCGAACAAAATCGACTCAGACGCCACGGGGCATCCAACGATCCCAACGTCACTTACCAGACGGCGCAAACAAAATAATCACGCATCACGTTTCAGGCAGCACGTATCACGGATCACGTTTCACGCATTACGCATCACGGAGGCTCTATGGCAAAAGCAATTCTGCTTCCCGGCGCGCGCCCGGCCAACGAGGGCGAGTCGCTCGTCGTCAATTACCTCAAAGAACAACTGCCCGGCACCTACACCCTCATCCCCAACGTGGAGATTGCCGAACCGGGCCGCCCGGCCTTCGAATACGACCTCATCATCGTCGGCCCGCGCGCCGTCTACGTCGTCGAAATCAAACGCTGGCTCGGCGGCATCCGGGGCGACGATTACGGCTGGACCGTCGCCGGGCAGCATCGCCGCCAGAATCCCTGGCCTACCGCCAACAACAAGGCCCGCGTCCTCAAAAGCCAGATCGAGCGCCGCTGCCTCAACTGCGCCCACGTCTGGGTCGAAGCCCTCGTCGCCATCGCCGATGATCAGGGAGAGTTGAACCTGCGCGGCGCGTGCCGCGACCGCGTCTTCCGCTACACCGACCTGCCGGCCTTTCTGACCAATCCCGCCGCCGTGGGCGATAAATCCGGCGACTTACGTCCACTGCGCGGCCCCCTGGAGAAAGCCCTGCAAGAAGCCGGGCGCGGGCGTCCCGATGCGGTACTCCGCTTTGGCGATTACGAGGTCGAGGAGACGCTCGCCCGCCGCGATGCCGTCTCTGAGTTCCTGGCGCACTCCATCTTGCTGCGCGGCGCCGAAAAAGTGCGGCTGCGCGTTTTCTCCTACGATCCCTACCTGCCGCCGAAAGCACAGGCACAACGCCGGGAGTGCATCCACCGCGAAGCCGAGGCGCTGCACAAGATCGGCCCGCATCCCAACCTGATCGCCCTGCAAGCCTTCTTCACCGCGCCCACCGATCCCAACCTCTTCGTCGAAGTCACCGACTGGTCCGAAGCCGGCACGCTGCGCGGACTGTTGAGCGCCGAAACGCCGCTTTCGTTGGAGCGCAAACTGGAACTAGCGCAGGGCATCGCCGCCGGATTGCAGGCCGCGCACGAGGCCGGCGTCATCCACCGCGACGTGCGCCCGGAAAACATCCTCATCGGGCGCGACGAGCAGCCCCGTCTGATGAACTTCGATCACGCCAGGCTGGCGCTGCCCGGCGCGCTCACCGTCGGCCCGCTCAAGCCCGATCCCGACGTACCCCGCGCCTATCAAGCGCCGGAATTGCTCAATCCCATCATCCCGCCGACGCCCGCCGCTGACCTGTACAGCCTGGGGCAAATCCTCTTCGAGATGCTCGCCGGTCAGCCACTCTACGACTCACCCGAAGACGCGCTCCAGGGGACGACGACCCTGGGCGCGCCGGGAGAATACATCCCCGATGTGCCCGACGCGCTCAACGCGCTGGTGCAGCGGATGCTCCATCCCGAGGCCCGTCACCGTCCCCAAACCGCCGCCGACGTGCTCGCCGCGTTGCGCAACCTGCGCGAGAAGCCATCCGGCACGGTCATTGAGACGCCCGAACCTGAACCGGCACCGCCGCCCTCGGCGGTGCCGTCGCCGGTCGAGACCGAACCCGCCAAATTCGGCGAGAACGACGTGATTGACGGGAAGTATCACGTCCAAAAAGTGCTCGATGCCGGCGGGTCAGGCCGCGTCTACCGGGTGTACGACCCCATCCGCGACCGGGTGTTTGCGCTCAAAGTCTTCGAGGCCACCGCGCTCTCGCTGGAATTCCTCAAGCGCGAAGTCCGCACGCTGCAACAAATCGAGCACCCGCACATCGTTCGCTTTCAGGGCTGGGGCCACCTGGCGCAATCGGGGCGCTTCTATCTGTTGACGGACTTCGTGGAAGGTGAAGACCTCCACGCCTACACCACACCCGACCGCCGCCTGCCCGTCCGTGACGCGGTCACCCTCGTGCTGCAATTGCTCTCCGCCCTCAGCGCCATCCATCCCGATGTGGAGCGCTTGGCCGAACTCCGCGCCAAACTGGAAGACGGCGATGAAGAGGCGTATGAAGCGTATGGCCGCCTGCAAGAAAGCGGCTTCCTACACCGCGACATCAAACCGGCCAACCTGATGCTTTCCGCCAACGGGCTGATGCTGGTAGATTTTAACATCGCCGCGCGGGCCAGCCAGGCCGGACAGACCTATGTGGGCACGCCGGGCTACATGCTGCCCGAAACAGGTCTGTTGCGCTGGAGCGCCGACGGCGACCTCTTTGCGACCGGCATCGTGCTTTACGAACTCGTCACCGGTCACCACCCCTACCCCGAACGCCAACCCGACGCCGAGACACCGCCTACCGATCCACGCACCTACGTCCCGGAATTGCACCCCGCGCTGGCCGAGATCCTGCTGCGCGCCGTCTCCTGCGACGCCACGCGGCGCTATCACAGCGCGCGGCGCTTCCGCGAGAACCTGCTGGCGCTGGGCGAGGTCTACGTGCAAGCGCCGGAGGCTGCGCCCGCATGTACCGGGCTGACGTTGGCGCCGGGCGAGGCGGACAAGCCCAACTACAACCCCTACGTCACACGCTTCCTGCGCCTCTACAGCCAGGCGCGCCGCGACAACAGCGGCACGCGCGGCCTGGACGAAATCGCCCGCCTCACCTACGTCCCCACCCGCCTGGATCGCCTGTTGCGCCCGGCGGTGCTCAATGGCCGCTACCGCCTGGTCATCATCACCGGCAACGCCGGCGACGGCAAGACCGCGTTTATCAAACAACTGGAAGAGACGGCCGGCGCGCAAACCGTCGTGCATCCCACAGACAACGCCGGCGAGTTCACCTACAACGGCCTGCGCTTCGTCACCAACTACGACGGTTCGCAGGACGAGGGCGCGGAGCGGGCCAACGACCTGGTGCTGACCGAGTTCTTCGCGCCCTTTGGCGACACGACGATAGCGCGCGCGCCTGACGAATCTGCCGTTCACGTCATCGCCATCAACGAGGGGCGCTTGATTGACTTCTTCGGAGCGACGCCGGGCGCGCACAACGAGGGCGCAGCGGCGCAGTTCAGCCGCCTGGGAGCGTTGCTGGCGCGCTTCTTCGCGAGCGATCACGATGCCAATGCGTTGCCCGATTGGTTGCTGGTGGTAGACCTCAATCGCCGTTCGGTCGTGGCGCGCGATCCTGAGGCGGATGCCCTTTCTATCTTCGACCGGCAACTCGCCGCGCTGCTCAAGCCAGAGTTCTGGGAAGCCTGCCATCGCTGCGACCTGCGCGAGCGGTGTCCCATCAACTACAATGTGAACACGTTATCCGATCCCGCTTCCGGCGCGGAAGTGCGCGAACGGCTGCGCACGCTCTTCGAGATCGTCCACCTGCGGCGGCAGTTGCACATCACCATGCGCGACCTGCGCTCGGCGCTCTCGTGGGTGTTGTTCCGCGACCTCGATTGCGACGACATCGCCAAGCTGCTGACAAGCCGCGCGCATCCTGATCACCATCTCGCACTGCTCTATCACCAGGCGTTGGCCGCCGACGGCGAACCCCCGGCCGGCCGCGCCGATGATCGCCTGGTCGCCCTGCTGCGGCAGGTTGACCCGGCGCAGGTTGCCAATCCCACGGCGGATCGCGCGCTGCACTTCCAAGACCTGCAAGGATTGCTGCGCTTGACTTTCGAAGAACGGCCCGCGTTGGCCGGGACCTGGTTGGCAGAATGGCGCTTGCCGCGCGCCTGGGAAGCCATGCAAGACCCGCAAACCGTCCAGGCCATTCAGGCAAAGCACGCAGCCGCGCGACGCATCACCTACTTCGAACGCCGCGACGCGGCCTGGAAAGAGATGCTGCCCTATCAAAACTTCATCCGCTTCCGCGAACTAACTCAATCTGACGCCCCCGACCTTGCCGCGCTCAAAGATGAATTAGTCGAAGGCATCTCCCTGGCCGAGGGCGCGCGCAGCACAGACCTCGCGCGGCGCTTCGTCTGCCTGCGGGCCGGGCAAGCGGACAAGGTCAAGATCAAGTCCTTCCGTCTGTTCCCGCGCGAAGCGTTCATTGTGCATCTCCCGGCGAGCCAGAGCGGACCATACATCGAGACCACACCCGACCAGATTGTGTTCTCCTACGCCGCGCCCGACGGCGACAACCGTCGGGCCGAGCTGGTCATTTCGCTGGATTTGCTGGAATTGCTGACCCAGGTACGCGAGGGCTTTACGCCTTCATTGGATGACATCCAGGGCTTTTTCATCAACCTGGTGGTCTTCAAGAACGCACTGGCGCATCTGCCCTACCGCCGCGCGATCCTGACGCGCAACGACCGCCAGTTCTACGAAGTGCGTCTGGATACTCTTGCCGAGATCACACTGCGGCCCTGGGTTGCCGAAAGGAGCGTCGCCGATGAAGTTAGCGCGTGAAGATTACGAATTCAACAACACCCAAATCTGCCACATTATGCCCAAGCATATCGAACTGGATCGGGCGTTGATCAACCTCTATATGCTGCTCAAGCACGAAGGACGGCGGCCCGTAGCCAGAACCGGGCGCATTGAAGTAGACGTGGACTACATTGTGAACCAGTTGCTCCAACAACACCCCGACGAACTGCACGGCTTTGCCGATCACCCGGACGTGGTACGCGACTGGGTCTATAGCGACCTGGTGGATATGGTCTACCGGGGTATTCCCGACAAAGAAACGGTCGCCGCGCCGCTGCCACTGCATCTCAACGCCTACAAACTGCGCAATCCCAAGCAGGCCAAAGATTATCGGGCCGCGGAACACCTCTACAGCATGTTGCGCGCTGGCGATCCTGGCCTGATTCGCCGCCTGGCCGATTTCCTGGGCCAAGGCATGGATGCTTCGGCCAGTTACGACACCTACGACCGCCAGACCTTGCTCGATTTGGACACGCTCATGATTGTGCGCATGGTGGACGCCCCCAATCTCAAAGAAAGCGCCAGCGGCGACAAGGGCTATCTCGACCCGCCGTTGTGCATCGGCCAGGCGCGTTTGCTCGCCGCCGACACGCGCGCATTGTTGGTCTACGAGCGCGTCGTCCCACGCCGGGTGCTCATCGGCTACCTGCGCGCGGCCTTTGGGCTGCACCTGGGCCTCTATCTGCTGCGCCTCTTCCGCCAGGTCTCCGGTTGGGTACGCGACGGCGAGGCGCATCCCGCCTGCCTCAACTGCCCGGTGGACCCCAACGCCGCACAACCTTTCGCCGGATGCCCGTATGCGTTCCAAAACGCACAGGCCGAACTCCCCCTACCCGAATTGCTGGTGGATATGGGCGAAGACTACACCGGGCATCTGGCGACGCTGGCGCGGGAGAACTGCGCGCGTATCTACGCGCAGATGAACGACTACATCCAGGCGGTGTTCACCATCAACCAGGCCAAACGCTTCGCCGCCAGCGACCGTGGACGACGCCATCTGCCGCGAACGCCGGAATCGGTCGGCGACCTGGTTGCGCTGCTCAAGGCGCCCTCGGACGTGATGCTCAACTACTTCAGCGACCGCATTGACGACCTCGTGCCCTCAGACGCGCTGGCCGAAGAACGCGAGGACGTGCGCGCCATCTATGATATGGAGGCCCTCAATCCGTTGCAACGTTTTGTCGAACTGGCGGCGCTGGAACGTACGCGCTACTATCGCAAATACCTCACGGAGCAGTTGGACACCGTCCTGATGAAAAACCAGGATACTTGCCTGTTGCGCCAGGGCAAAGGCCGCTACAACGAGCGTCGCTGGCACATCGGCAGCCAGATGTTGGAAATGCTGGTGCAAATCGCCGTTCTCGAACCGGAGGGCGCGGAGTTTCGCGCGCGCCCCATCCTGATTGACGACCTGCTGTTCTGGATGCGCCAACGCTACGGCCTCACCTTGATGCCCGACTGGCCCGCCGCCACCATCCAGGACTACGAAGCCTTCAACGCCAACCTGAGCATCCTCAAACGCCGCCTGCGCGAAATAGGCTTCTACACCGACTTGAGCGATGCGTACAACGCGCAGGTTATCCATCCGAGGTATGAAATTTAGGTTCACGCCAAGCCGCCAAGGACGCCAAGTTTTTTATGATTTCTTTGCGCTCTTTGCGCCTTCGCGTGAAGTAGAAACCGGTGAGGTCCTTTTATGATCGTTCTGCAACACCCTGACCAATCTGCTCTGGATAACGAACTGGCGCAGGCCGTGCGCGAGGTGCTGCGCGCCGAACTGGCCGCCAGCCGTCCCGGGCGCTGTTTGCGCGTCGGCGCGCTGCCGCTGCCGGTGATGCGCGCGCTCTGCGAGGAGTTGCACACCGCCGCTGCGGACGCCGACGTGGTGCTGCTCATCGGCCCGCGCGAGCAAGCGACGGCCCCCTGGCACGTCACGGCCACGCGCCTGATCGAGCTGCGCAACGCCGGAACGCGCCCGCTGCTGGCCTTCGTCCCGCCGGGCCTCAAGGTGGCCGCCGAAGACTCCTTCGACGTCAGCACGTTCGTGGAAGTGGACCTCTCCGGCGTCCCGGCGCGGATGCGAAAGCAGTTGCGGGAACGGTTGCCGGAGGAAATCCGCGCGCTGACCGACCAGGCGCTCAGTTACGTGAAGCGACTGAACTGGCCTGTGAGCGATGATGACGTTGTGCACTACTACCTCACGCTCCTGCAAAACGACGCGACGCGCGAAGCCGCCGGCGGCGCGCTCTATCAACTGGGCTTCATCCCGGATTTTGCGCTGTTGGAGACGCCGGATCGCATCAATCAACGCCTGGATCGCAACGCGACCGCATTACGCGTCCTCACCGAAAGTCTCCAACCGCTACTGGGCCGCATCCTGGAACTCAAACTCGCGCCCGACACCTTGCAGACCGCGCTGTACGCATTTTTCCAGGGCCGCTCCTTGCCTGCCGTCCGCGAGTGGGGCCGGGAACTGGCAACCGATGCTTCTTGGCGACATCTGGCGTTCGAGCATTGGGTCTTTATCGGTGAGCAAACCGAGCGAGAGCGGTTATTGTTGGTGGTGGATGACCTGAATTTGCCGCCGCGTGATGCCAACCAACCCGCCGGCGCCGATAACCCGTTATATTTGGATGTGAATCGGGCCAGGACTGTGCGCCTTAGGTGGAGCACGCAGCCCAAGCCCTCGGTGTTTCCAAACCTGGCGCACTTCCGCATCGAAATTGTCAGCGCGGACAATAACGCTGTGACCTGGGAGAGCAAAAATATCGCTGTGGGCGCCAGCACGCGCGATTATCGCACCAAGTCTTTAAACACCAGCGAATTTCGCCACGCGATAGAGGACGGCCTCTATTTCTTCCGCGTTCGGGCCTACTCCGCCAGCGGCGACATCCTCAACGAAGAAGATGCTAAGAATCATCCAGACATTCTGCGCGACCCGCACAACCCGGAAAGCAAGCGCAAAAACGAGACCGAGGATGTTTGGTTCTGGGTAGACGAGGACGCGCCGCCGCCGGCCGAACCACAGCGCAACGTTGCCGTGCAATCTTTCCTGGAAGCGCACCTATTGGCCCGTTTCGCTGCGCTGGATCGCGGCCAGAACTTTGAGGAACTTACGCCTCGCGCCGACAAGACCGGCTGGGCCACGGCCAAAGGCAAGCGCGTCGAATCCCTCTATCACATCGTTTACGACGCGCAGGTACGCTTTACCCTCTCTATCAGCACGCTGCTGCGGCAGATCGAAAGCGACACACTGGCGCATCCCGAAACGCTCGGGCGTTGGCGGCTCGATTTCGCTTCCGGCGAACCCCGCGAGACGGTGCGACCCACCGCGCGCCAGTACCGTGAAGCCGGGCAGATTCCAGAAGCCTTCATGCAGGCCCGCGCGGCGCTTTTCCAGGCATTGCATCAGGGCGCGCAGGATTGCCTCACGGCGACGGTGGATTTGTTGGATCACGAACCTGCCATCCTGGCTTATGCCGCCGCCTACCAGGAGTGGCTGGCGCAGGTGCAGGGCGATTTCGAAGGGCTGGCGATCCTTGAAGAGGCGGGACACCGTCGCACCGCGCCGATCTTCCTGGATATAGACACGGTGGAGGTCCTGCTGCCTAACGGCGAGGCCGGGCAGGAGCGCGTGTATCTGCTCGCGCCCACCCACCCACTGCGCTTGCTGTGGCATCTGCAATGGGCGCGCATGGCGCAAGCCTGGCTCGCCGAAGCCGCGCGTGAAGGCGACCCCAGGACGCGGCTGCCCGATCCGGTGCGCCTGTATCTGCGGCGCGGGTTGGCGCCGGTCAACCTGCCGCCGCTGCTGCGCGCCGCGCACGATGCGCCTTCCGACGGCATCTCGCGCTTCTACGTGGAACAAGGCCCGCTCACGCCATTCTGGAGCCTCTACGTCCGCGAGGACGCGCGCGACGGCTGGGCCTTGCGTTCCCGTGTCCTGCGTCTTTTGGAAATCGGGCGGCAGAGCGTCTCCGTCGGCGCGGCCGGCGGGCTGGATCAGGCCACGGTGACGCAAAAGCTGCTGCGGTACCTGGTGCAGCATCCCTACGTCAGCGCGCTCAAAATCAACGTCTTCAACCCCGGCGACGCCGGGCTGATCGTGGATGCCATCCTGGGCGTGGAGCGCCAGCGCAGCAAGGCAAAGGCGCCCCCGCTGCGTTACGAGTTACGGCTCTTTGCCCGCGCCAACGACCTGGACGATGTGGGCCAGGCGGTGGAAGAACTGCTCAACCCGGAGCGTCAGGTCAGCGCGGAGGCCGATGCGTTCAGCGTCGCCAGCCAGAACCATTTGTTCCCCAAATTGCGTTTCAGCCGCAACCGCTTGGAGGATTTCCTCCGCCAGCCGGAACGGTACGAGGCGCACATTGCCATCCTGCACGACCTGTTCCCCGTCGGCGTTGACCTGGCGCAGCAGGGCGAGGGGCGTTCCAGCTTCGTCCACGGCCTGATCCAGGAGCAGGTGACGGCGTACACCGGCGACGAGATTGACTTCGCCTGGCAGCGCCAGTTGTTGGCCCGGCCCTGCGCCGAATTGCCAAGCGACGGCGACGCCATCAGCGCGCGCCTGGGGACGCTGTTGGGCCAGATCGCCGACTTGCAGGCTTCGACGGCGGCAGGCAAAAAAGTCCAAGCTGTGCTGCCCACCCTGCATCTCCGGCTGGCGGATGAGGACAAACGCTTGCTCTACGAGGTGCATACGGTTTCCGATTGGGTGTTCATCATTGACCGCCACCTGGGTCTGGAATACTTCGACAGCGAGACGCCGCAGGATCGCGCGCTCTATCTGCTCGACTTCACCCCGGAGTTCGCCGGGGCCGACGCCGACCGGCTGCTACTCACCACCCGCGCGGTGGACGAGGTCACGCGCCTGATCCGCCCGGCATTGGAGGAGTACGGCCTGTTCGAGGAAGGCGCCGAAGTCTACTTCCTGAACCTATTGCGCTCGCTCAGCGGGCGGCTCGCGCTCAAGTTGCTCTCCGCGCCCAACCACGTGCGCGAAGCGTTGAGTCTGGCCCTGGCGCGGCTCTTCCTGGAACAGTACGACTTGCTCACCGACCGCATCGTCTTGCCGCTGGACGCGCACAACGCGTTGTTCGCCGCTGCCGGTCAAGAGATGACGTGGCAGGACGAAGTGGCCCTACAACGCGGCGACCTGCTGCTGATCACGTGCGACCCGGCGTCGCGCGCGCTGCACATGCACATCATCGAGGTCAAGTGGCGCAGCGACCTGAACGACATCAACGCTTACCTGACGCTCTGCCGCGACATCGAAGGGCAAATCACGCAGAGCGAGGATACAATGCGCCGCCATTTCGATCCCCACCTGCATCCACTGGATCGCATTGACCGCCAGGTGAAGACCAAAGAACTGATCTCGCTGCTCGGCTTCTATCTGGAACGCTCGCGGCGCTACGGGCTGTTGAGCGACCAGGCCGCCGCCACAGTGCGCCCATTCATCGAAAGCCTGGACGAGGGCTACACCCTTACCTGCGCCGGCGTCGGGCTGATCTTCGAGATCAACGGCGCGGGGCTGACCACACACGAAGAACACGCCGGCTTGGTCTATCACCGCGTCGGCGGCGACATCATCCGCCGGTTGGTGGAGCACGGCCTGCGCCGCCGCGCCCTGCTCCAGGCGCAGCCCAAACCCGTGACGATTGAAGAAGCCGCGCAAGATCAAGAAACCCGCACCCGCATCGCCCGCGACACCTCGATGAGCGGCGATCCGTCGTATCCGAAGGTGCGGACGCATGTTGGAGCGGAAGAGAGTAGGGAGTATGGAGTAGGGAGTAAGAAGCAGGAGGCAGGAGGCAAGAAGCAGGAAGCAAGAGGCAGGGAAGAACCGACGACCGACGAGCGGGAACCGGAAGAACGAGAAGACCGCGATGTCGAACGATCTCGCGCGGACAAATTTACCTGGCAAGAAGGGGATGTCGAAATCACCTACCGCCCGGAACCTGCCGCCGAGCCTTCACCGCCCCCTGTCGAGCCATCCCCATCTCCTGTTGAGCCGCCAGCCCCTATCGCCGAATCCCCACTCCCCAGTCCCCAATCACCAATCCCTAATACCCAATTACCAATTCCCGATTACCCATCCCCCGCCTACGACATCCTCCTCGGCGACACGGTAACTTCGCCGCAATACGGCATCCTGGGCAAGGCGGCGGGCAAGATCGTCGCGTTGGATTTGAGCGGGACGAACACCATCAGCCTGTTCGGCGTGCAGGGTGCAGGGAAGTCCTACACCGTGGGCAGCATCGTGGAAATGGCGGCGCAGCCGTTCGCCGGCATCAACACCCTGCCCGCGCCGCTGGCAACCGTGATCTTCCACTATCACGAGAGCCAGGACTACCCGCCCGAATTCGTCACGATGAACGCGCCCAACACCCGTGAGGCCGAAGTCCGCGCGCTCGAACAAGAATACGGCGCGCAGCCCGACCGGTTGGAGGATGTGCTGATCCTCACTTCCGCCGACAAACTTACCCTGCGCCGGGAGGAGTTCCCCTCGGTGCAAGTGGAACCGCTCTACTTCAGTTCCACCGAACTCGCGCTCAAGGATTGGCGCTTTCTGATGGGCGCGTTTGGCAACCAGATGTATATGAAGCAGATCGCGCTGATCATGCGCCAGTTGCGCGAGCGGATGACACTGGCGACGCTCCGTCACGATATCGAAGCCTCGGAATTGAGCGACGGCCAGAAGACGATTGCCCGCATCCGCCTGGACTTCGCCGCGCAGTTCGTGGACGACAGCCGCCATCTAGCCGACATGCTGCGCCCCGGACGGCTGGTCATTATTGACCTGCGCGACGAGTTCATCGAAAAGGACGAGGCGCTGGGCCTGTTCGTGGTGATGCTCAACATCTTCGCCAACGCCGGACGCGATGGGACGACCACGCCGGACAGGGCGACCACGCCGGACAGGGCGACCACGCCGGACAGGGC
>DYKY01000010.1:17692-43030 GCA_020722365.1 Thermoflexus sp.
CCGGACAGGGCGACCACGCCGGACAGGGCGACCACGCCGGACAGGGCGACCACGCAGGGTCGCCCCTACAATAAATTGATTGTTTTTGATGAGGCGCACAAGTACATGGACAACCCCGATCTCACCGGCCACATCGTGGACGTGATCCGCCAGATGCGGCACCAGGGCGTCTCGGTGCTCATCGCCTCACAGGATCCGCCCTCGCTGCCCAACGCCATCATCGAGCTTTCGTCGCTCGTCATCCTGCACCGCTTCAACTCGCCGGCGTGGCTCAAGCACATCCAGCGCTCCATCACCTCCCTGGCCGACCTCACCCCCGCGCAGATGGCGTCCCTCGCGCCCGGCGAGGCGTATGTGTGGGCGACGAAGGCGACGGAGCGAGTGTTCACGCAGAAGGCGGTGAAGATGCGGTTCCGGCCGCGGGTGACACGGCATGGTGGGGAGACGAGGAAGGTAGGAGATAGATTAAATGTTTCGGATGATAACCTTGCACACTGTTCATAACAGATAAAAGTATCCACCGATGATATCCTGCAAGTTTACTTGTCGATAAAACTGTATGAGGTGAACATATGTCTGATATTTTCGATTCACGCAAACAGGCTGTACTTGATTTGATTCAACAAAATGGTTGGGGCATTATGAGTGACAAGCCCGTTGACTATGGACATCAATATGTGCTTACTAATGGCAAAGACTCTGTTCCAATCAACATCTACACTACCGGCAAAATTAATGTTCAGGGCAAAACTTGCGAAATGAAAACACAACTACAAGAATGGGCAAATCTTGAGTTGTCTGGTGTCGGTAAAGCTCAAGCTGCCGTAGTTCAGGAAGTCCTCCCAAATCGTATTGCCAAATATATGGTTATACCGCCCAATCGCAAGTTCATTAAAGAGGAAGTTGTGAATCACTTACCTGGTAACGTTGAATACAAAGAGATAAAAGGCATTGCCGAGGAATACCGTGCGGAAGTGCATTACAACAAATGGCGTGTTACCATTACACAGTATGAATCCGGTACGTTAATGGTTCAAGGACTTTCCACACCTTTATTTGATCAAGTTTGTGAAGTCTTGGACCAACACTTGGCACAAGAGTTTTCCGATCGAGCAACACGATTTATCCCTGGCGCTCAAGAGAGGTCTATTGTTCGCACTTATCTTGAAAGTTCAGATGCGGAAAATGAGGCTGCATCTTGGCTACTGCGACAGCTTGAACAAAGCGTCCTTGAATTCCTATATCCGAATGATCGTCAAACGTTATTAGCAGCTGCTGGCGTACGCAACGCAATCTGCAGCACACAGCAAGCTTTACCCGATTTCTCCGTTGTTGTCATGCCCTTTGCGAAAGCTTATGAGGGTTTTGTTGCACGATTGGCTGTACATTTGCAGATTGCCAAAGAGGAGGTGCTTAAGGAAAAAGCTGATGCGATTCAAATTGGTGGTTGGCTTGATATTATTGAGGTTCGTTTGCCGGACAAAAAGCGCTATGGTGAAATTGTTGTTGCTTTAAAATCAGCCTGGGGATGTCGGCACAAAGTAATTCATTCTGACTTTGCACATCCTTTAAGCACATTGAATACTTTTGAAGAGGCTGAGCAAGATATCAGTGTGATTCTTAGAGCAATCCGACGAGCTTATCAAATATTTGTAACAGAAGCGCTTGCACTCTTGCCTGAGAGAACCAACGAAACGCTTTCCCCGCCTCCTCCAAAGGAAGAACTAAAACTTCAAGGGATTGATCGTGATGCTCTATGTAAACGTCTATTAGCTGATGGCGTACAAGTGCAAGTCCAACCTGATGGAAGAAAAAATCTATGGGAATTGTACACGAATGATCTTGTCCTTGTTGCCCCGCGTGCTCAAGATGTCCTTATTGTGAGAGGAACAAACGCAGAAGTTTTCTGTGAGCAATACAAGGTTTTCCTACAACCTAGTCTCAGTCGGACATCTCATCAATTAGTTGGGGTTATTGGGGTTGACGAATCTGGCAAAGGCGATGTGTTTGGTCCGCTAGTCGTTGCCGGTGCAGTTGTAACTGCTGAGCTTGAGATTGAACTAGCCAAACGTGGTGTCCGCGATAGCAAAACTTTAAGCGATGCCGTTATTTTAGAATTAGATAGAGTCATCCAATCTCAGTGTCCCGTCGAAGTTTTGGTATTGTCGCCCCCTCACTATAACGAGGCTTACGAAGCACATGGTCAGAATCTCAACAAGCTACTGGCCTGGGAGCACGCACAAGTAATTAATAGTCTTCATCAACAAACTGGAGCTAACAAAGCTATTTCGGATCAATTTGGAGATAAGGCATTATTAGAAAATGCCCTTCTGACACAAAAATGCAAGATAGAGCTTGTACAACGCCCAAAAGCCGAAAGTGAAATTGCTGTTGCAGCCGCATCTATCGTTGCACGAGCGGCCTTTCGCCAAGCTATGAACAAGTACAACGAAGACCTAGAAATGGACATTCCGTTAGGTGCATCTTCTCCACAAGTCAAAGAAGTAGGCAGGCAAATCTTGCGCCGTTGGGGACAAAAAGGACTAACTCAGGTTGCAAAAATGCATTTCAAGACTATCCGGAAAATAATGGAGGAAGAAAGGCAATGACTGAACAAGCTATATCCTATGAATCTGCGGAATCATTGCGAAAGAATAAACAGTACACCCAGGCAGCACAACAGTTTGCGCAATTATGGCAACAATATACCACTAAGATGATAGGCTGGCGCTATGCTCAATGCCTACGCAAATCTGGTCAACTAGAAGAAGCTGAACAACTTGCACGAGAAGCGCATGAAAAATTTCCTGATGATGAGTGGACAGCCAAAGAGTTGTTCTGGGTTATTTATGACAAAGAGCTCAAACCAGCCAAGGAAAATAGCGACCTTGGTAGGTTGCTTTATCATGCTCGACAAGCTCTTGAATTCACACAAGACAGTTTTGCTGTGAACCGTACTGTATTGACCGTTATAAAAGTTGCTAAAGCTAAGGGTAAATGGGAAGTAGTTCTGGAATGGGCAGATAAAGCTCAACCCAATGAACTCAATACAGTCCCACCAACTAATGTACGTGGCGGCATGTCAGATAAAGAAGTTTGGTATGTGAATCGAAGTCGTGCGCTTTACGAAATCGGGCGTTTCGAGGAATCCAGAATCTTTGCAAACCAGGGGCTTCAAGAATTTCCAAATGAAGTTTTCTTGGCCAGAACAGCAGCTTTAGCTTTAGCTGAAACCGGCAACTTGGAACAAGCAGTAGAAGAACTCCGCGCTCTACTGAAACATCCCAAAGCCGATTGGTACTTCAAAACCGATTTAGCTGATCTTGAAATGAGAGCTGGAAACATAGAGGAAGCATATCATTTAGTCTGCGAAGCATTGTTAGCTTCTCGTCAAGGACATGAATACAGATTGGGTGCTTTTCGCACTCTTACGGCTTTGGCGCTTGAATTAGATAAGCTAGATGTTGCTATTGCTCATATCGAGCTTACAAAGATGATACGCTCGCAAGAGGGCTGGAAAACCCGCGAAGAATTACTTAAGCTAGAGTCAAAAGCTAACACAATGATCAAAGCAAAAGATTGGGAAAAACCATCGTTACCAGCAAATGTGCAGCAATTAGGTCAAATTTGTCGACGCTACTGGCAGGCGGGTGTAAAAATTGGCATTACTCGGTATCGTGGTACGCTCAAATACAATGCTGAAAAGTCGTTCGCCTTCATCACTCGAGAAGATGGCGGCGAAGATGTTTTCGTTTTAGTCAAAGAGTTGCCCGTCTCATGTAAAAAGAACGGTGCCAGGGTCGAGTTCTCGCTAGAAAGTAGTTTCGATAGAAAAAAGCAACGTGATTCAGTGATAGCTACTCATGTGGAATGTATACCAGAATAGGATCACCACACAATAGACACTCTATTCACCTTCTCCACCTCTCCGATCTCCACCTCGACGCGCCCTTCCCCGCCCTCGGCCTGGAGCGTCGCGCCGACCTGCGCGCCACGCTGGGCCGCATCCTCGCCCTAGCCCGCGAGCGCCAGGTGGCTGCCGTCACCATCGCCGGTGACCTCTACGAGCAAGACTACGCCCTGCCGGATACCGCCGCGTTCCTGGCACAGCAATTTGCGCGGCTGGCCCCCATCGCCGTCTTCATCGCCCCTGGCGAACGCGATCCCTACACCAACGACTCACTCTACGCGCTCACCCACTGGCCGGAGAATGTCACAATCTTCTCGCAGGGGCAGCTCACACCGGTGGAACTGACGCCCGGCATCACTCTTTGGGGCGCGACCTGCCCACCGGCGCGGGGAGGTGCAACACTGGATGGATTTCAGTGTGACCGGCCAGGCGTCAACCTATTGTTGCTTCACGCTGCCGACGCCGACCAACCTGCAACCGGCGCGGAAGGGGTATTCACCGTGAGCGCGTCAGCCATCCGCGCCGCCGGATTCGATTTTGCCCTGCTAGGCCATCACCACGCCGCGCGCCTCTGGCCGGAGGATGCGCCTCGCTGTCTCTACCCTGGCAGTCCAGAACCGTTGAGGCCAGAAGCGAAGGATGTGCGGCACACCGTCACCCTGGTCACGGTACAGGAAGCGGGCTGTGCGGTTGAACACATCCCGATCAACCAATGGCGTCATCGCGCGGCGCAGGTGGATGTGTCCGGCTGTAGCAGCGTCGCCGAAGCCGCCGCGCGGGTGCAGGCGGCGCTAACCGTAGCGTTGGACGGAGTGGATGACCGGCTCATTTGCGAGGTCACGCTCACCGGCGCGCCCGACGCGCCACTAGAAACGGCGGCAGTGCTGGCTCAGGTGCAAACGCCGGCGCATCTCTATGGACAAGCGCGCTTCACATTCCCTTATGATCTGGAGCGTCTGGCGCAGGAACAAACCGTGCGCGGGCTATTGGTGCGGCGTTTCCAGGGCAATCTGTCTGGCAGCACAGATGAGGCCGAACGGCAACGTCATCTGCGCGCCCTGGCTGTGGCTCTACAGGCACTGGAAGGAAAACCGGTAGAGTACTATGAAATTGCTTGAGCTTCATCTGGATGGCTTTGGGCGGCTGGTGGACCGCGCCTTTGCGTTCTCCCCTGGCTTCAACCTCATCTACGGCCCTAACGAGGCGGGCAAGTCCACGTTGCAGCGAGCAATCCTCGCGCTGCTCTATGGCTTCTTCGACGAAGGTTCGATCACCGCCGCCAAACGCGCCGAAGTGGGGGCCTGGCAGCCCTGGCAAACCAATGCCCCCCTTCGCCGGACGGATGCGGTATAAGCTGGAAGACGGGCAGACCTTCGAGGTCAAGCGCGTCTTCGCGCCCAAGCCTGCCGTCTCTCTGTTTGCGCTCACAAAAGACGCCGCGCCGCGCGATGTCACCGGGCAGTACAAGAACACGGGACAAGGCCGCCTCTTCTTCGCCGAAGCGCAACTGGGTCTCAGCAAAACCGTCTTCGAGAACACGTGCACCGTCCGCCAGGCGGAGTTGGTCGCACTGGAGACTTCCGCCGCCGCAATCACGGATGCGCTGACCCGGTTGGCCGCGTCAGCCTCGGCGGATACCAATGTAGCCGACGCGCTGGCGATGTTAGATCAAGCGAGTAAGGAAATAGGGACAGATCGGGCGTGGACCAAACCTTTGCCACAGGCGCGCCAACGGCTCAAGATGTTGGAGACCGAGCGCACCACGGTGCAACAGTCCCGTCGCGAGCTGTTCTCCCGCAGCGTGGAGCAACAACAGGTTGAAGCGCAGGTTCAGGGGTTGGAGACCGAGATCGCACGCTGGCAATACCTCGAATTGGCCGCCGAAGCCAGCGCCCTGCGCCAGCGCCTGGATGTGTTGGATGCCGCGCAGACAGATGTAGCCCAGCGGGCCGAGGCGCTGGCGCAACAGCAAGCATGGGCAACCTTCCCCGTTCATCTGCGGGATGATGTTCTCCGGCTCAACGAGCGCCGGGAGCGGCTACAGGCTGAATCCGGCCAGGCGCAACCCCGTGCAGAACAGGCACAGGCTACACTCACCACCGTGCGCGAGCAAATTGAGGCTGCAGAAGCACGGGTAGCTGCACTTGAAGACGCCCGTTCAACGCCGGTAGCGGCGCGCTCAGAAATCCAGACGCTGGCCGAAGCGTGGCAGCGCGCGCAAGAGAACGGTAAAACAGCGCAGGAGCGTTGGCGCAAAGCGCAGTCGTTATTGGATGAAGCCGCGCAGCGAATCGCGCCGGAACGTGAAGCGTTATCGCCCGCTCTGGAGATAGGTCACGCCGGGCTGGCGCAGGCGCAGCAACAATTGAACAGTGCGCGAGAACACACGGCGCAAACCGCCGGGTCGCTGACGCAGGCCGAGACAGAGTGGGCGCGCACGGGAATGAGCGCCGCGCAATTCCTGGCCTTGGAGCAGACCGTCCAGGAAATCCAATCTGGCGCGCGACCCACGCCCAAACCGCGTCGGGGTTGTCGCTTCTGGCCGTTCCGTAAGCGCAACGCACAACCCGATCCTACGCCAACTGAGTTGGTCATCTATGCGCAACTCAAACCACTGCACACCGCGCTAGTGCAAGCGCAGACCGAGAGCCAGCGTGCGCGCCAGACATTGGCAGAGACAGAATATGCGATCAAAGCGCGGTTGGGCAACCTTTTGGATACCGCGTTAAGCGCCGAGACATTCGCAGCTCTGGGGAAACGGCTTGAGCGGTATCTGCGCGCCGAGGCCGGCCTGGAACAGCAACACGCCACAGTCACCGATTTGCGCTCCGAATCGACCACGGCGCAAACCGCACATGCCCAGGCGCAAACCGCGCTTCAAGCAGCGTTGGCGCAACTCGGATTTGCCACCCAAGCAGATTATGAACGGCAATGCCAACGTCACGCCGAACTGGCGCAAGAAGAAACATCGCTCGCACAGTTACACTTGGAGGCGCGCGCCTGCGACCGTGAGATCAATGATTGGCAAAACCGGCAGCAATCGCTAACGCAGGCTGAGGCCGAACTCTGCGCCCTCCTTGCTCAGGCCAATATCGCCTGCACACCGGAGACAATGGCCGATGCGCTGGCAACGTTCGCCGACGGCGTCGAACATCAGCGCCGGTGGAGCGAACTAAAGGCGACGTATGATGCTGCTGTGAAACATCGGGATGCACTGTCAGAACAAGAGGATCGCGTCACACTTGAAACCGCGTGGAATAGCGCGCAGCATCGTCTGGCTGAATGGCAACAGGAACATCCCGATTGGGCAATGCTCCAAGCCGATCAAACTGCCTCCCATTATCGCCAGCAGCGCCAGCAAGCCGAACAGCAGCGTTTCTCCGCGCGCGAAACCATCACACGGCTGCGTGACGAAATCCAACGCACGGGTGAATCGCTGCGCCATCCGGCAGAAATTGACGAAGAGATCGTCAGCGTGAAAGCCGAGATTCATCGTATGGAACAGTTCCGCAACGCGCTCACGTTGGCTTCTACCGAATTATCACAGGCGAATCAGGAATTCCAACGACAGTTCGCTCCTCATCTGGAAACCCTGATGTGCGAGGGATTAAGCCAGGTTACAGACGGGCGTTACACGCAGGCCCGTGTGGATGCTACCTCACTGGCCGTCTCGCTGCTCGCGCCGGAACGCAATGACGAGATTGGCGTCGAGCGGCTCAGCACCGGCACGCGCGATTTGGTCTACTTGATGTTGCGGATGAGCATTGCCCGGCTGATGAGCAGCACAGCAGAGCGACTGCCCCTGCTGCTGGATGATCCGCTGGTACAGTACGACCGCGAGCGTCGAGAGCGCACCATAGCGTTCCTGCTACAAGCGACAATGGAGACCCAGGTATTCTTCTTCACCAAAGACGCGGAGATCCTGGCGCAGATTGAGCAATTCCGAGAAAATGTCACACCGCGCTGCATTTATCGCTTGGACTGAAACGCCTAAATTTCGAACACACGAATACCGCGCACGCGCACACGAATCACGTTCTATGGAATCGGACCATCTATGTCACCGTCCCCGCAATTGTAGACCTGGCAACCTGGGAACTGGCGCAATTACAAAAAGAGCGCAACGCCCAACTAGACTATCTATTGACCGGCATAATCAAATGTGGGTGCGGATACAGTATGGCGGGGCACTCTCGAAGTCAACGAACGCCACAAGCGGCTCGTGGCGCGACGTGACGAACTGGAAGCGATATTATCACAACGGCACTTTACCGATGAAGCTATAGCGGGAATGGTAGAGTTTGCGGAGAGGCGCCGTGAAGGTGCTGAGAACGCCGACCACGCCACGAAAAGGCGACTACTCGACACCCTAGACGCGCGTATTATCGTGGAAAACGGAAAGGCGCGAATGGAATGCACCCTCATCAATAAAAGTGTAATTGAGTTACGTTTGCCGTGTCGATGAAGTTGATGCCGCCATCCAGCGCGCGGTTGATGATGGCAATGGAGTCAGCCTCGTTCGTCGGCCCGCCGAAGTTCATCGCGCCCAAGCACAACGGCATCACCATCACGCCTGTACGTCCTAATGATCGGTATTCCATGTCAAAACCTCCTAAGATAGTCGAAAGTCCAAAGTCGAAGATCGAAAGTCAAACCTCTTCGATAAATCATCCAATTGCCAGGTCCTGATTACCAATTACAGATTCCCTATTCCAGTTTTCCGGCGGATGAGCGCACAGCCGACGAGGAGCAGCCCCAATCCACCGAACATGAGCAAGCCACCCAGAACATTTCCCGTACCGGTTTCGGGCAGTAGAGGCAATACGGGAACCGGCGTAGCCGTCGCGATCTCAAGTGTGGGCGTTGGCTGCGGTTGCTGTGGCGGTTGAGAAGGCGCTGTGGGGGGCGGCACAGGTGTCGGTGTCGGGCCTCCGGGCCGGTCGATGATGACGATAGGAATCTGGTCCGCGCCGCCGGCCACGTCGTTGCCGTACCAATCGCCCGCCGCGACAATACGAGCTTCATTTGCCGTCCCCGCACCGATATTCCCAATCGTGGTGAAAACCGTCGTTACCGTTACCACTCCAAACGGCGGGATGTCACCCGTATGAAGCGTCAAATCAGGCCACCGCAGCAAACCGACATTGAGATCCCACTCGTCCGGCGGTGGATCGGCGGAGAAAAAGGCCAGGGCGGTCGGATCGTAGGTATCTTCCAACAACGTCATCGTCATCGTCGTGTAGCCATGATTCCACACTTCAACGGTGAATGTGACCAATACCCCGGTCTGCTCAACCAGCGTTTTGGTGACAGGGGCGCTGCCGCCCACAGACTCACCTTCATCGCTGTTATCGTCGCCCCCTACGACATCTCCATTCAAGTTTATCGCATCATGAACTTCCGCCGCATTAACGACACTCGGCGAAGGATGTTCGGCAATGAAGCCCACGACCACCGTGATCGCCTGACCTGGCGGCAGATCGCCCACGGATTCGGTCAGATCGTTCCAGTCGATACGGCCTTCGGTCTCGTCCAGGACATTCGGCGCAATGCTCGCGTCGACGTAAGCCAGCACCGCCTGATTGTAGTCGTCCGTCAGAGGTAACACCGTTATGGTGAACGCCGAGTCATTGCGGATGTAAATGGTGAAGGTGATGTATTCGCCGATGTAAATCACGTTGCTGGCGCGCCCCAGTTGCTTGTCGACGTAGATATCGCCTTCTTGCGCGTAGGAAGTCGCGGGGCGCTGAGCCAACCACACAAAGACCAAAGCGATGCAGGCGCCGGCCAACGCCAGCATCAATCGACCTACTCTAACTGCTCTCATCCAACCCACCTCCTTCGAAAATAGTCATATAGTCGTTAGTCACGTAGTCAGCCATTTTGATGCGGGAGGGTGTGCATCAGCACCAGCATCTCCTCAAGGTTAGTCTCTAGTCCGAAGTCAAAAGTCGAGACTTTTTCGCCCAATCAACCGATCACCAATTGTCAATCTCCATGTTCCTGCGAATCAGCGCGATGCGCTGCGCGACGCAGGCGGCAGAGCGCATGCCGTCTTCGGGCGTATTGAGGACGTAATCCAGCAGCCGGTCAACGGTACTTGTCGCCACGTGCATGCGCGTATCGGACGAAGCATAGTAAATGAAGACATCGCCAGTTGCACGAGCGACAACACCATTACAGAACAGCACATTAGAGACGTCGCCCACGCGCTCCTCACCTTCAGGGGCCATCAAGTAGCCGCCGGGCCGGGCAATGACCTTACTTGGGTCATCCAAATCGCAGAGGAAGGCATAGAGCACGTAGCGCAGGCCCGCTGCGCAGCCCCGCACGCCATGCGCAATGTGCAGCCACCCAGCCGGCGTCTTGATGACATCGCCCGCGCCATTCTTTAGCTCCTTGATGGTATGGTAAGCACGCGGATCGACAATGATCTCCTCTTTGATGTCAGCGTGCGCAATGTCGTCTGCCAAACCAAAGCCAATGCCGCCGCCCTTCCCCGCCTCGATGAAGCTGTCCTGCGGGCGGGTGTAGAAGGCGTACTTCCCCTGAACAAACTCCGGCAGTAAAACCGCGTTGCGTTGCTGCGCCGAGGTCGTTTTGAGATCGTCGAGGCGTTCCCAGGTGACGAGATCGTGGGTGCGGGCGATGCCGGCCTGCGCCACCGCACTGCTCAAATCGCCGGGCGGCGCGTCGGGGTCCTTGCGTTCGGTGCAGAAGACGCCGTAAATCCAGCCATCCTCGTGCTGCACCACGCGCATATCGTAGACGTTGACGTCGGGATCGTCCGTCTCTGGCATAACGATGGGGTAATCCCAAAAGCGAAAGCCATCCACGCCCGTCTCGCTTTCGGCTACGGCGAAGAAGGACTTGCGATCATAGCCTTCCACCCGGCAGACGAGGAGGATTCTACCATCCAGCTCCATCGCGCCCGCGTTGAACACGCCATTGATGCCCATGCGCTCCATCAAGTAAGGGTTAGTCTTGGGGTTGAAGTCATATCGCCAGAAGAGTGGCGTATGCGCGGCGGTGAGCACCGGGTACGTCCAACGGTCAAAGACGCCATTGGACCAGGCAGGATTGACCGTATTTTTTCGTTCGATCAATGCGGCATACTGCTCACGCAGGAACCGGAGCCGCGTTTCAAAAGAGGATACACTGTTCATCGTTTGTACTCCTTTGAGGATCATCATCACAAGCAACACCAACTATACCACGTTTTGCATAGACGCACAATTCATCGCGATACAGAGACACAAGATGCACTTTCCGGCAATTTAGCGAATTGGTCACTAAACCTATTGACACAGTAAAAAAACTGTGCTATAGTTTATATAAACTCCGGTAACGATACCGATATTGTTACCGGAGAGCAATTCACCACATTCGAGCCAGTATGAGTCGCAAAAAAAATACTCTCACCATTCGTGACGTTGCTGAAGCCTGTGGGGTCTCGGTTTCGACTGTATCGCGTGTCCTCAACGATAAGGACGACGTCGCAACAGAAACTTATGAAAAGGTACGACGTGTGATCGCAGAAATGGGATACACTTCGAGTCTTGCCGCGACCAGTATGCGCAGCCGGCGCACCAACGTTATCGGCATTCTGGTGGTTGATTTAGGCGATCCTTTCAGTCTTGAATTATTCAAAGGGATCGGCACGGCTATTCGCGGCACTGAGTACGACTTGATTGTCTATAGCGGTGGCCGCGTCGCTGCGACGGCAGAATCCGGGTGGGAACGCCGGCATTTGTCGCGTTTGGATGGCAGTATTACCGACGGCGTGTTGGTTGTAACCCCGACGACAGAGGACCTGACCGCCATTTCACCGCTGGTGGCCGTGGATCCCCACGAGCACAACACATTACCTGCCGTCATTTCCGCTAACCGCGAGGGCGCCATTGCGGTAATGGAGTACCTGATTGGTTTAGGACATCGACGCATTGGGTTCATTACCGGACGTCAAGGCCTGGTCAGTACAAGTCATCGGCAACAAGGCTATATCGAGGCGCTTGAGCAAGCCGGATTACCAGTTGACCCAGCACTGATTCAGCCGGGCGACTACACACGCGAGACGGGGTTTCATAGTGCGCAGCACTTACTCGCCTTGGCGGATCCACCCACAGCGATTTTTGCCGCCAATGACCAATCCGCACTCGGTGTTATCGATGCGGCGAGCGAAGCCGGCCTGCACATTCCGGAGGATTTGTCGGTGGTCGGATTCGACAATATCCCACAAGCCATGTGTTCAGTGCCAGGATTAACCACGGTGGATCAATCCGTAAGTGAGATGGGGTATGTGGCCACAACGATGTTGATCAAGTTGATCCAGGGCGAAACGCTGGACGAGCCACTCTGCAAAATTCCCACCCGGCTGGTCATCAGAGATTCATGTCGGTCTATCAAGTAGCAATTTGTTGCAAACTCTCTCTATTATCGTCTTCGGTAACAATACCGGCAACAATATGAATAGCAGAAAAGGAGGAGCAGTATAAGCCATATATCCAAATCATTCACTCGACTCTAAAATCTGTACATGTGTTTAGTTTCAGTTAAAACTATCTGGAGGCAAAAAATGAAGGAGAGTAGAAAGAAACTCACGCGCAGAGAATTTCTGCGCAGTGCGGCCGTATTCGCGACCGCGATGGCAGCAACGGCCTGTAGCACCCCCACGCCGCAGGTTATCAGGGAAACGGTTGAAGTTGAGAAGGAAGTGACCAAAATCGTCGAGGGCACACCGGTCGTGGAGAAAGTCATCGAGACGCAGGTCATCGAAAAAGTGGTGACGGCCACACCTGAACCTGAAGCCCCCAAAGAAGAAGCGCCCGCCGTGTTGGGCACCTTCCCCCGAAGCGAGACACTGATCGCCAGACAGCTCACCGGGCGTGTCGGTTCACCCGACAACATGAACCTATGGGTTGGCTGGAAATGGCAAGACCGCGGCCTACAGAACCTGGCTGACGAGCCGTTATGGTCGGTCGACTTTGCCACGGGCAACATCGTCAACGGCCTAGCTGACGGTGACCCGACTTACAGCGCAGACTTCATTGAATGCACAATCCCTCTCCGCAAGGGCGTTGCCTGGAATGACGGCGAACCCTTCACTGCTGCCGATGTGGTCTTCACGGTCGAGACCCTTATGGGGTTCGATGGCTTCGGCGCCCATAGTTTCTTTGTGGATAACGTCGCCTCTGTGACTGCTGTGGATGACTACACGGTCAAGTTTGTTCTGAACCAGCCCAACTCCCGCTTCCACACCACCTTCCTCGACCGCTGGGGCTGCACCAGGATTATGCCCAAGCACATCTTCGAGAAGGAAGCAGATCCAGTCCAGTTTACCTTTAATCCGTATGTAGGGTGCGGTCCTTACAAACTGCACAGCTATGATCCCCAAGGATTCTGGACAGCCTGGGAACGGCGTGAAGATTGGGACAAGAGTCCGACCGGGATCATGTATGGCGAGCCTCAGCCAAAGTACATCATCCTCCAGGCTTTTGATACTGAAGGCGCTCAAATCCTGGCGCAACTGCAGCATCAACTAGACGTGGCGGAACTCTCAGCCGATGGTCTCAAAGCGCTGTTGGCGCAGTCGAAGACCTCCCGCGCCTACCAGCCAACCTTCCCCTTCGTGGTCAACAATGACCCGTGCATCACCGGCATTCTCTTCAACACCGCCCGACCGCCATTCGATAACGTCGATGTCCGCTGGGCATTGGTGCTGGCGATCGATATCGTCGAGTACACGAGCATCGCCGTCGATTCTACCGGAACCTTGAGTCCGGTGCACGTCCCGCACCTCGGCCCTTACCCGAAGGATTACATCGCGCCGATGCAGGAGTGGTTGAAGTCCTTCACCATTGATGTTGGCGACGGCGAAACCTTCGCTCCCTATGACCCCACTGCGTCGCAACGCGTCGCAGACTACGCCCGGAGCCGTGGTTACGTCTTCCCGGATACGCCAGAATTCATCGAACAGGCTTTCGGGCTGGGGTGGTACAAGTATGCCCCGGAGATCGCCGAAAAGCTGCTGGTGAAGAATGGCTTCTCGAAGGACGCAGACGGGAAGTGGCTGCTGCCTGATGGTACCCCCTGGAGGATCTCCTTCATGCATGGCACTGTACTTTCCAACCATGATGCGCGCAATGGCGCGGCTGCCGTGCAGCAATGGAAAAAGTTCGGCATCGAGGCTGAGGAGTACATAACCGCTGAAGGCGATGGGTTGGGAGCCACCGGCGACTTTGATGTGAGCGGCGCCTGGCCCGCGCAAGAACCCTGGGGTGCAGGCCCCGACCTGTATCGCGTACTCGACAGGTGGAATTCCGCCTATAAGAAGCCCCTGGGAGAGCGCACCAATGGCATTTACTCGCGCTGGTCGAGCGACGAAATGGACGCCATCATCAAGGAGCTGCGCGAGACGGATCCCTTCAATACTGAGGCCGTCATCGCCGTAGGCACCAAGGGCCTCCAGGAAGCGGTCAAAAATATGCCCGGCGTCCCGACCTACGGGTACATCGGCTTCGTCGGCTGGGACGAGTACTTCTGGACCAACTGGCCTGGCAGTGAAAACGCCTATAACGAGCCTTATACACACTGGCCCAACTTCAAGTACTTTACTCCATTCCTGAAAGCCACCGGTAAATAGGTGGGTTGATGGTACAATGATCCTGGGCGGGTGCCTTGCCCGCCCAGGATTTTCCCAGATAAGTGAGGTGGTCGCCGTGACATTTTTTAAACGATATCTCATCCCTCGTTTAATTTCATACGTTCTCGTCATCTGGCTGGGCATCACTGTTGTTTTCTTCATTCCCAGACTCACCCCGACTGACCCTGTCATGAGAATGATCGGTGAGATGAGGGGGCGCGGTTCAACAATGGAACCGGGCACAATGGACGACATCATCGCTGACCTGACCGAGATGTATGGCCTGGAAGGCTCCTGGCTCGATCAATATTGGGCTTTTTGGGGCAGGCTATTCCGTGGTGATTTCGGGGTTTCCTTCTTCCAATTCCCCACACGTGTTAACCAGCTCATTTTCACCGCCATGCCCTGGACTTTGGGGCTTCTGCTGACCACGACTGTAATCACAACGATATTCGGAAATCTCATTGGGGGGGTAGCGGGTTACTACGCGCGGAAGGGTTGGTCGCGAACCCTGGATGCCGTCGCCATGGTGGTCCGCCCGTTGCCCTATTACATCTTCGCCTTCGCGTTGCTCGTCATTTTTGCCGGCCTTGTTGTGCGTTGGTTCCCGACTGCAGGCGGTGCATCATTGGGAGCCCTCCCCACCTTCACCTGGAGCTATATCAAGGACGTCCTCTGGCATTCGACCTTGCCCGCCCTCTCGTTAAGCATCCTGGGAGGGGCAGTCACGTTCCAAACGATGAAGCTGATTGTACAGAACGTCAATGCGGAGAGTTTTGTCCAGTATGCCAAGCTAGGTGGCGTTACCGAAAGCCGCATCGTGGGCAAGTACGTCATTCGCAACGCTTTGCTGCCGCAAATCACCGGCCTGGCGCTTGGGCTTGGGCAAATCTTTAGCGGGGCGCTGATTACAGAGATTGTCTTTTCTTACCCCGGTATGGGAATGTTGCTTTACAATGCCGTTATCAGAGGAGATTATAACCTGATTATGGGGATCACCCTCTTTTCTATCGTCGGTATCACGACGGCGATCCTGGTCGTTGACCTGACATACCCCTTGTTTGATCCCCGGGTGAGATACTATTAAGGAGTTCAGTCACGTGAAAGTCCTCAAAGATTTATTCAGAGATTATCGCTTCTGCTTCAGCTTCGGCGTACTGGTGATCATCCTGACCCTGGCCATCCTGTCCTTTTTTTCACCTTACGACCCCACTCTATGGAACGTTGTCCCGAAAGATACAAAACCGTCGGCTGAACACTGGCTCGGCACCGATTCGAACGGGCAGGATATCTTCTGGCAGGCCACTTTTGCGGTGCGCAATTCCCTGATCATCTCCCTCATCGCCGCATCGGTTTCAAGAGTGATCGCCATCCTGGTTGGCATGATCGCCGGATATCTAGGAGGCTCAGCCGACCGGGTATTGATGTTTATCAGCGACAGTCTGTTGGTCATCCCACTCTTCCTGATCATAGTCATGATCGCTATGATGGTGCGCAAATTCATGAACCTGGCATTATTGGGATTGATGTTATCGGCTTTCGGTTGGGCGTGGGACGCGCGCGTGATCCGCTCGATCATCTTGAGCTTGCGTGAGCGAGAGTTCACCAAGACAGCTATCCTTTCAGGTACGGGGACGGTCAAACTGGTTTTGAACGAATACATGCCCTTTGCCATGCCGTTGATCTTCTCGACTTTGATCAATAACATATCATGGGCGATTGGGTTGGAGATGACATTAGCACTCCTTGGATTGGTCAATATCAACATTCCCACCCTGGGCACGATGCTGAATTGGGCGATCTACTACCAGTCTATGTTCTTAGGACGTTGGTGGTGGGTCTTGACGCCTGTGGTCTTATCGCTCTTCATGTTTATTGCTCTCTACTGGCTCTCCGTCAGCATCAGCGAATACCTGGATCCAAGAACGCGCATCCAGCGCGTCGGGGCGCAGTGAGGTGACCATGAACGAAACCATACTCAGAACCGAAGGGTTGAAAACCTTCTACATACTTGACGTCTTTGGTGCCCAGAAGGTCGTGAAGGCAGTCAACGACGTTAATCTCAATATCCGGACCAACGAAGTCTACGGCATCGCCGGCGAAAGCGGCTGTGGAAAGACGACGCTGCTGAAAGCCCTCGCCGCCGCCATCGAGCCCCCGCTGCGCCTGGTCGATGGCTATATCTTCTATTACATCGATGGGAAAGCGGTCGACGTCGCCACCCTGAGTCCGGAAGCCAAGCGGAGATTGCGGCTGGACTACATCGCTTACGTGCCCCAAGGCTCAATGAGCGCACTCAATCCTGTGATCAAGCTGAAGGAGACCTACCAGGATTTCATCAGCAGTCACGTGAGTGGGAAAAGCAAAGAAGAAACCATCCAGCTCGCCGAACGACATATCGCAGAGTTGGGCCTGCCGCCCAAGATTTTGGACTCATATCCACACCAGTTGTCCGGTGGAATGCGACAACGGGTGACAATCGCCCTGGCGGCGCTGTTGAAGCCCTCCATCATCATCGCGGATGAGCCAACCACGGCGCTCGATGTGGTTGTTCAGCGCGGCGTTGTGCAGCTCTTGATGGATATTCAGAAGAAGCTGAAAAACACCATCATCCTGGTGACACACGATATGGGCGTGCAGGCCAATATCGCCGATCGGGTCGGCATCATGTATGCCGGGAAGATCGTCGAGGAGTCAACGACCGAGAAGATCTACGGCGATCCACAGCATCCCTATACCCAATTCTTGATCAATTCACTCCCGCAGTTTGGTGACAAGTCGACACGCCAAAGCGTGCCCGGAAGCCCTCCCTCGCTCATCGATCTGCCAAGTGGATGCGCGTTCCATCCCCGGTGTCCCCACGCCATGAAAATTTGCATGGAACAGACGCCAGACCTCATCACACTGGATACCGACCACAAAGTCGCCTGCTGGTTGGTTGGAGGAGAGCATGGAAAAACTGCTTGAAGTCAAGAACCTGACCAAAGTATTCACCATGGGGAGTATACTCTCAAGAGTCAGATTAACAGCCACCGATGACGTGTCCTTTTACATCAAACCGGGCGAGATTTTCACCCTGGCGGGTGAAAGTGGCTGCGGTAAGACCACAACGGCCAAGATCATTCTGGGTTTCGAAGAACCGACTTCTGGCACGATCATCCACGAAGGCAAAGATCGCGCAGAAACCAAAGGCAAGAAAGTCTGGCAAGAAGAGGGTATCCAGGCCATCTTTCAAGACCCCTTTGGCACATTCAATCCCCTGCGCGTCGTTGACCGGTATTTCTTCGAGACCCTCCAGAACTTCAAAATGGCGGCAACCAAAGGCGAAGCTATCGAGCTGATCGACGAGACACTACAGTTGGTGGGACTCACCTACGAAGAATTCGCCGGGAAATACCCCAGTGAATTCTCCGGCGGGCAACTGCAACGTGTCTCCATCGCCAGAGCTTTGTTGACCAAGCCGAACTTGCTCATTGCCGACGAACCGGTTTCGATGGTCGATGCCTCGCTGAGAATGTCCATCGTCAACCTGTTCAAACGGCTCAAGGAAGAGGCCAGCCTGGGCGTGCTCTACATCACGCACGATCTGGCGACTGCCTACTACGTGAGCGAGCGCATCGCGATTATGTTTAGGGGCAATATCGTCGAAATGGGACCGGTAGAGAAAGTTTTGATGGAGCCCAAACACCCTTACTCGCAGCTCCTACGGGAATCCATCCCTGAGGCGGACCCAACAAAGCGCTGGAGCAAACGGATTGTACTCGCAGAAACCGAGGAAGAGGAATATATGCGGGTGGGTTGCAAATTCGCCGGACGCTGCCCTTATGTTATGGATATATGCAAAAACCAGGCGCCCCAGGATATTGACGTTGACGGCGTGCTCGTCAAATGCTTCTTGTATAACGGGAACTCCGCAACGCCGCACGAATAGCCCCAGCATCCACCTTCACGAACTGCCTGAGACTCCCTTCTCAGGCAGTTTTTGTATGGTAGAATAGACGAACTTTGAATTCTCTTGAGGATAAGCTTGTGAGAAAGAACCGTTTACCAGAGTGGCGCGGGATCAAAGAGCGCCTCCGGCATCTGGACCTCTTCGCCACCGACGGCGTGCCGCGCCGCTACCACAAGGGCATGAAAATGTTCTGGTGGGACGGTCTGCTGGCAACCATCTCTGCCGCTTTTGTCGACACCTACGTCTCCCTGTACGCGCTGGCGTTGGGCGCCACCAGCACCCAAATCGGGACGCTGGCGTCGGCCTCCAGCTTTCTCGGCGCGCTGACCCCGCTGCCCGGCGCGGCGCTGGTGCAAAAACTCGGGCGACGCAAACCTCTCATCGTGTGGGTCTCAGCATTCCTCCGTACGTTGATTCTGCTGGCGGCGCTCGTCCCGCTGTTTTTCACCGGCTATACCGCCGTCTACATCGTCATCGGATTGTTCGCTTTGCGGGCCGGACTCGGCAACCTGCTCCACCCGGCCTGGGTATCGATGACCGGCGAAGTCGTTCCCCTCCAACACCGTGGACGTTACTTCTCGACGCGCAACATAGCTATGGCGCTCGCTTCGATGCTGATCGTGCCGCTGGCCGGGCAGTTGATCGACGGATTGGGCGGCATCCCCGGCTATCAGGTCAGCCTCGCGCTGGCCTTCATTGTTGGCCTGACCTCATCCTATGCCTACTCACGCATCCCGGAACAGCCACTCACAACAGATTCGCAAACACAGCACGCTTCGCTGTGGCAAGCCCTGCGCAACGACCGCACGTTTCTTTACTTCACCATCATCATGATGTTCTGGACCTTCGGCGTGCAGGTTGCCGGGACGTACTTCACCGTTTACCAAAAAGATGTGCTGCAATCGACCACGCGCCTCATCGGGCTTCTGACCACGGTGACCTCACTCACCAGCCTGATCGGCCAGCGCGTGTGGGGGCGGCTGATCGACCAGCACGGCTCGCGCTGGGTGATGACGCTGTGCGGATTGATCATCCCCAACATGCCGTTCGCCTGGATATTCGTCACCGAACCGTGGCACGTCATCTTCATCTCCTTGCAAAGTGGCTTCCTGTGGGCCGGCTTCAACGTCGCCAGCTTCAATCTGCTGCTGGAATTGCCCGATCAGAAACTGCGCACCCAGGCCTCGGCCAGCTACGCCACCCTCACCAACATCGCCAGCATCGTCGCCCCACTCGTCGGCGGTCTGGTCATCGACACCCTCGGCTATCATTGGACTTTTGGCCTATCGGGCACGTTGCGCCTGCTCTCGGCCATCGCCTTTTTGCTCTTGCTCAAGCCGTTTGGAAGGGGCACGAGGCAAGATACAGGAGGCAAGAAGCAAGAATCAGCGAATCAAGAATCAGCGAATGTAGAATCAGCGCAGGAGGGACTGCCAATCCCTGACGATAAGACTAAAGACTACACGACTAAGGACTATGAGACTAAGGACTATGAGACTAAGGACTATAAGACTATGACAACTTTCTGGACTTTGAACGATCGACAGTATTTTGAAGCGCCCGGCCTGGCAGCAACGGTCTTCCACGACTTCTACCCCGAAGGCAAGCAGGGCGGCCTCACGCTCATCCAGCACGGCGAGCGTGTAGCGGCCTGCGGCGACGTGCGTCTGGAACCCACGCCCGGTCAATGGCGACCGCTGCCCAAAGTCGGCGAGCGGCAGGTGGAAGGCCAATGCGTTACCGTCCCGGCGCACTTCGAGGAAGCGAACATCCGCTATAGCGTGCGCATCTGGCCCGAAGGTGAGAGTCTGCGCGTCGCCGTAGACCTGGCCGAAGCCCTGCCGCCCGCATGGGAAGGCAAGGTCGGCTTCAACCTGGAACTGTACCCCGGCGCGCTTTTCGGCAAGACGTTCCACCTGGGCGAGACGGCGCGTGTGTTCCCCCAACAAGCCAACGGCCCGATGCAGCGCACCGGCGACTACTTGCACGGCCCCGTTCCTCTGGCGAACGGCCCCACCCTCACCGTCGCGCCGGACGACCCGCTGCGCCGTCTGGTCATCGAATCGCTGAGCGGCGAAATCCTCCTCTACGACGGGCGCGATACCGCCGCCAACGGCTGGTTCGTCGCCCGAGAGGCCATCCGCGCTGGCGCGACCACAAACGCGCTGCAATGGCGCATCACGCCGCACAGCACCCCGGAGTGGCGGCGCGATCCCGTCATCTGCATCTCACAGGTCGGCTACCATCCAGACCAGGTGAAGCAAGCGATCCTCGAACTCGACCCGCGCACCGAAACGCTCGATACCGCCGTCCTCAAACGGCTGGACGCCGGCGGCCTCACCACCACCTGGGCCGACCTGCCGACGCGCTGGGGCCGCTGGCTGGCCTACGAGTACGCGATCTTCGATTTCAGCGCCGTGCGCGAGCCGGGCATGTATGTCGTCCAGTACGGCGAACAACGCACCCCACCCTTCACCATCCACCCGGAGGTCTACCGGCACAACGTCTGGCAGCCGACGCTGGAAACCTATTTCCCGGTGCAAATGTGCCATGTCGAAGTGCGCGACGGATCGCGCGTCTGGCACGGCGCGTGCCACCTCGACGACGCCCTGCAAGCCCCCGCGCCGCACGTCCACTTCGACAGTTACCGCCAGTACGACGCCACCGACACGCCCTACGCGTCCGGTGAGCACATCCCCCACCTGGACGTGGGCGGCTGGCACGACGCGGGCGACTACGACCTGGCGGCGGGATCGCAGGCGCGGACAACGCACGCGCTCTGCCTCATCCGCGAGCTGTTCGGTGTGGACACCGACCAGACCACGGTGAAGCAAGACGAGCGGCTGGTGCTGCTCCACACGCCCGACGGCGTGCCCGACATCGTTGAGCAAGTGGCCCACGGCGCGCTGAACTTGCTCTCCGGCTACCGCGCTACGGCGGGCACGGAACACCCGCACAGCTTCCACGGCATCATCGAAGCCACGCTGGCGCAGTACACCCACCTCGGCGACGCCGCCACGATGACGGACAATCGCATCCACGACCCGGCGCTCGCCCCCGGGCAGATCCGTTGCGACGAAGCCGGGCGCATCTACGCAAACAAAAACGATGATCGCTGGGCCTTCACCAACCACGACAGCGCGCTCGAATACATGGTCGCGGCGGCGCTCGCGGCGTCCAGCCGCGTGCTGCGCGGCTACGAGGATGACCTCGCCGACGAGTGCTTGCACACGGCGATCCAGGTGTGGGACTACGAACACGCCCACGCGCCAGTCGAACAGCGCGCGGCTTACGTCCCGCGCGGTGTGGAAGCGCAGGAGATCGTCGCGGCGGTGGAATTGCTGCTCACGACCGGCGAGGAACGCTATCGCGCGCGCCTGCTGGCGATGCGGCCGCTTCTCGAACAGGTTGGGCAGTGGGTCGGCGGCGCAATCGCCCGCGCGCTGCCCGCCATCGCTGACGCCGGGTTCGCGGCGGCGTTCCAGGCCGTGCTGGAGGCGGGCCAGGCCAAGTTCGCGGCAGAGCTGGCCTCCAATCCCTTCGGCGTCAACTGGCATCCGCACGTCTGGGGCGAGGGTTGGAAGATTCAGCAGTACGCCGTCGAGCTATACCAAGTCTGGTTGGCGTTCCCCGACCTGATCGACCGGGAAATCATCCTGCGCGTGGTCAACTACGTTCTGGGTTGCCATCCGGCGTCGAACGTCTCACTCACGTCGGGCGTGGGCGCGCGATCGGTCACAACGGCCTACGGCGTCAATCGCGCCGACTGGTCGTACATCCCCGGCGGCATGGTCTCCGGCGTCGCCCTCATCCGCCCGGATTTCCCTGAACTCAAAGACCCGTGGCCCCATCTCTGGCAGCAGACGGAGTACGTGATGCCCGGCGCGGCGAACTACATCTTCTGCGTGCTGGCGGCGGATCGGATGTTGAATTCAGGCGCGTAGGCCGACCACGAATAAGGGAACGAATAAACGAATTCAGATCTCAGCCAAACAAAAAACGCGCGTTAAGCGGACGCCTATTCGTTCATTCATTGAAAATTCGTGGTCGGCAAGCACTACATCAATACAAGCCGCACTCATCCAAGCCAAGCGCAAAATGTAGCGCCCGTTTGACGAGCTGCATCGTTTCAGGGGATAGTGAAGCGATAAACGAACCGAGTTTGGCCTTCTGGATCGTCTGGATGTTATCGAGGTTGACCGCGCAATCGGTTGCCAGACCATCCTGAAGGCCAAGCACCACTTCGCTCGGGATACCGCGAATCGTCGTCGTAATTGGGGCAACAGTGACAGAAGAGAGAAAACGCAACGCGGAAGTCCGCGTGAGAATGAGCACCGGGCGATGCTTGTCGGGCGCGGCGAAGGGATACCAGTAAATTTCGCCCTGCTTCATTGATCGCCCCAGGCCTGCTCAGCTTCCCATTCAACAACGTCAGTCGCCGTCTCGGGACAACGCGCATACCCTTCCGCGTGTTGCTGCTCCAACAAGCCGATGCGGTATTGGCGCAGCGCCAGTTGCAAAGCGTCGCGGATAAACGCCGACCGCGTTGTGTTGAGCGATTGAATAACGTGATCAACTTCAGACAGCAACGACTCATCAATCGTCATCTGCACGGTTTTCATTGCCATCCCCTTTCCCAATGTGGATTCTAATGTATATTATACTCCACATTACAGCAAAAGAGAGGTGCGAGTTCAGGAGGACTTTCAATGATGAAACTAACGTGTAAAGCACAAGCGCGCGCGAAAGCGTTCATCGAGCGCCACGCGCGGCCTTTGGAACAGCGGATCTACGCTCATGAATTCGAGCATGGGCCGAAAGAGCCGATTTTCGAGGCGCTGGCGGCGTTCCAAAATCCTGACGGCGGCTTCGGCAACGCGCTCGAGCCGGACTTGCGGCTGCCGGATTCGTCCGTGCTGGCGACGACAGTGGGATTGCAGGTGCTGCGGGAATTCAACGCGCCCGCCGATCACCCGCTGGTGCGGGGCGCGCTACGATACCTCCTACAAACCTATGACCCCATCAAGCGGCTGCTTTTCGAACCAGATTTCAACGAGTACGAGGCTGTGCTGCCGGTGTTGGCAGAGAAGCTACGCGCGTTTGCGGCGTTCAATGGATGTGACAACTTCGCGGTCGAAGACGTGCAGCCGGAGAAAGTGAAATCCGCGCTCGTCGACGCGCTTGCCGCCTGACATCAAGCCACAGGCCAACCACGAATTTTTAACAAATAAACGAATGGGCGCCTGGCTCACGTATCTTTCTGGTTGAGCCAAGACCCGAATTCGCTTATTCGTTCCCGGATTCGCGATCGGCCTACGTGTTTGACTAGCAGTCAAAACCTGCTATGATGCACTGCATTGCGGGCGGTTAGCTCAGTCGGTTAGAGCGCCTCCCTTACACGGAGGAGGCCGTAGGTTCGAGTCCTATACCGCCCACCTTACCGCTTGACGCGATTTGGAAATCGCGACTACTCGGGTTTGGATTTCGGCCCCGCCGTCAGCGCCAGGTAGCACACAAACATCAGCGCCGAAAACATCAACGTCACCCCGTAGGTGCTCAGATGACCGAAGGGGTGGCGTAAACGTATCGCAATATCGTAGAGAATGGCTTTGGGTTGCAGAACAAGGTCCCAACTATTCCAGCGCAAGAAGCGGCCCAGGTAAATGCCCATCCCGCTCATCCCCAAAACGACTAAGACAAAGCCCCAACTGAGCCAACGTCCCACCCATGCTTTGACGATCTCCTGCATCAGCCTGAGCGCGTAGATCCCCAGAATGATACCCGTCCAGGCAAACGTCGCCAGCATGCCGATATCGAACCAGAGTGGGATAGTAGCACGCGGCCCTAGATGCAAAAGGTCAGTGACGATATACGGCGCGTTGGGGAAGAAGGCCAGCGTAATGGCAAAGGGCACTAGCAACGTCCACCAGCGGCGTGGGCGTCTTTCGTGCAAATGCATGGCCCACATGCTGCTCAGATAAGGGATCCACGCGAGGAAAAGGTTCCACAGCATCGAGTAGAAGTCCCAGGTGCGCCCAATGAAAACGCGCGTGACGTAGAGTCCAGCGCAGAGCGCCGAGGAAATCGCTACAGGGTAAAACCCCTGTCGCTTCAAAAAAGCATGCAGACGCGACAGCCGTTCGCTCAAAAGCGTATCGATCCTGTGTTCCATACGCGGCTACTTCAGATTGCGCAGACCCTGGTTGATGTGATCCAGATCGAAGAAGTCGGGGTCAACCTCACCGTCGCCATACCACTCGACATACATGGCGTGATTGGGATGATCAGGGTTCTTCATCGCTTCGAGAAACTCATAATAGCCCCACATCCCGCCAATGTCCTCAATCGGCGCAGCCAGCCGCCCCTTGATACACAGGGGATAAGTCTGCGCCGGATCGGGCGGCAGCACTTTCTCCACCACAACGACATGTTCCCAACTGTCGCCGAAATCGTATTCGTAGACGAATTTGTGGCCCTTGCCGGGCGCAATATCCTTCAATGTAAACTTTCGTTCATCCCGCATGTCAAAATCCCCATAATCAGGATGGGGCTCGCCGTAGTACAGCCCATCACCGACAATGAACTGGTGCAAGTGCGAATTCGTCCAGTCGAAGGCCGTTTGGAGGATATAGTGCAGCTTGTTAAGAGAAACAGTGCTAGGCACCAGGAGTCGCCGCCAAATCGGCGGCTTGCTGTACTTGAGTGTAACCTTGAGTTGATAAATCTCGGTCGGTTGTGCTTTACGCGCCATTGTCTACCTCCTAAAAGATGATTACGAATTATGAATTAAGAGGCAGGCAGAGTAAACTAGAATGTATTCCCCTGCCCCACTTC
>DYKY01000154.1 GCA_020722365.1 Thermoflexus sp.
GTCTCTGACCGCGCCCGCCAGCGGTGGGTCGGTCTGGAGACCGGCCACAGCCCTAGTCTCTGACCGCGCCCGCCAGCGGTGGGTCGGTCTGGAGACCGGCCACAGCCCTATCCGCTCTTCGCCTGACGATCACCCGATCACCCGACCACCCGACTAACGACTACCTGACTACCCGGCAAACCAACCCCTTGAGGTACTCTCCCTCCGGGAACGTGAGTGCGACCGGGTGATCGCTGCTCTGCGTCATCCGCCCGATGATTTGCACATCGCGTTTCACATCCAGTGCCGCGCCGAACACGATCTTCTGGAACAAATCGGCGGAAATCGCCCCGGAGCACGAGAAGGTGAAGAGCAGTCCGCCGGGATTGAGCAGCCGCAGCGCCTGCATGTTGATGTCTTTGTAGCCCCGCGCGGCGCGTTTGACGTCGCCCTGAGTAAAAGCGAACTTGGGCGGATCGAGAATAACGGCATCAAACGTTCGTTTCTGTGTATGTAACTCCCGCAGGATGGCAAAAGCGTCCCCTTCGATGTCCTCCACGTTGGCCTCCGCGAAGCTATTGTGCGCGAGGTTCTCCCGGCCCAGCCGCAGCGCCTCCGCCGACGTATCCACGTTGGTCACGGCCGACGCCCCGCCCGCCAGCGCGTAGACGGCGAACCCACCGGTATACGCGAAGACGTTAAGCACGGTCGGCGCGTTCAGCGGCGTGACGGCGCTCCGCTGTGCAACAGCGGCTCGCAGCAAAGCGCGGTTGTCGCGCTGATCCAGGTAGAAGCCGGTTTTGTGCCCGTGACGGACATCCACGCCAAAGTGCAATCCGTTCTCCAAAATTTCGACGGTCTCCGGTGGTTCCGTGCCGTAGAGCAGACCCTCGCGCGGGTCCAGCCGCTCCTTCTCGCGCACATCGACATCGCTGCGCTCGTAGAGGGTGGTGGGATGCAGCAATTCCACCAGCAGCGCATTGAACAGCTCGCGCCGCGCATCCGCCCCGGCGGAGAGGTACTGCACGACCGCGACATTGCCATAGCGGTCCACTACCAGGCCGGGGATGCCGTCTGATTCCGCGTTGACGAGGCGGCAGGCGGTGGTGGTCCCGTCGGCGAGCAACGGCTGTCGCGCCGCGATGGCCCGTTCCAGCCGCCCGCGCCAGAACTCCGCCGTCTCCGGCGCATCCCGCTCATCCCACGCGAACAGCCGCGCGCGAATCTGCGAGGCGGCGCTGTAGTGCCCCCAGGCCAGGAACGTCCCTTCGAAACTGTAAACGGCGACCAATGCCCCAGGCGGCGGCGCGCCTTCGACACGCTTGATCGCCCCGGAGAACAACCAGGGATGCCGCCGCCGCACCGACACGTCGCGCTGCGGGGTCAGGATGACACGCGGGTATTCGCTCATAGGGTGGATTGTAGCAGGAATGGGGGGATCGTCAAAGGAGCTTTCAGCCGTCAGCTTTCAGCTATCAGCCAGGAAACTGCTGACGGCTGATCGCTGAAAGCTATTTCCTTTTGACGCTATCCCGCTTTTGCGCTATACTGACGTGTAGCAAATTCTGCTTCGAGGGGATCGCCAGATCCACGCAGCAGACAGGTGTAGAGGCGCAGCGTGGATTACCTCGACTTTGAACTCGATATCGACGCGTTCTCTGTCCCCTGTGTATTTATGTCAGGGCCTTCTAAAATCGCTTGTGCTGGATCACAATCCAGCACTTCGCGCAAGACCCCGTCGAATTGTGATCCGGCGGAAGCAAATCGTAGGCGCGGTTCCCATACCGCGTTTCTGGTGTGAGAAGAAGCGCGAGTTTCCAACTCGCCCTACCACACTTGAGCAGCGACAGCCTTGTTAGTTATTGGGAGAAATCCAATATCCCCAGTTCTGGTATGACGTGTAGCTGCTGATCTGCCGTAACCAGGGTCGCCGCATATTCTAAGGCGGTGGCGGCGATGATCGCGTCGGGGAGTTTTAGCCGATATTGTTGTCGTATTCGCACAATCGTTTGCAGGTAGGTCGCAGCGTAGGGTGTCAAGCCAATCACGTTGACCCGTTGGGCGAAATGTTGAAAATGCTCTGCGTCACTGGTCGAAAGTGCCGGAAATGCCAGAAATTCTAGCTGTGTGATGATCGAAATTCCTACCCATTCAGCATCCAATAGCTGCTGCGCCAGTCCCGTATGGCCTTGCAACAAGGCGACCACCGCATTTGTGTCCAATAGATAGCGGATTGGTTTACCATTCATCGCGCAACTGCCTCTGTATAGCTACAGCGTCTCCGCGCCATGAAAGTTTCCCGACTAAATCTGTAAAATCATAACGCTCTGATGGCATTGTGACTTGCCCCGCTTGCTTTTGATGCTTCAAAAAGCGCGCAAAGGTCAGCACTTGATCTAACATGGCTGGCGACATATTCTCTAGTTCTCGCAGCACTTGTTGGGAATCGGCTTTTGGCAATTCCATAGCGCCCCTCCTATTTATCATTTTCTCAATCTCTGTTTACCTCTAGTATAACGCAGAATGTCGGAAAGTTGTATAACCGATTCTCATTTCCCATTTCTTGCGTACAATGAGCGGCAGATTTGGCGTCGCATTTCTTGGAGGATAGAACATGGCAGAAAGAACATTTCTCGTCGAACACCGTTATCTCAACCTGCCGGTGAAGAATAACGCAGAGAAGCGCGTAGTGCGCTTTGTGGTGGATGGCGCGGAGGTGTATCGCTTCGACATCGAGTTGGCCGAGGGGGACGCCGATTTCTGGGTCTACGCGGACCTTGCGCTGTTCCAGGGGACGCGGCTGACGGTGGCGGTGGATGGCGTAGCTGAGAACGCGCTGGCGGCGCTCGTGCAGAGTGATGCTCCATTGGGGATGGACGACCTCTACCGTGAGAAATACCGCCCGCAGTTTCACTTCACCTCGCGGCGCGGCTGGCTCAACGATCCGAACGGGCTGGTGTTTTACGATGGCGTCTACCACCTCTTCTACCAGCACAATCCCTACGGCTGGAGCTGGGGCAACATGCACTGGGGCCACGCCGTCAGCCGCGACCTGGTGCACTGGGAGGAACTCGGCGACATGCTCTACCCCGATCCTCTGGGGGCGATGTTTTCCGGTTCCGCCGTGGTGGACTGGCAGAACACGACCGGTTTCCAGGACGGCGACGATCCGCCGCTGGTCTTGATCTACACTGCCGCGGGCGAACCGTACACGCAATGTCTCGCCTACAGCACGGACGGCGGCGAGACGTGGGTGAAGTACGCGGACAATCCCGTGCTCGGCCACATCGCCGGGCATAACCGCGATCCGAAGGTGATCTGGCACACGCCTAGCCGACAGTGGGTGATGGCGCTCTACCTGGTGGACTATGATTACGCGCTGTTCGCCTCGCCCGATCTCAAGACGTGGCGCAAGCTGTGCGACGTCCACATCGGCGACGCGACCGAGTGCCCCGACTTCTTCGAGTTGCCCGTGGACGACGACCCGGCGAACACGCGCTGGGTGTTCTGGGGCGCGAACGGCAACTACGTGCTCGGCCACTTCGACGGCGAGACGTTCACGCCGGAAACCGAGGTGCTGCGCTATGCCGGGGACGGCAACAGCTACGCCGCGCAGACGTGGAGCGACACGCCGGACGGCCGGCGCCTCCAAATCGCCTGGCTGCGCGTCAACCTGCCGGGGATGCCCTTCAACCAGATGATGACGTTCCCTTGCGAACTGACGTTGCGCACGACGCCAGAGGGCATCCGGCTGTGCAGTTCTCCCGCGCGAGAGATTGCAGACCTGTACTGTCAGGGCGTCCATTGGGTGGATGAGATGCTTGAGCTTGGCGAGGACTGGCTGAACGTTGTCACGGGCGAGCGATTCGACATCTATGCCGAGATCGCCCCGGGCGCAGCGACTGAAATCGGCTTTGTGCTGCGCGGTATCCCTGTGACCTACGATGTGACGGCCACGACGTTGACGTGTGAAGGCCGCACCGTATCGCTGCCTCTCCTGAACGGTATCCTTAGCCTCCGTTTTTTGATTGATCGCGCCTCGCTCGAAATCTTCGGCGCGAATGGGCTGGTGGCCTTGCCGATGGGCGTGATTTTGCCCGAAGTTGAACGCACGCTGCGCCTGTACGTGGAAGGCGGTCCGGCCAAAGTGGCTACGCTCGATATACAGGAACTGGATTCGGCGTGGGGATGTCATTCGGCAGATTCGGCTTTTGCCTCTTGACAAACATTTGACACTGACTATAATTTAGTTAGCTAAATATTAGCCGCCCAAGTAATTTTCGAAGGAGTGTTTATGTCGCACGAAGAGGGATCGGAATCACTTGACTTTTTGCTGGCGCAGGTCTCGAAGTTGCATCGTGCTAGAGTGCATACGTTGTTTGAGGAGCTGGGACTGTACCACGGGCAGCCGCCGCTGCTCTTCGCGCTGTGGGATCAGGATGGACAGACCCACACGGAATTGGCCGGAAGGCTGCACATTCAGGCGTCAACGGTCACAAAAATGGTGCAACGGATGGAAAAAGCGGGTTTTGTGGGGCGCCAAGCCGATCCCGACGACCAGCGCGTCTCGCGCGTGTATCTCACCGATGTTGGGCGCACAATTCGGGAGGATGTCAATCAGGTTTTCCGCCGGCTTGAGGATGAGACCTTTGCCGGTTTCACCCTTGAAGAGCGTGTGCTGCTGCGCCGTTTCTTCCTGCAAATGCGCGAAAATTTGTTGCGCGCCGGCGGCGATAAGCAGGAATGGTAAGGACACGAAGCGAGAATAGTTAGACGGCAAAGTAAAGTGTAATCAGTAATCGGTAACGAGTGATTCGTTCCCCAATCCCTGATTACCAACCTTCATTTGAGGAGAATCGCACAATTTATGAAATCAATGAAAGCATTAATGAAGTTTCTCAAGCCCTACTGGTTGTGGGCGACCCTGGCCCCGCTGTTGATGGTCCTGGAAGTGGTGATGGACTTGATGCAGCCGCGCATGATCCAGCGCATCGTGGATGTGGGATTGGCACAACTCGATATGCAGGTCGTCATCACCACGGGCCTGTGGATGATTGGCTTTGCCTTCATCGGCGCGATAGGCGGCGTGGGTTGCACCGTCTTCTCGGTGCTGGCGTCGTTGAGCTTCGGCGCGGACCTGCGCGACACATTGTTCAAAAAGGTGCAATCGCTCTCGTTCAGCAATCTCGATGAGTTGGGAACCGGACAACTGGTCACGCGCCTGACCAACGACGTGGTGCAGGTCGAAGGCCTGGTCTCGATGATGTTGCGCATTATGGTGCGCGCGCCGCTGATGCTCCTCGGCAGCCTGCTGATGGTCGTCTTCACCAGTCCGCGCCTGGCGTTATTGCTCGTGGGGTTGGTGCCGCTGGTGGCCGGGATGCTGGTTGTCGTCATCAAGAAAGCCTACCCGCTGTTTGGCGAAGTGCAGCGCCGGCTCGATGGCCTGAACACGGTGATGCAGGAGAACCTGGCCGGTGTGCGCGTGGTCAAGGCGTTTGTGCGCGCCAGTCACGAAATCAAGCGTTTCGGTCGTGTCAACGATGCCTTGATGGATCAGACGATTCGCGCATCGCGGATGGTGGCGATTGTCTGGCCCTTTATGTTGATCGCCGTCAACCTCGGCGTGGTCGGCGCATTGTGGTTCGGAGGGCGTATGGTGACGGTGGGGGATATGCAGATGGGGCAATTGATCGCGTTCATCAACTACTTGATGCGCACATTGATGTCACTGATGTTTGTCAGCATGTTGGTCATCAACTGGGCGCGGGCGCAGGCGTCGGCGGATCGCATCCAGGAGGTGCTGTTGAGCGAGCCGACGGTGCAGAACAAGCCTGGTGCGTTGGTCGATTTCGCTCCGCGCGGGCGGGTAGCTTTCGAGAACGTGACCTTCAGTTATGACCACGAGGGACGCGAGTTGGTGCTTGGTGGCGGGACGGGCGATAATGGTGGGCCACCCGGTATCAGCTTTGTGGCGGAGCCGGGACAGACGGTGGCTATCCTCGGCGCGACGGGGTCGGGCAAGTCCAGTCTGGTGTATCTGATCCCACGTTTTTACGATGTGACCGGGGGGCGCGTGACCGTCGATGGCGTGGATGTTCGCGACCTCGACGAGGCGGCGCTGCGCCGCAACATCGGCATCGCGCTGCAAGAGTCCGTGCTGTTCAGCGGCACCATCCGCGACAACATCCGCTACGGGCGGCCCGACGCCAGCGACGAGGAGGTGATCGCTGCCGCTAAAGCCGCGCAGGCGCACGATTTCATCACCGAGTTCCCGGAGGGGTACGATACGGTGGTCGGGCAGCGCGGCGTCAATCTCTCCGGTGGACAGAAACAACGGATCGCCATCGCTCGCGCGCTGGTGGTCAAGCCGGCAGTCCTCATCCTGGACGACAGCACCAGTTCGGTGGACGTTGAAACCGAGACGAAAATCCAGGAGGCGTTGGAGGGCATTATGCGCGACCGTACCAGCTTCGTCATCGCGCAACGCATCAGCACGGTGTTGAACGCGGACAAAATCCTGGTGTTGGACGACGGGTGTGTGGTCGCCGAGGGCACACACCGCGAGTTACTGGCTTCCAGCCCCGTCTACCGCGAAATCTACGATTCCCAACTGGGGAGTGGGGTGGTGAGCCATGGCTAAACGTGAAGCAAGTACGACACAAACTCCGCCGCGTCCAGGCGGCCCCGGACTGGGTGGACCAGGCGGTCACATGATGCGTCCCAAAGAGCGCGCCAAGGACATCCGCGGAACGCTGTTGCGTCTGTGGGATTATCTGAAAAAGCAAGGGTGGGGGCTGGGTAGCATCGTTATTCTCGTGGCGGTGTCCTCGGGCCTGGGATTGTTGGGGCCGTACTTGATGGGCAAGGCCATCGACGAGTACATCCTCACGAACGACATCCCCGGTTTAGGCCGTTTGCTCCTGTTGATGCTCGCCGTTTACGTGGTGGGGGCGAGTATTAACTGGGTGGAAGCCTATCTCATGTCTGCCGTTGCGCAGAAAACGGTGCGCGATCTGCGCAACGATCTCTTCGCCAAGCTGCAAACGCTCTCGCTACGCTTCTTCGATCAACGCACGCATGGCGAATTGATGAGCCGCCTGGCGAACGACGTGGAAAACGTCAGCAACGTGCTCAACGGCAGCATCACGCAGTTGATCTCCAGTGTCTTGAGTCTGGTAGGCGTCGCGGTGATGATGTTTGTTATCAACGCGCGGCTGGCGCTGGTGAGCATTATCACGCTGCCGTTGATGATGTTCCTCAGCAACCGGATCGCCAAGTATACGCGCCAGGGCTTTCGCGAACAACAGGAGTACCTCGGCGACCTGAACGGCATCATTGAGGAGACGATCACCGGGCAGCACGTGGTCAAGGCTTACGTGCGTGAGCAGGCCGTGATCGAGGAGTTTGGTAAGGTCAATGCCAAACTGCGCAAGGCCGCCTCCCGCGCCCAAATCTTCGCCGGGACGCTGGGGCCGATTAGCAACTTCGTCAACAACACCGGTTTCGCTATCGTTGCCGGGGCCGGCGGCTGGATGGCGGTGCAGGGGTTGGCAACGGTCGGTACCATCGCTGCCTTCATCAACTATGCGCGGCAGTTCTCGATGCCGTTGAACCAGATCGCGCAACTGTACAACAGCATCCAATCGGCCATCGCCGGAGCCGAGCGCGTCTTCGCCATCCTCGACGAGACGCCGGAGTTGATCGACGCGCCCGACGCGATTCCGCTCTCGAACATTCGCGGGGACGTCGTCTTCACCGACGTGTGCTTCGGCTACGAGCCAGATGTGCCGGTGCTCAAGCACGTCAGCATGCATGCGCGGCGCGGGCAGACGATCGCACTGGTCGGCCCGACGGGCGCGGGCAAGACCACCATCGTCAACCTGCTCACCCGCTTCTACGACATCGACAGCGGCAGCATCACCGTGGACGGGATCGACATCCGCCAACTCAAGATGGCCGATCTGCGCCGCGAGTTGGGGATCGTGCTACAAGATACCTACCTGTTCGCCGATACGGTGATGGAGAACATCCGCTACGGGCGGCTGGACGCGACGGATGACGAGGTTGTCGCGGCGGCGAAGCTCGCCAACGCCGACCAGTTTATTCACCGCCTGCCGGAGGGCTACCAGACGGAGCTATCGGAGCGCGCGGGCAACATCAGCCAGGGGCAGCGCCAGTTGCTTGCCATCGCCCGCGCCATTCTGGCCGATCCAAGCATCCTCATTCTCGACGAGGCCACGAGCAGCGTGGACACGCGCACGGAGAAAAACATCCAGGAAGCGATGCTGCGGTTGATGGAAGGCCGCACCAGCTTTGTCATCGCGCACCGCCTCAGCACGATTCGAGATGCGGACGCGATTTTGGTGATCAACGATGGCGAAATCATCGAACGCGGCACGCACGATGCGCTGTTGGCGCAGCACGGATTTTATTACAATCTGTACATGAGCCAGTTCAAGGGGCAACACGAGGTGACGCCGGAATTGGCGACGGCATAAGATAGCTTTTGTACATAGTGGTGACTTCAGTTGTTGTGACAATGACTGAAGTCACCATTGCGCAAAACATAGCCTATTTGGCGTTAATCGCCAATAATGGCATTCAACCCTTCCACAACTAGAGCCAATTCCTCAGGTGTGACCTGTCCTAGTTTCTC
>DYKY01000155.1 GCA_020722365.1 Thermoflexus sp.
GTTGGGTTGGTAAACGGCGAAGGTGCGTATGTTGTCCAGCAGTGGGAGATACAATGAATACGGCGAAAACGAGCACATTTCACGCGCGCATCAAATGGGATCTTTCCACCACGCTGTTTATTGCGGTGATGGTGCTCGGCGCTGCTTTGCGTTTTTTCAACCTGGGCCTGGTGCGCTTCAACTATGACAACGCCTATCCGCTCTACGATGCTTTGCGGATCCTGGATGGCAAGGAATTGCTTCTGATCGGGCAACCCACTTCCGTTTTCCTGGATAATCCCATCGGGATGAGTTACCTGCAAGCGTTGCCTTTGCTGGTCTGGCGTTCTCCCTGGGCCGTCTGCATCTTTATTGTGACGCTCAATGTGCTGGCGATTGGGTTTGTGTATCGCGCCGGGCAGCGGTTGCTTGGCGACGCAGTGGGTTTTCTAGCCGCGCTGTTGTTGGCGATTAATCCCTGGATCGTCTATTTTAGCTTGACGACCTGGCTGCCGGCCTTGTTGCCATTCTTCACCGCCTTTATTGCCTGGAGCGTGTGGCCGACATTGGCGACCGACCAGCGCCAACCGAATCGGATATTGCTCGGCGGCCTGGCGTTTACGGTGATGACGCAAACTTATCTACAGGCGTTAGGGGTTCTCGCGCAAATCCTCCCGGTACTGTGGATTTTCCGTCGCAGGGTTCCACGGCGCGCTTTTTACGTGGCGGCTCTGGTGTTCACCATAGCGATGGCAGTCTATGGGATGGGTGTGTGGGGCAAATTCGAGGGAAATCTGGACAAAGCGCAGGGGTTTTTAAGTCCCGATTCGACGCTTGCTTTTACGCGCGAAGGATTCGATCACGCGGTCCGCTTGGTGTCCGGGGACGATTTCGAATACGTTTGGGCGCGGGATGACACACCAGCTTATCAAACGCGTCACGCGGCGACGCTGTGGGGCAATCATTTGCTCAAATTGGCGCTGGCGCTGGGCGTGTTGCGCGCGCTGGTGGAAATTGGGCGAAAAGGTCCGCACCGCGACGTTGCGGTGATTCTTGTTTTGTGGTTTGCGATCCCGATTGGGTTAATGAGTTTTTCCGCTTTCGCTATTCATGGCTATTATCTTTTGATCAGTTGTCCGGCCGGTCATTTTTTGGCGGCGTGGGGCCTGGCGTGGACCTTGAAGCGCGCTCGTCTGCGTTATGTTTTGGCGGCGCTGTTGGTGGGTCTCACCGTGCTGTTCGGACTGAACCTGTATCACGCGCGGCAACAGGTCGCGCGTGCGCCGACGGTGCCGGGGTTCGATGGGTGGGAGCTTAACGCGAGCGCCCGTGTGGGAGCGACCATCCGTGCGCTGACGCGGGATGCGCCGGGCTATCCGATCCGCATCTACGCGGACGGCCATCGCGCCATTATGAGCGCCATCAGCGCGACGTACGTGGCTCCGATCAAGAACCTGCACTTCCCGGACTACATCGTGCTGCCTGGACAGACGCCGCTTCTCTACGTCCTGGTGGATACTGCGCCTGCCATCGCGCATGTGGATGTGCAGGGTGAGCAGTTCCCGGAACGCGAGGTCGTGTTGGACGATGGTACGCGGGTCGATTTTTGGCAGATCGCGCCTTACGATGAAGAGTCCGCCCGCCGCTTACCGGCCACGCAACTCAACTGGCCGAGTGAGGCCGGGTTGACGTTGTTGGGGTACACGCTGCCGTCATTCACGCCAGCCGGTCAATGCATCGAGGGCGTGTTCTACTGGCGCGTCGAAACGCCTTTGCCGCCAGGGTATGGCGAGTGGTTTGTGGGCGCTTTCTATCGCCTGTACAACGCGGACGGCGCGCAGGTGAGCGAGTATCCCGGACGCGGCCAATGGGGCTATGAGTGGCAATCCGGCGATGTGTACGTGGAGCGCATTTGTATGCCGGCGCCGCCGGACGCGGGCGATTACACGCTGGTCTTTGGCCTGTTCGATCCGATTCATCAGCGTGGCTTTACGTTAATTGCCCCGGATGCATGGTTGCCGACTGTTTCAGTACCGGTGACGATTGAGCCTTAGAATGATGTCAATGACGGCTATGGTGGTGTGGCGGCGGGTAAAGGTTCCGGTTTTTCTGGCCGGGGCGACGCTGCTCTTTTTCTGGCCGGTGTGGGTGGCCGGTTATCGCTTCCCCATCGGCGGCGGCGATCTGTGGGGGCAGCTTTACCCGGTCTGGTCCTACATAGCCGAGTGGCTGCGGCGTGGCGTTGTGCCGTTGTGGAGCACCCGGATGATGGCGGGCGATCCCATTCTGGCCGAAGCGCAGTACGGGCTGTTCAACCCGCTCAACTGGCCGTTGTTCCTGCTGCACCCCATTCCCACCTGGGCGGTCACGTTGCGCGGGATGGCGACGCTGTGGCTGGCCGGGGTGGGGATGTACGCCTATCTGCGCCATTCCCCCGTGTGGAAGCTGCGCGGCGCGGCGGCGCCGGTCGGCGCGTTGGCCTACATGTTCGCCGATCCGTTTGTGGCGCACCTGGGTCATCCCCAGTTCAACGACGCGCTGGCCTGGCTCCCGTGGGCGTTGTGGGCGGTGGATGGCGCAATGCGCGCTTCGCGGCGTATTCCGTTGGCGGGCGGCGCGCTCGCACTGATCTTGCTCGCCGGCCATGGGCAGGCTTCGCTTTACGCGGCGCTCGTCGTAGGGTTGTACGCGCTCTGGCATGCGCTAGAGGGTGGTGGGGGGCAGGCCATGCCGCGCCGGGTGGGACGGCTGGCGTTGGTGGGTGTGCTGGCGGCGTTTCTGGCCGCGCCCGATCTCTTGCCCGGCTTCGAGAGGTTGCCCTATACCGAACGCGCGCTTGTGCCTTTTGAATTGCGGCGCGGATACGAATTCCCGCCGCAGATGCTCGTGGATGTGCTATCGCCGGCCTATCACGGGCGTGGGATGCGCGAGTTCTGGCCTTCGTGGAACCGCGTCGAAAGCGCCTATGTGGGCGCGGCGGCCTTGTATCTGGCCGTGATCGGCGTGGCGAGTGGTTGGCGTCGCCGCCGGACGTGGTTCTTGCTGATCCTGGGCGCGCTGGCGTACCTGTTTGCGCTTGGCTACCAGGGGCCGCTCTATCCGGCGCTCGCGCGCCTGCCGCTGTTTGCGGACTCCTGGAAGACGGCGCGTGCGATCTTCGTGCTGTCCTTCGCGCTGGCAGTTGGCGCTGCGCTCGGCGTGGAGGCGCTGGGCCGGGCGCGGCGCCGGACGTTGCTGGTGTGGGGCGGGGCGTTACTCGCAGTGGGGGTGCTTTTGTGGCTCGGCGCGCCCGCGTGGACGGCGCGCGTCCCAGGGGACGCACAGCGCCTGCGGGCGTTAACCGGCTTGCGCGCGGCAGCGTTGATCGCGGTTGCGGTCGCGGCGTTGTCGCAGCTCCGCCGACGGCGCTGGCAAGGGGTGGGGTTGGCGGCGCTGTTGCTGCTCGAACTCACGGCGCAGGGCGCGTGGGCCGAACTCGAACCCGTCTCCCAGGATACGCAGCCCTACGCGGCAGCAGAGGCTTATCTCCATGCCGACGCCGGCTGGTTCCGGGTGGACGTGGATGGTGCGGCGCGCGGGTTATGGTCGCCGGCGGTGCTGCAAGCGGCCGGTTTCGAGGTGGTGCAAGGGACCGGCAATCCGATGGAGCTGTACGCTTTTAACCAGCTTTATTGGGCCGTCCCCTACAAGGGCGCGCCGGTGTACCAACTCTTTGGCGCCAAGTACATCATCGTCCCCAAAGGCGCGTTGCCCGGCGGCGATGGCATCTGGCCTGTTTTTCTGGATGCGCCCGCATTGGACATCCACCTGAACACCAATGCGATGAATCGTGTGTGGCTGGTGTATAACACCGTCCCGGTCGCGGGTTTGGAGGAGGCCTATGCAGTGCTGTTTGCGCCCGAATTTGCCCCGCTTTCAGTCGCTACGGTAGAAAACGGCCCGGCGTTGCACGGCGCGGGCCAGGGGGTGCTCGAAGTGCTGGCCTACGGGCCGAATCGCGTGCGGATAGCGGTACGCACGACTGAAACCGCGCTGTTTGTCCTTTCCGACATCTTCTATCCCGGTTGGCGCGCGTGCATGGATGGGACGCTTACGCCGCTGTACAAGACCAACGGCATCTTCCGCGGCGTCGTTGTGCCGCCGGGCGAGCACAGCGTTGAGATGGACTTTTTCCCGCCTTCCTTGCGGCAGGGTTTGGGACTGGCTGCAATGGCAATCTGTGTTATCATTTTGGGTTTGTGCAAACGCAGGTGTCGCCGATGAAGATGCGCTCTGGGTCTAACACTCGTTGGTGGGTGTTGCCAACACTGGCTGTGGGGTTGGCCTATCTCTTGCGCGTGCCCACACTGGACTGGCAGTCGGCCTGGCTTGACGAAGTGTACGCCATTTACTTCGTCGATCATCCGTTTATGGACATGGTACGCCTGGTGGTTTCACCTGAAAACAATGGCCCACTCTACTATGTTCTGTTATGGGGGTGGCATAACCTCACCGGCTTGAGCGATTTCGCGCTGCGCTATTTTTCCACGCTTTGTTCCGTACTCACGACGGCGGCGTTGTGGCGTTTGGCGCGAGATTGGTTTGGGCGGCGCGTGGCGACCTCGACGGCGGTCTTGTTCGCCGCGGCCCCTTTTGCCATCTGGTTTGCGCAAGAGATAAAAATGTACGCGCTGCACATGCTGTTGGCGACGTTGGCGACGCTCTTGCTGGTCAAGGCGCTGCGGCATAATCGTTGGTTCCTGTGGCTGGCTTACGGCGTGGCGCTCAACTTGCTGGTCTACAGCCACTTTTTCGGCGCGTTGGCGGTTGCTGCGCAAGGGATCGCTGTCCTGCTGACGACGTGGAAAGCGTGGCGTACGTTGCGGAGTTATAGCCTCACGATGGTTTTGATGGCACTATTCTACGCGCCGGTTATTAGATTTGTGCTGCGCCTTTTGCCCGGTTTTGAATTGCAGGATGTGAGCAAAGGCTTTATGCCCCTGTCGAACATCCTGCGCGAGATCGGCGCGGAGTATGTGCTGCGGCTTTCGATCCTTTATGTGATGCATCCCTGGCGTTTGTTAGCGCCGCTCGCTATTTTGCTGGTGTGCGGGTTGATCGCGGCGTGGCGGCGGGGGCTTAAACAGGGTGTGTGGGTCACCGCATTATTGCTGCTGCCGGTGTTGATCTTTTACCCAATTTCGTTCAAGATTCCGGTCTTCGCGCCCAAGTACATCAGCGCCATTTTCCCCTTTTTCATTTTGACGCTGGCACTTGCGCTGGAGACGTTGCGTCGCTGGTGGAAACCGTTGGCCTACGTCGGATTTCTGGGTATGATCGGCGTAGCGGCGTGGGCGAACGGACGTATCCTCACGCAGCCGGTATTGCAACGCTCTGACTGGCGGGCGGTGGCGACTTACCTTCAAGTTCACGCCGATCCTCAGGATGCGGTCGTGGGCTTTGCGGATTATATCCACCGTCCCATCCAGCGATACTACGTCGGCCCGGCCCAAGTCTACCGCTTTCGCGGCGACCCATATCAGCCGGAAGCGTTCTACAATAGTCTGCACGACGCGGGACATTCGACGTTGTGGCTGGTTCTCCATCAGGACGAGGCTATGGCTCCAGGCCATCGACTGCGCGAAGCCGCTAACGCGATGTATCCGCAAATCACCGCTATCTACCCCAATAACGGGCAGATCGCGGTCTATGGCTACAGTACGGCGTGGCGGCATCCTGAGCTGCCTGCCAAAGCCGTGCCGTTGGTCGCGCGCTTCGACAATGGTCTGGCGCTGGCCGGCTATTGGGTAGACGCCACACGCCTGCCGCCCACGGAAAACTCGCTGCATCCACCGAGCAACTGGATTCACGTGATTACCTACTGGCAGGTGTGGGACGCAGCGCCGCCGCTCGACTTTACGCCGTTCGTGCGGATGGTGGACGCGCAAGGGGGCGTCTGGGGTGGTGAATTGCCGCGTCCGCCGACAGTGCTGCATTTCGATCCGCCTGAACGATGGGGACCGGGAGACTTTATCGAGATGCATTACGATGTCAACCTCAACCCGGTGACGCCGCCGGGCATTTATCGGTTGATTGTGGGGTTGGAACGTGAAGGGGGCGTGCCCGTGCTGTTGGAGGACGGGGCTGCCGCCGCATATCTGACGGACATCGAGATCACCGAACGATGAAGAAACTCGGCGCGCGCGGGGTGTTGCTTGGATTGCTGCTGGCTTACTTCGCGCTAGGAATGACTCAGGCGACGCACGCCTCGATCACCTTCGATGAGGGGCCGCACCTGGCGATTGGTTACGCCACGCTCCGCACCGGCGACTTGCGCCTGCAACCGGTCCACATCCACCCGCCGTTGGCGAATGTGCTGGCGGCGGCTCCGCTGCTCCTGCAATCCGATTTGCCCGATCCTCGCGCTGTCGATGGGTGGGAAATTGCCAGCCTGTCGGCGATCACCGACGCCGTGGTGTGGCGCTATCCTGAACCGGCGCGCATTGCCGTAGCGGGGCGGATACCAATCCTGTGGCTTGGTGTGCTGTTGGGCGCGCTGCTCTACCGCTGGGCGAAAGATATAGGTGGGGGTCGCGCCGGATTATTGGCGCTGGCGCTCTACGCTTTCGATCCCAATTGCATTGCGCACGGCGCGCTCATCACGACAGATATGGCGGCGGTATTTTTCATCGTGGCGACGTTGTACCTGACGAGTTGCGAGTTGCGAGTTGCGAGTTGCGAAACACGAATTACGAGTTACGAATTACGCATCACGTTTTGGCGAAGTGTGGCGCGGCATGTCGCTATCGGGCTTTTGCTTGGGTTGGCGCAGTTGGCGAAGGTGTCGGCGTTGATGCTTGTGCCGGTGGTAGGGTTGCTGTTGTTGGTTCAGGCTGTGGTGAAGCAGAATCGGCGAATCGGCGAATCAGCGAATGGAGAATCAGCGAATCGCGAATTACGAATTGCGCGTCACCTGTTGGGCGCATGGGGTATTGTGTTCAGCGTTGCGGCGCTGGTGGTGTGGGCGGGGTATGGATTCGAGGTTAGCCCCGTGCCGGGGTTCCCGTTTCCGCTTCCGGCAGGGACGCATCTGCGCATTTTTCAGTCGCTGCGAGAGCATTACGATGTGGGACACCCCACTTTCTTGATGGGGCGGGTCAGTGATCACGGGTGGTGGTGGTATTTCCCGGTTGCGTTCGCGTTGAAGACGCCGTTGCCGGTTTTAGTGCTCGCGGTTTGGGCGGTTTTGTCGAGAGTCAAAGGTCGCAGTGACAATTTGCCGCCGTCGAAGGTCGAAGGTCGCACGGAGCACCGTAAGTGGCTAGGTACATTGTCTTTGCTCTTGTTCCCGGTGTTGTATGCCGCTTCCAGCCTGTTTAGCTCGGTCAACATTGGATACCGGCATTTGTTGCCGTTGTTGCCGTTTCTGTATGTGGGAATCGGAGTATGGAGTACGAAATATGGAGTAGGGTGGGGCAAGTTACGTATTACGAATCAAGAATCAAGGATCAAGAATCATGAATCACGAATGGCGAATGATGGGGCGCGCATCACACATTACCCCTTCCCCCTTACTTCTTACGCCTTACTCCTTATCTGGCTCATCATCGGCACAGTTGCCGTCGCGCCGCATTTTCTCACGTTCTTCAACGAGATTGCAGGTGGTGCGCGGGGTGGCTACCGCTATCTGGTAGATTCCAACCTGGACTGGGGACAGAATTTGTGGGACTTACGCGCGTGGATGGACGAACACGGCGAAGAGCACGTCTATTACGCGCACTACAGCCCGGCCCGGCTCGACGTGTATGACATCGATGCTGAATTCTTGCCGCCCAACCCCTGCGCGGTTGCTTTTGCGCCGTGGCATCCCGCGCCGGGATTGTACGCCATCGGCGCGACGGTGTTGCAAGGGCCTTACGCGCCGGAGATCAACACGTATGCCTGGTTCAGAGAGCGGGAACCGTTAGCGCGTTTGGGCCACGCGCTCTTCATTTACGAGGTCGAAGCTGCGCCGCTGCCCGGCTGGGCAGTGCTCTGCACGGGCGTCCCCTTCTCGCCTGAGGTTGTGGCGCAGCGCGTTGGCGTGGACACATTGCGTTTCCTTTGGCCGGATTGCGCCCAAACGGTCGTCTATCCGGCGGGACAGCAACCGGGCATCCTCATCGCGTCGCCGGATGTCGCGCCGCCGCCCATGGCCGAGGTGGACGTGCGGCTGCGTTCGGCAAACGGGAAGACGGAATACGTTGTTTATCGTTTGCCTGGATCCGCACCTGCGCCGGAAAGGGTCGTATCCGATGTTGAAGTCGATGGGCCATTGGACTTTCTGGGATACACCCTTTACGCGGACGATGCCGCGCCCGGCAGTACGCTTGTCCTGGAGACCCATTGGCGTGTTCACGACATCCCAGGAAGACTGCTTTCATTGATGGCGCACTTGCTCGGCCCAGACGGTACCGGTGTGGCCGTGGGAGACGGGCTGGGCTTTCCCATCGAGCAATGGCAGCCCGGCGATGTGATCGTGCAGCGGCACAATCTGGTTGTGCCGGCAGACACGCTTCCTGGAACGTATACCGTCATGACCGGAGCGTATTGGCTGGATACGATGGAGCGGTGGAGGGTGGGAGCAG
>DYKY01000156.1 GCA_020722365.1 Thermoflexus sp.
TGGGCGGCGGCTTCGATCCGGAAAAGATTGACACCATCACGGTAACGATCCGCAATGGCATGCGCTTCATTTACCTGCCGCTGATTATGCGACGCTATCCGCCGGTACCCTATGCGCCAACGCTCAATCTTGATAACAATGATGGTTATGGCAACTACCAACTTAGTTGGATCTACGTCCCTGAAACCGATCCCTATAAGCCAACCTCCTACACGCTCCAGGAAGCGACGAACGCCAATTTTACCAACCCGACGATCAACGAGACTCGGACTTCTCCTCAGGTGTTTGCGAACAAACCTGTGGGCACCTATTACTATCGCGTGCGCGGTCACAATACGTACGGCGGTGGTGCGTGGAGCAATGTGCAAACCATCGTGGTTAAGCCTAAGGAGTACGTTGAGAATTTCTCAAATTATAACAGCGGCTGGCCACACCAGGTCTATTACATAGATGGACGGGGGGTATTGGATGCAAACTACGATAATGGTTACTATCGCATGAAAATCCTCTTGGATAAAAATGGTTTGAATAACAAACGCATGGGCTTGCTGCCTGCGCCGTACACGCACTCTGACCGCACCTACAATGTGGAGGTATTACATCGTTTCGTCAAAGCTGTGGACGAAGGGGGCTACTCGCCCGTAAATGGTAAGGCCGGGTTGGTTTTCCTCGGCACGCGCACGGACGGCGGTACGGGGTATTTTGAGACTTTCTATGCTGTCGAGTGGAACTTCGAGGGACGTTGCGCGATCAGTGGTTATACCAATTACACCACCGATTTTGGCCATCATCCCTATGTGCCGGCTGCCTATTTACCACGCGGTACGAATGACGCATTTGTGTATCGAAATTGGGGTGGATGGAACGATCCTACTTGCCCTGGTTTGCAGGCTGGTTATGACAAGGATGTTACGGTTAGGGTTGAGGTGCGTGATACCCAATTTAGTGTCTTCTTTAACGGCAACTATATCGGCACCTACTCGTTCTGGAGTGGCTTGCCGGGTGACCCGCATGTTGGGTTAATCACAGGTTCCTGGGATATTACACCCATACAGTCGCGCTTCGATAACTTCCGCGTTACCGATAAATAAAGGTGTGAGCAATCTGAGGGGACAGTCATCGTGTGATGATTGTTCCCTCGGATCTATTCTGAAAATTTTAGCAGAGAAGGGGGGAATAATGTAGATGGCTATGCATAGACGGTCATGGTTTTTGCTGGGATCGGTTGTCATTGTGAGCCTTTTGTTGGGTCTCGGCCTGTTTGGGATTCTGCGCGCGCACGCGCAGCCGGTTTATGGACGAGCGCCGGTGCGCTCTATCGCCTTGTCGTCGATAGGGACGGCGGAGGATTCTAGGGTCGCCGTGCTTTATCCGAGTGACACAGTCACTTTGCCGAAACCGTTGGACGTTTCCAAAAGTTATGTGCCGGCTAAACTCTACGCGGGTGATCCGGTAACTTTCGTCGTCACAGTGCACAATCCCAACACCACTACATTCGGCATCACGGTTACGGATCACTTGCTACCGCTGCTGACGATTGTCTGTGGAAGCGAACACGTCGATCCGGCAACAGCGCTCCCTGTATGCGACGCACAGCAGAACATCATCACTTATAGTGCGCCCATCACCGCACAGACCGGTCTGACGCTCACGTTCCGGGCGATGATTAGCTCTACGATGTTGTTGGATCGGGACATTGACAACACCGTCTGGGTCGATGATGGCGAGCGCATCATCTCGCGGACCGTTACGTTGGACATCATCAGGCCTTCTTTTATCTATCTGCCACTGGTCATGCGCCGTTGGCCGCCGGTGCCCTATCCGCCGACCAATTTCAGCGTGACTGAGCCTGACATACAAGGGAACTATACGCTTAGCTGGGATTATGTCGGTTACCCTGAGGTGACAGCCCCGACCAGTTATGAGTTGCAGGAATCGTTGGATGCGGCCTTCAGCGACCCGGCGATGTACTTCACTACCTCAGAGTTTTACACCTTTACTGACAAAACCAGCGGCACGTATTACTATCGTGTGCGCGGCAAAAACGCGTATGGCAATGGCGAATGGGCCTATCTACCTGGCCTGCGTGTAAGCCGCGCGTTCTTCGATGACTTTTCCGATCCCAACAGTGGATGGCGCACGGGTGATGCTGAGCGATATAATTTCTGGGATGTCAACCATATCGGCTGGGAGGTCGTTGCGAATCTCGACTATGTGGACGGCCATTACCAGATTTACGTTCCGCGCCATCGAGGTTCTGATCCGCCGGGTGAAGTGGATACCTTCTGGGTGTGGCCCGCGGTCGAAGCGCCGTTGCCGCCAAGCGCCTACCCGCTTCCCGAGCGGTATTGTATTGAGGCGCGTGCTGCAATCGTCAATGCGCCGGTCTGGGTAGCGCGCTGGGGCATCGTCTTTGGTGCAAACACAAACTTTAACGAGCTATATGCGTTTAACATCAATGATAACCGCAACCGTGCCGTTATCAACTATCATCGTTATCTGTTTCCTGGCAATAACAGTTTCCGTCATTGCGTGTACTTGGGGGATTGTGAGACTAACAAGAAGATCTTCCTGCTCCCGTGGTACAACGATGGCTACCTGGATCCGGCCATCCATAGTGGCCCAGCTTATAACACGATCAAGGTCGTGGTGCGAGGTCAAAAGGTAGACTCCTATGCGAATGGAGTGTTGTTGGATTCGAGAAATATCTCCTTCCCCCGTGAGCGCATCGGCTTGATGGGCGGCAGTTGGGAGGCGACGCCGGTGGATCTGCGGATTGATTACTTCCGCTATGACCCGGACTGTCCAGAGGCGCAAGAGTGAGGTCTCGCCATCTCTGGGCGAGCCTGTTCCGCGTCGCCCTGAGTGTGACGGCGCTGGCTTTGCTGCTGCGCGAAGTTGGGAGCGCAGATGTTGTGGAGGTGCTAAGGGACGCCGACCCCGGTTATCTGGGGTCGACGTGCCTGCTTTTTCTCCTGGGGATCGTGGTCCGTGCGTTTCGCTGGCGGGCGTTGCTCCACGGTCTGGGCGTTACCCCGCCTTTGAAAGTGCTGCTCAAGCTCTACCTCGTCGGTAATTTCTTCAACACCGTTCTCCCCTCCGGTTTCGGCGGCGACGTGGTTAGGGTCGTCGAACTGGCGCAGCAAGAACATCGCTCCGCTGCCATAGGAACCGTTATTGTGGACCGGCTCACGGGCATCCTCTCCCTGATGGCGCTGGGACTGCTCGTGCTGCCATTCACGCAAGGGTTAGCGCCCTGGCTGGTGTGGATGTTTGTCGTTGTCGCGGTAGGAGGACTGTTGGGGGGCGCGTTGCTCCTGGAAGGGCGATTGTTGCGGCGCATGACTGCCCGACTGCCCCAGGCGCTTTCGCTCGCCGGGCAGGGCAAGCTGGCGGACATCTACGCTGCTGTCTCCGGCGCTGGCGCGCGGGCGATCTGGCAAGCGCTGGCGCTTTCCACGCTGTTCAACCTGGTGAATATCGCCGTTTACTGGTTCTGCGGCCTCGCCGTGGGCATCGACGTGCCGCTCGGCTTCTACTTTGTCTTTGTGCCGCTGCTCTCGCTGGCGTTGCTCGCGCCGATCTCCGTGGGAGGCCTGGGCGCGCGCGATTGGGTGGCGCAGCCGCTTTTCGGCTCTGTCGGCGTGCCCAACGCCGTCGCTGCCGGGATGACGCTTGCCGTATATGCCGTGACGTTGGCGGTAGGTCTGATCGGCCTGGCGATTTACCTGCGGGAAGGCCTCGCCGGGTTTTTCAAACGCACTGAGAAAGATGACGAAGGTTGATCGTATATTCGGTGGGCTGCTACTCGTTTTTGTAGCAGTGACAGCGACGGTAAGCCTCGTCAATCCGCTTTTCGAGGCTCCGGACGAAATCCGCCATTACCGCTATATCCGTAAATTGGTCACCGAGCGCGCATTGCCCATCCAGGGGCAGGAGGAGGTGCGCTCGCAAAGCCACCATCCACCTCTCTATTATGCGCTGGCGGCGTTGGCGAGTGCGTGGATTCCTTCACCCCACACCAGCACGTATGAACACCCTATCAACCCTTTTTGGGGCTATCGGAACTGGGAAGTGGGCGTGGACAACAAGTTGCAGTATTGGCACAGCGAAGCCGAACGCTTCCCCTTCCGTGAGGGATTTCTGGCGGCGCTGATCCCGCGCTGGGTCAACGTGCTCTTGGGCGCGCTCACTGTGGTTTTGACCTACCAGATCGGGCGGCGCGTGTGGCCGGATGCACCGCTGCTGGCGCTAGGAAGCGCGGCGGTAATCGCGCTCAATCCCCAGTTCATCTATACCAGCGCAGCGATCAACAACGACATCATCGCGGCCGCGTGTGGGGCGGCGGTGCTGCTCCTGTGCATTCGGATCGTCCAGGATGGCGCAGATCGCCGCACGGTGATTTGGCTAGGCCTCACCTATGGCTGCGCGTTGTTGTCCAAGCTCCATCTGGCGGCAGCCGGGGCGTTGATCGCACTGGCGTTGTTCTGGGAAGCGTGGCACGAAAAGCCCCGGCTCCAGGGACGCTTCGCGTGGGTGCGGCGTGGGGTGAGTGGTCTGCTTTTGGTAGGCGTCATTGCCCTGGCGTTGGCCGGGTGGTGGTTCATCCGCAACTGGATGTTGTATGGCGACCTGACCGGTATGCGCGTCGTCAATGAACTGTGGGCCGGGCGTTCGGCCCGCGATAACTGGTGGGCGATTGGGCAAGGTCTGCCGTACCTATGGGCCAGCCTGTGGGGACGCTTTGGATATGGGCAGATCCCGCTGCCGCAAGCGGTATACACTGTCGTGCTGGTCGTTTGCATTATCAGTGTGCTCGGCTATGTGTGGCCCGGCCGGCGGCGGTTCCCCATGGCGCTGGCCTTCTTGTTGATTTTGACCATTGTCCTGTACAGCGCCATCGTGTTGTACTACATGCTTATCCAACCGGCCGGCGCAATGGGACGGTTTTTGTTCCCGGCGTTACCGGCCTTTGCGATCGTTGTTGTCGGAGGATTGAGTGGATGGCTGCGGACTCCAGCGCGCACGGCTGTAAGCGTCGTTGCGTTGATGGCGCTTTTGCTCGGTATTGCGTTGGGTGGTTATCTCTGGCCTGCTGTGCGCTGCCCGCCGCGCGCGACCGCTGCACAAACGCCCTCGGATACTCCCATAGCACAGTTTGGCGATGTCGCCCGCGTGTTGGCCGTGGAGACCAATCCGGCGCAAGTCTGGCCCGGCGAACCGCTGTGGGTGCAGGTGACGTGGGAACCGCTGCAACGCACTGCGCGCCCGTATGCCGTCTACCTCCACCTGATCGACGCGATTGGCGCGGTGGTGACGCAGCGCGATACCTGGCCGGGCCTGGGCCGCGCTCCGACCACATCCTGGCGTGTAGGGCGCACGTTCGTGGACACCTACCGGCTCGACGTGCCCGCATCGACCTACACCCCGAACCGGGCGACGGTGCGTTTGGGCTTGTACGAGCAAGAGTGGGGGCGCTTACCGCTCTTCGTGGGTGGAATCCTATTGTCAGATCAAAGCCTTGAAGCCGGCGCGGTAGAAATCGCAGCCCTACCCGGCGACTGGCCGAACGGGCAATTTGCGAACTTCGCCGGTGAGATTGCCTTCGTGGGCTATACGCTTGAACCGCGCAGCCTGGCCGGGGGAGAAACGCTCACGGCGACGCTGTACTGGCAAGTCCTTGCCGAGCCGCGTTATGACTACGCTATCTTCGCCCAGGTTTTGGACGCCGAGTATCACGTCTGGGGCAGCCACGATGGCGGAGGCATCACGTGGACGCCCGGCGAAGTGGTGACAGTGACCCGGTCCATCACGTTGCTCCCGGAGACGCCGTCCGGCAGCTATCCATTGCAGGTGGGATTGTTCCACTCAGAGACCGGGCGTTTGCCGGTCATTGCCGAGGATGGGCATTACCTGGAAGAGCGCGTGCTCCTCGGCCCGATTGTTGTCCAAGCGAAATAACTGTACCGATGAGGAGCAGCAGCGTCAAGCCGGTGATGACCGCGCCGACCTTCAGCAGCGGCGGGTCGTAAACGAGCGCGACCTTGTGGTCGCCGGCGGGGACGCAGAGCGCGCGCAACACGTAGTCGGCGCGCATCAACGGGACGGTCTCCCCATCCACGAAGGCGCGCCAACCCGGATAGTCCACCTCGCTGAAGACGAGCAGCCCGCCGCCGCCTTGCACCCGCGCCTCGATGCGGTTGCCGTTGTCACGGATGACCTCCGCCTGTCCCGGCTCGCCGTTGTTCTCACACGCCGTCGGGGTCGCCGCCAACGCCGTTGTGTGGGGATCGAAATCCGCCTCGTGAAGCCGGGCGAGCGTGCGGGCGTCGTCCAGCACTTCTGTCTTTGTCGTCACCCAGGCGCGAGGAAGCGCGGTGGGCCGTTCGTAAATCCACACACCGGATTCCTCGCGCAGCAGGCGGGGAGATTCGGGTGTGTCCGGGAAGGCTTGCTGGGAAGTCGTCACCAGATAACCGGCGTTTAGCAGATCAAACGTGCGCGCCGTGGGATCGTTGCGCGAGTGGATGAAGGTCTGGTAGCGTTCGAGCATCAGTGGATCGTACCCGGTGATGCTGCGCAGGCCGTAGGGCATCCCGCCGTTTTGGTCGAAATCGCTCAACTCCCAGGGTAGCACTCGCGCCGTCTGTGGGTCTGGAAGGGCTTGCGCCACGATGCGCCAGTAGGCGTTCTCCGGCGCGCTTTTTACGCTGGTGATACTGCCGCCGAAAGTCCACAAATCCAGCAGCGCCAGGGCAATCGCGGCGCTGGGCAGCAGGGGGTTGCCGGGTAACCCAGCATGGCGCAGCCAGGCCGCCGTCGGCAGGAGAAACAGCACGAACAGCACAATCTGGTTCGCCATGTGCCACAACCGTCCGGCAGCCGGATTGGACTCGCGCCCCCAGGCGAAGGCGGCGAAACCGGCCATCGCCAGCAGCAGCGCCGCGCCGACTACCGGCCATACCCACGACCATTTCAGCGGGCCGAGGAGCCGCGTGCGCTCTTCGGTGGTATGAAGCGCCGTCAATGTCAGCCCGGCGAGGGCGGCGGCGGCCAGTGTGAAGAGGAACCCGGCTCGCGCCGGCGCCCGCATGATGCGGAACAGCGGCACGAAGCGGTAAAACAGCGGGTGGAGTACGCCGTACTGTCCCAGCGCCAACAGCAGCGCCCCCAGACCGAACGCGACCAGGAACGGCGTCAGGCGATGGCGCGTCCGCGCGCCCAGCGCGGCCAGCAGCAGCGGCAGCAACCCGACGTAGAAGATGACCTCGTCGTAGACGCCGTCACCCCAGTAGCCGGTGCGCGTCGGCTCACCGAAGAAGTTGGGGATGAGGAGGGTGAGTCCATAGCCTGGCGGCCACGAGAAACGGGCGGCGAAGGCGTAATCCACCGTCTGGCGATTGGAGTGCAGGGTCAACTCGGCCAGGGGGAGCAGTTGCACCGCGCCCAGCCCCAGGCCCACGACGGTCATCACAACCAGGGGCGGCAGGAGGATTTTTAACATTGTCCGCAGATCGGGCGCGGCGCGCCAGGCGCAGAACGCCAGGTAGAGCGCCAGCGCCAGGCCGACGTAGATGAAGGTGGCGGTATGTCCGGCGAGGAAGGCCATCCCCACCGGCGCGCCGCCGAGGATCGCCCAGCGCCACGAGCGATGGTCTATGGCGCGCTTCCCCATCCACAGAACCAGCGGCAACCACACGCCGGCAGCGAACAGCCCTACGTGCCCGGCCTGGATGCGGGTGAACGTGTAACCGCTGAAGGCGAACACGACCGCGCCCAGGAATGCGCCAGCCTCCGAGGCCGCCTCTGACCTCAGCCAGATGTACATCCCTATACCGGCCAGCCATACGTGAAACACGAGGCTCAAGGCCAGCGCGCGGGCGGGCGACATCAACAACGCCAGCCAGGTGATCGGATAGAACAGCCCGGGCTGTGGATTAGCGACAAAGGGTGTACCCGAAAAGAGGGTGGGGTTCCACAGCGGCAGCCGGCCCTGTTGTATTGACGTCTTCGCGAAACGCAGCCAGGGGACGAACATGTTGGTCAGGTCGTTGCCGCCGAGCGTGTAGCCATCCGGCAACCACAGCGCGTCCCAGAAAAAGACCGCGCACAGCAACGCCAGCAGTATGGCGGGAAGTGCGTACCGCCGGAACCGGCGGCCCGGTTTTGGGGGAAAGCGTGATGTTGCTTCGTCGCTCGTCGTCATAACGCTGCCATTCTACTCCGATTTGTGAATTGAGACAACAGGACTCACGCAAATGAACGGGGATCTACCGCAGAATGCGCAGAGATCGCAGAGGATTTACAGATACCCGGCGTTTTCAGCGACCTCTGCGGTAAAGTGTTTCTCCTTAAGGCGAGGCGTTCACGGCGTGTGCACTTCCAGCAATGCCAATCGAATCGAGTCGCCGACCGCTGCGCCGTCCACGCGCACCGGCAGGCGGGTCATGTCGGAGCGCCGGTACACGCCAACGGCCAGGTCGAGGGTCCCCGGTGTCGCGCTTT
>DYKY01000157.1 GCA_020722365.1 Thermoflexus sp.
CCTACATCAACACCACCGCCAACACAATCATCAACACGCCCATCACCAAACTCGTGACGCCGAAAAGCAACACGGTGTTGTGCATCTTGGGCTTCTCCACCTTCAGGGCGGCTTGCGCCGGGACGTCCGGGTTATAGCGCACGGTGACGGCCTTGCCCGGCGGAAGCTCCGCGATGATCTCCGCCGCTTTCTTTTCCTCGGCGAAAGAGTCGCAGTAATACGGCGCAAAGTCGCGCTTCTGGGACGTGTACGGCTGCCCCTCGACGGTGTAGGTGTACTCAACGACGGGGGTATACGTAATGCTGGTTTCTTTCGGCGTGCGGCGCTCGTGGCGGTAGACGAACGCCCGCACCACCTCGCCGGCAGCCTTAGGCCAGTTCGCGGTTCCCTGGTAACTGCGCCTGGTCACAATCGTGGAAATCACGTAGACCGCTCCAAAAACGATTAAACACGCGCCGAAAATGATTAGGAATGGCATAGCACACCTCCTTTGTCGTCGTTAGTCAGGTCGTCGAAGGATTAGTATCCTGTATGCAGGATTATAGTGCGAGGGCGAGACATGTCAACGTACACGCATGGCTTTATCATTCTCGTTACGGTTCCCTTGTTTTGCTTCGAGCGGATCGTCAGATCCGCGTTTTGTTCCCCATTTCAGCTTAAAATGGGGAACTGACGTTCCCCTTGGAGCAAGAATGACAAGGCCCTACCGTATACGACATGCATAGCGATACGCAGCCTCGGCGACAGGGGCGAGGGTGCCCCACGCAAAACGATCACGCGCGTCACAGGCAGCGCGCTCGCCAAGCGATTGGCGCAGTGAGGCGTCGCGCAGCAGCGACGTTATAGCGTCGATGAACGCCGCGTCATCTCCGGGCGGAACGAGCAGGCCCGTTTCGCCGTGGCGGATGCTCTCCGCCACCTGCCCCACGGCGTCGGCAACGACGGGAACACCCGCCGCCAGCAAATCTAGCAGCTTGACCGGGCACTTGGTGCGGTTGAGCAGCGTGTCGTCGAACGGATAGAGCGCCACGTCGGCCTGGGCGAAGTGCGCGGGCAAGTCTTCCGGCGGAACCAACCCCGCGTAGACGAGGCCCGCGTCCGGGTCGGCGTCCGGCGACGGCAAAGCCCCTTTCGCCACCTGCCATCCCGCCGCGCGGGCCAGCGCCAGCAGCGATTCCTCCTCCGCGAAGAAACCCTTCCCCACCACCCACAGCCGCACATTGGGGATGCGCGCTCGCACGCCCTCGACGATGCGCCACAGTCGCTCCACGTCGTACTCGAAGAAGCGCGTGTAGAGCAAGAGTGTGGGACGTCTCTCACCCTCAGTGCGCGGGAGCGCCGGGCGCGGGATGCAGCCGTTCGGCAGATAGAAGACGCGTTCCGGCGGGCCGCCCATCGTCCAGACGAGCGTCTGTAGGGCGCGACTGGCGACGGTGACGGCAGCCGCATGCGCCAGTCCCCACCGTTCCTGCCAGGCGAAGAACCACTTGAGCAGCGCGGGATAGGGGTTGAGGTCGTTCCAGCCGCCGTAACCCTCCCAATCGTCGGCGTCGACCACCACCGGAAAACGGCGGCGCAGCGCGAGGTGCGCCAGTCCCGCGTAGGCTTTGGGCTTGAAGGCGTGGACGACGTCAGGGTTGAGCGCCACGGCGCGCCGCGCCAATGCCGCCGTCAGCCGCCAGTGGAACCACCCCGGCACGCCCGCCGGCAGCGCAATGTTTTCGACATGCACGCCGCCTTCGTCCCAAACTCGTCCAGCGTCTTCGGGGTTTTGCCACGGAGGGAGCAGCAGTGTCACCGTATGCCCGCGCGCGACGAGCGCCTGCGCCAGCGGCAGCGCCCGCACGCTCATCGTTCCGCGTGGACGCAGGCCGAACGGGCCGATCATCACGATGCGCATGATGACTTCTCCAGAAGTGGGAATTGGGACAACCTAATTCCCAATCCCCGGTCCCCAATCCCTCTGCTTCGGATACAGTTTCCGTACATCAACTTCATCCGTTCAATCCGTTGACAAACATCTGGCAATAGGGCGAAAAGTCAACCGGTGGATCGGGCAAACGCCCAGACGATTCAGCGCCGCCTGATGCTGTTTCGTGCCGTAGCCCTTATGCTGCGCGAAGCCGTAGCCGGGAAAATCCACCTCCGCCACATCGGCCATCCAGCGATCCCGCGTCACTTTGGCGATGATGCTCGCCGCAGCCACCGACAGCGAGCGCGCGTCGGCGTAGGGGAAAACATCTTGCGGCAGATCAACACCGGGCAAGCGGAGCGCGTCGATCACCAACGCTTCCGGCGCAACCGACAGCGCCGCCAGCGCGCGTCGCATCGCCAGCCGCGTCGCCGGGACAATGCCAAGCACGTCGATCTCTTGCTGCTCGCCGCGCCCTACCCCCACGGCCAACGCTACATCGCAGATGCGCGCTGCCAAGCGCTTACGTGCAGCGGGTGACACCTGCTTGGAATCGCGCACACCGTCCAGCATTGCGACCATGCCATCCCCACACGGCAATATGACCGCCGCCGCGACCACCGGCCCGGCCCACGCCCCGCGCCCGGCCTCATCGAGTCCGGCTACGCGTTGTATCCCGCGCCGCCAAAATCGCTCTTCCGCTTCCAGTGTAGGTAAGTCCAAAGTCAAAAGTCCAACGTCGAAAGTCAAAAAGTCGAAAGTCGAACACCGATTCGCCCATTCGCCCATTCTGCCACACTCTGGCCGATTGCCAAATGAGTATTTGCTTTTTCGCCGATGTCGGTTTATACTAGGTTTGCGCAGGGAATGGACAGGTAAAAACCATGTACCAGGGATATGGAAAACGGAGGTAGGTCATGGGGCTGCTGGACGATAAACGCAGTGCACAGCAACAACCAGATGAAGATCTGTGGGAAGGTTTGTTCGGCGAAGAAGAGCTTGAAACGCCATCCGAATCACCTGAAGCTGCATCTGGCGATAAAAAGGAACGCCGCAGCAAACGTCAGAAACGCGAAAAAGCGCCGCCAAAGCGCAAGCCCCCTGTCGAGAAGGCCCAAAAGCCGAAACGCGCGCGCGCCAAGGGGAAAGGGCTTGCCCCGGGACAATTGCTCATCCTGCTGCTGTTAGGTGTAAGCATCGTTGTAGCCTATCTGGTCCTTGCGTCGATGATTAGAGGGACGCTCTCGGCAAATCGCCCCCCAAGTGGCGACGCCATTCCAACAGCCCTTCCCGGTGCGGAGGCCACAACGCAAACACCATCGAGACCGATCCTACCTACCTCCACCCCGCCCCCAACGCGCTCTCTAGCAGAGATTGCCACCCCTACACAGATACCCCTTCCAAAGGTGACGACGCGGTTTGACCAAAATATTATCCTCAACCCGGACGACATTCAACTGCGTTTGCAGCGTGGTGCAGAATACCTGACCCTGGGCGCTTATGAGGCAGCGCTGGCCGACTTCGAACACGCGCAAACCCTCGACGAAAAGCGCGCTGAAACCTACGTCGGTATTGGTCAGGCGCAGTACCATCTACTCAACTGGCCGGCGGCTGAGAACGCCTTCCTCACCGCGATCTCTTTTAAAGAAGACCTGCCTGAACCCTATTTTGGCATCGGCATGATTTATTATTTGGAAGGGCGCTATCCCGAAGCGGCTAAGGAATTCGACCACGCAGCGGAGAGAAACCCTGCATTTGCTGAAGCTGAAGCCTGGTTAGCCATCGCCGCAGCTCGGTCCGACGATCCAGGAGAAGCCATGGCCGCAGCGAGTCGAGCGATCAGCCTCACGCAAGAAAGCGCCATCATTCACATCGCGCGCTCGTGGGCCTACCGCGTCCAAAGTCCGCCGGACATTGACGGCGCGCAAGGGGACCTCCTCTATGCACAGAAATTAGCCCCCTATAGTCTTGAATTGCTTATCGCCCTGGCACAGTTCTACACCGACTATCGACCTGAACGCATCGCCGAAGCGGAACAATTAGGGCATTATGCCATTCAATGGGCGAAAAACGATTTGGAGCGCGCACGGGCTTTGCACACACTTGGCCATACTTATTTGGCGCAAGGCCGCAAGGAAGACGCACGGAAAGTGTTAACCGAAGCCGCCGATCTGACAACCTACGAAGGCCAAGTGCTATTAGGTGGTGTGGTTGAGGATCTGAATCGCGCACTCGCACCGTGAATATTATCACAGCTACCGAACATGGACGCACAAAAACTGCTAGAAAAAGTGTTATCTGGCTCAAAGAACATACGCTTCAATGATTTCGTTAAACTGGCAGAAGCTTTTGGTTTCGAGTTAGCGCGAGTACGTGGCAGTCATCATATCTTCGAGCATCCTAACCTGCCCGAGATCTTGAATCTGCAAAACAGCAAAGGGCAAGTCAAGCCTTATCAAATCCATCAGTTTTTGTATCTTGTTGAACAGTATAACTTGAAACTCGAGGATTGATTAACATGCAAGACTATTTCATCAGCATTTTCTATTCCGAGGAAGACGAAGGCTATATCGCAGACATTCCAGACCTGCGTTTTTGCTCGGCTTTTGGCGAGACACCGGAGAAAGCGTTACAAGAAGTTCAGATTGCAAAAGCAGCCTGGCTAGAAGCCGCGCGCAGCAGTGGTAAACCGATTCCCCGGCCGCAGTATCGCCCGGCCATCTATCGGCTTGCTACATCTGCAGCATTTTCAATGGCTTAAATATTCGTCTTACAACACGCTGCCTCCGCCTGGGTCATCGGTGAAGGCAGCGTTTCACTTAACATCCTTTAACACTCCGCGAGTTTCGCATCCTCGAGCCAACGCTTCAGGTAATGCCCCGTATGCGATACCACCGACCGGGCGACGTCCTCCGGCGTGCCTTCGATGATGAGTTCCCCGCCTGCGTCGCCGCCCTCCGGCCCCATGTCGATGATCCAGTCCGCGACCTTGATCACGTCCGGGTTGTGCTCGATGACGAGAATCGTGTTGCCTGCGTCCGCGAGCCGCTGCAAGACGCTGATCAGCTTATCCACGTCGGCGGCATGCAGGCCCACGGTAGGCTCGTCGAGGATGTAGAGCGTGCGCCCGGTCGCCCGACGCGAGAGTTCCTTCGCCAGCTTGATGCGCTGCGCCTCGCCGCCGGAAAGCGTCGTCGCCGACTGGCCCAGGCGGATGTAACCCAGGCCCACGTCGCAGAGGGTTTCCAGTTTGCGCAGCAGCGACGGGATCGCCGCAAAGAAGTCCACAGCCTCCGTCACCGTCATATCCAGCACCTCGGCGATGTTCTTGTCCTTGTAGCGCACCTGCAATGTCTCGCGGTTATAGCGCGTCCCGTGACACACATCGCAGGGGACGTAGACCTCCGGTAAGAACTGCATTTCGATGCGCAGCGTCCCCTGTCCCTGGCAGGCTTCGCAGCGCCCGCCCTTCACGTTGAACGAGAAGCGCCCGGCCTGATAGCCGCGGATCTTCGACTCCGGCAATTCGGCAAAGAGCGAGCGGATCGGATCGAATGCCCCGGTGTATGTCGCCGGGTTGGAGCGCGGCGTGCGCCCAATCGGCGACTGGTCGATGTTGATGACCTTGTCGATGTACTCCACGCCCTCCACCGCGTCGCAATCGCCCGCCGGGATGCGCGAACCGTTAATACGTTGCAGCAGGTTGGCGTAGAGTGTCTCTACCACCAGGCTGCTCTTGCCCGAGCCCGACACGCCGGTCACAACCGTAAACAGCCCCAGCGGAAAGCGCACGTCGAGGTTCTTGAGATTGTGCTGTCGTGCGCCGCGCACCCACAGCGCCTTCCCGTTGCCCTGCCGGCGCTGCGGCGGAATCGGCACACACTTGCGCCCGGAGAGATAGGCGCCCGTGTGCGATGTGGGATGCGCCAGAATCGTATCCAGCGTCCCTTCGACGACGACTTCCCCGCCGTGCTCGCCCGCGCCCGGCCCCAGGTCCACGATCCAGTCGGCGGCGCGAATCGTCTCATCATCGTGTTCGACGACGAGGACGGTGTTGCCCAGATCGCGCATCTCCTTGAGCGTGTCGATGAGGCGCGCCGTGTCGCGTTGGTGCAGGCCGATGCTCGGCTCATCCAGCACGTAAAGCACGCCGGTCAGCCGCGACCCCACCTGCGTCGCCAGCCGGATGCGCTGCGCCTCGCCGCCGGAAAGCGTCGCCGCCATCCGGTCGAGGCTGAGATAATCCAGCCCGACATTCACCAGGAACGTCAGACGGTTGCTGATCTCCTTCAGGGGGCGCTCGGCGATGGCATACGCTTTTGGCGTCAGACGTTTGCCCGCGAGCAGTTCGTCCACCCACGCCTGCAACTTCACCACAGGCCAGCTCGCAATCTCGTGGATCGGCAAATCCAGCACCGTAACCGCCCGCGCAACCTCGTTCAACCGCGTCCCATGGCAAGTGGGGCACGGCGTCTGACTCATCACCTCTTCGATCTTTTCGCGGACAAAATCCGAGTTGGATTCCTCGTAGCGGCGCTGCAAGGTGGGGATGACGCCCTCGTACTTGCGCGCCCCGGCCCACACGCCGCTCGGCCCTTCGTAATAGATCGGCACCGTTTCTGCGCCCGTCCCGTAAAGGATGATCCGCTGTTGCGCCTCGGTCAACGCGGACCAGGGTTTGTTCGGCTCGATACCGTAGTGCTCCATCACGCTCTCCAGCACTTTCCAGCCGTAGCTCCCCTTCTCCTCGGCCACGCCGGAGATGATCGCCCCTTCGGCCAGCGATTTGGTGGGATTGGGCACGATCAAACCGGGATCCAGTTCCAGTTTGTAACCGAGGCCCTGGCACGTCGGGCACGCGCCGTGCGGGCTGTTGAACGAGAACGTGCGCGGCTCAATCTCCGGCAGACTGCGACCGCAGTTCGGGCACGCCAGCTTCTCCGAAAACAGAAGGTCTCCCGCAGGGAGAACGCCTTCGGGCTGGATATCCGGCTGCGACGCTCCCATGACCTCGACGATCAAGATCCCCTCACCGAGCCGCAGGGAAGTCTCTACGGAGTCGGTCACGCGACTGACAAAATCGCGGTAGGTCGCCGTCTCTATCTCCGCGTCATCCGGCACGACCAGACGATCCACTACCGCTTCGATGTCGTGCAGCTTGTAGCGGTCCAGCTCCGGGACCTCTTCCAGCTCGTAGACCGTTCCATCCACGCGCACGCGGACGAAGCCGAGCTTGCGCGCCTCTTCGAAAGTGGGGCGGTGGTGGCCCTTGCGCCCGCGCACGAGCGGTGCGAGCACCTGCAAGCGCGTCTGGGGCGGCATGGCGAGGATCGCATCCACGATCTCCTGGGCGCTCTGCCGGGTCACAGGCCGCCCGCACTCCGGGCAATGGGGGATGCCGATACGAGCGTACAACAGACGCAGGTAATCGTAAATTTCTGTGACGGTGCCCACGGTCGAACGGGGGTTGTGCGAGACACCCTTCTGGTCGATCGCAATCGCCGGACTCAAACCCTCAATCGAATCCACGTCCGGCTTGCTCATCTGGCCGAGGAACTGCCGCGCGTAGGCGCTCAGGGACTCGATGTACCGGCGCTGGCCTTCGGCGAAGATCGTGTCGAACGCCAGAGACGACTTTCCCGACCCCGACAGTCCGGTGATGACCACCAGATTGTTCTTGGGAATCTCCACCGTGATATTTTTCAGATTGTGCTCACGCGCGCCGCGCACGATCAGTTTTTCGCTCGTCATCCTTACTCCCACCGTGATCCTGATAGCAACCGGTTATTGTAACACATTTTCACGACGCGAGTAGGAACAAGTGTTCTACAAGTAGTCTCTTAGGCAGTGGCTGGACTTCCGCCCCGTCGCCTCGGCAGCAGCATCAGATACCCATCATCTTCGTCCAGCGCCGGAGGGCGGTAATCCGGGGACTGGTGGCGGAAGTAGGTGTTGTACAGTTCCGCGTAGTGCCCGCCGCGCGCGAGCAGCGACTCGTGGCTGCCTTCCTCGATGATTGTGCCTTCCTTGTTTAGGCCGGGATTGAACATAAAGTTGATCTCGCGCACGTCGTTGGTCGCGCGCGCCATCAGATCGCCGGTGGGATGCGCGTCGTGGAAGCCCATGCTCTTGCCGATGAGATTGGCGTAAAGTTCGGCGCGGATATCGCGTTCCAGGCGCTGGCCCAACGTCTCGGCGGCGATATTGCGTGCCAGTTGCAGAATCAGGCCGCGTCCCAGCTCGATGAGGGCGATGATCAACGCCGCGTTGCCGAGCGTCTTGAGGTCCGGCGGCGTGGCAATGATTGCGTCGAAGGCGCGCCCCGTCTGCAGGGGGCTAATCGCCGCCAGCAGCGCGTTGCCGAGGGCTCCGATCAGCATCGCCAGGATGATCCACCAGTGACGCCAGGTGTGGGAGAAAATCCAGCGCGCGGGGCTGCGACGGTCGGACTGCCACTGCTGCTTGACGGTAAATTC
>DYKY01000011.1:0-13853 GCA_020722365.1 Thermoflexus sp.
GCGAATGAGCGAATCAGCGAATGAGCGAATCAGCGAATGAGCGAATCAGCGAATGGCGAATGGCGAATGGCGAATGGCGAATTGAGTTACATCCCAATACCCAATCCCCAGTTACTAATCCCTAATCACCAGGTACTAATCCCTTTATAACGTAGTTGTGTGACAAAGCAATGACAGAGAACGAACAAAGCAGGCATAGACATCGGCAAAGACTACAAAAGTCTCAGCACGCATTTTGCACTGTAGACCTGACGTGTAATATAGATATTTGCTCAACCAGGTACCTCGTGAGACTTTTGTCGTCTCGCTTCACGCGACTAACTCATTCCGCACCATGGCGAGCAGGGAATCGGCGCGCAAGGCAGCCAGGTTGTAGCAGACGCCGCCCAGGTGATCGGCTAACGCCTGCGCCAGGCCCTTGTCGTAATCGGGGCTTTCCATGTTGACCACAATGGATTTGACGTCACTCTCGGCAATTTGTTCGGCGATGTGGTAGGCTTCGAGTTGCGGCGGCATGTCGCCCAGCGAGACGTTGCCCGCGCCATCGGTGAGGATAACCAGGAGCGGGAGCAGTTCAGCGTAACGGCGCAACTCCTGCTCGACCGTGTGCTGCGCCAGCCACAGACCCGCTGCAAGCGGCGTCTTGCCGCCGACAGGCATGTTCACCAACATCTGCTTCGCCAGATCGACGCTGTTGGTCGGCGGCAGCACCAGCGTGGCGCGATCCTTCTGGAAGACAATCATCCCCACGCGGTCGCGCCGTTGGTAGGCGTCGGTGAGCAGCGAGAGGATCGCGCCCTTCGTGGCTTCCATCCGCTCCGAGACCGCCATCGACCACGAGGCATCCACGACGAAGATAATGAGGTTGGCGGCGCGGCGCACGCGCACCTTGCGCTGGTAATCCTCCGGGCGCAGATGCAGCGCCGTTCCAGCGGCGGCGCTCCCCGCCGCGCGCCGCCGCTGGAACGGCGCTGCGGCGCGAAACGTCGCGTCGAACGCCAGATCGGAGGGGTCGCGCGGCGAAGGTTGCGCGCTCACGTAACGCCCGCGCTTGCGATCTGTGCGGGTGCGGCTGCGCTTTCCGCCGGTCGAACGCACGCGGCGGTCCGCCGGCGCTTCCAACCGGCGCGTCTGGAAGATCTCCCCCGGCGGGATGAACTTGCCCCCTTCCCACCACGTCCCATCGGTGGGCCATTGGGGAACGTCCTGGGCGTAGGCTTGCAGTTGAGGGGCGGAGGCTTCCTGGGACTCTGCCTCTTGCGCCTCAACCTCTACACTTTTTTTTGGCGGTCCTCCCCGGCAGCATCGCCGTCCATCGAGACGTCTTCCTGTTCGACCTCCGCGTCGGAGGCTTTGTCACGCGCGGACGCAACCATCTTGTCCAGTGCAGCGATGGAAGTCTGTACTTCGTCGAAAGGTTTGCGTTTGAGACGGTGCGGCAGCGTCAGTTCAGCGGCCAACATAATATCGCGGTCGGTGAGCCGCGTGCGCGCTTCCCAGGCGGCATGCGCGACGGCGGTTTTGAGGATCACCAGATCGGCGCGATGGCCGTCCACACCCAAACCGGCCATCATCTCGGCGATAGTGGACATATCATTGCGCGTGTAGCGCACATCCGGCAGCAGGCAACGCGCGTCCTCGATGCGCTGCGCCAGCGCCATCTCCTGCGGTAGCCACTCCTCGTAGAAGCCCGCCGGATCCTGCTCGAAGGCGAGGTTGCGTTCCATGATCGCCATGCGCGCCCGCGCATCCCGCACGCCCTGCACATCCACGCACAGCGCGAAGCGGTCCAACAACTGCGGGCGCAGGTCGCCCTCCTCCGGGTTCATCGTCCCCACCAGGATAAAACGCGCCGGGTGCTGGAAGGAAATGCCCTCGCGCTCGACGGTGTTCACACCCATCGCGGCGGCGTCCAGCAGCACATCCACGATATGATCGTCGAGCAGGTTGACCTCGTCCACGTAGAGGATGCCGCGATTGGCAGCGGCGAGTACACCCGGCTCGAAGTGGCGCTCGCCCTTCTGGATGGCGCGCTCGATGTCGAGGGTGCCGACCACGCGGTCTTCGGTCGCTCCAACGGGCAATTCGACGAACGGCACTTTCTTGGTGTAGTGCGGGAGCGCCTCGCCTTGCGCCGCGCGCTCACGACAATTCGTACACCACGTCGCGGGTTGGTCAGGATCGCAGCCAAAGGCGCAATCGGCCACCACCTCGATGTCGGGCAACAGCGCCGCCAGCGCGCGGGCCGCGGTCGATTTCGCCGTGCCGCGCTCGCCCCGGATCAGCACGCCGCCAATGCGAAAGTTGATTGCGTTGAGGATGAGCGCCCGCTTCATCCGCTCTTGATCCACAATCGCGGTAAAGGGAAAAACCAAACGTCCGTTATCTGCCACGCGACCTCCTTTGGGATAGTCCAAGGTCGAAAGTTAAAAAGTTGAAAGTCGGCGAGTTGTCAGTCAAATTTCAAGACGAGCATCCGCAGCACGTAAAATATTCGCGCCATCACATACCGACTCCAGCAGCTCAATCCTCTGTATCACGCAACGATTTGAGCGTGCGCACCAAACCAATCAAACCGCCGGCCAACATCCCCAAACCGGTCACGACGCCATAGAGCGCGAAGTCCAAACGCATCAACAGCTCGCCAGAGAGGAATGTGATGATCACAAAAGCACCGGCAAGAAACAAGACTGCACCGCCGATCATAGTTCCTACACTGAGCGCCAACATCACTGGACTCTGCCGTTTGGTGATTTCATGCTCATTTTCCAGCGCGACCCGGGCCACAAACGCCTCCGCCTCGGGCCACGCCATGTCGCCGGTCTCACAGATATGGCGAATCAGTGCATTACGATCCGCGCCACTGCCCAGTTCGCGCGCCACGTAGTTCGCCAGGTCTTCGCGGGTTAAAGCGGCGAGACGCTCTTCATCGATCTCGCCCTCGTCAGTGTACTCAAAAAGCTCGGGGATTTGCACAGGGGGGGAGGGAGACGGCGCCGCCTCAGACGCACTTTCCTGAGGCATTTCCTGAGACGCTTCCTGGGGCGTTATCTGTTGCAACATCGTGGCTGCCCGGCGATTTTGCGGATCGAGACGCAAGACTTTGCGATAACATTCGGCCTGCTGCGCTGGTTCATCAAGCAGCGTCGCCATCAACAGCCACCCTTGAACATTTCCGGGCTGCTCTCGTAGAAGGCGGGCAAGTTCCTTCTTGGCGCCCAGGCGATCGCCGGTTTGGCTCTGCTGCCAGATCAACTCCAGGGAACGCATCATGGTATCCATAATGACAAAAGATGCGACAAAAACCGCTGAAACGGCGACACCATTTCAGCGGCTCGGGGACTAGAGTGACGACTTACCAGGAAGGACGCCGGTCATCGCGGTCGCGATCGCGATATCCTCCACTGCTGCGGCGCCGAGTAGCACCACCAGCACCACCGCGCCGGTCCTCGCGCTCTTGAGCCTCATTCACCCGCAACGCGCGGCCGTCAAGCTCGAAATTGTTGAGCGCGGAAACCGCTTTATCCGCGGCTGCATTCTCCATCTCGACGAAACAAAAGCCTCGAAAACGCCCGGTGTCGCGGTCGGTAATCCACCGAATCGATGCAACGGGACCGTACTGCTCGAACAGTTCGCGGACTTTGTCTTCGGTAACGCCCCATGACAAATTACCAACATACAATGACTTTGACATACTCTCCTACTCCTCATAAACTTAAGTGACATGGCTCTTCAGCCCAGAACTGAACGCAGTAACGGCCTAGCGAGTCTTGATTGATGATAGTATAGCATATTTCTTCACAAATAACAATGCAAACACGTTTCAAGAGCATCGGTCACGCAATATCCCTTGGAAAGAGCGGTGGGTCGGCGACAACCGTACTCCCTGGCTGTAAAAGACCCCCAGGACAGCCCGGCACCCAGCGATTCCGACGGCTGCCACCCTAAACGATGCCACACTTCGGCCATACGCTCAAGCAACACGGCCTGCAGCAACAACGGTCAAAGGACATATCGGGCAGATGCATTTGCTTATTTTGCTATTCTGAAAAATCAGGCTAAAATATAACCAGTAGTCTGATATGAACAGGATAGCACTCGAAAAGGGAATCGGGTTTACCAGGATATAAGCGCAGAGACAACGAACGCGACTGGCGCTGCATGTACGTTGCCTTGACAATGTACTGTTCCTATGGTAACCTTTCAATAGTTAGTCTATCCTCAAAGAATAAAACAACCTTTCTTAATGATAGAAAACAATTCCATAGCGGAGGGCTGAAAGCATGGCAAACAGGTCTCGGAATGAGAGGATGGTTGAGCGACTACGTGAACTCCAAACCAGCGGCCCCGACATTGAGGCAGCCGCAATTATCAGTGTGGATGGGCTTCCTATAGCCTCTTCCCTTCCTCAAAACGTGGAAGAAGACCGCGTATCAGCAATGTCGGCCGCGATGCTTTCTCTAGGCGAGCGAATCGCGGGAGAATTAAAGCGGGGCATGTTAGATGAAGTCTATGTCAGAGGCGAGAGGGGGTATGTCATCCTTCGCGCCGTTGGAGAAGAGGCGGTGCTCACCGTCTTAGCTCGGCAACAGGCCAAGTTAGGGTTGCTCTTCCTGGATATGCGTCGAGCAGCCGAAGAACTTTCAACGATTTTGTAGCACGGAGGAGGTTGATACAGTGGCTAATACCCCTGAACCCAGTGGTTACTTCTACCCAAATCGCTTTGGCCTCATTTTGTTTGATGCCCTGGAAGAGATTATGGGCCGCAACGGGCTAAACGCCATTCTGAACATGGCAGGCCTGGCACAGTTCATCGACAATCCCCCCGCCGATGTGATGGACAAGGGCTTTGATTTCGCCTATATCTCCGCGTTAAACAAAGCTCTCGAGGAGATGTACGGTCCACGCGGCGGGCGCGGTTTGCAACTGCGCCTGGGGCGGGTCCTCTTTGCGCAGGGATTGGCGAACTTTGGCGCGTTGGTCGGTGCGAGCGACCTCGCGTTCAAGGTTTTGCCCTTGCAGGCCAAGCTGAAAGCCGGTTTGCCCGCCGTGGCAAAAGTCTTCGACTCGCTAAGCGACCAGACCTCTTACATCAGAGACCCTGGCGGCGATCACTTCCACTACATCATTGATCGGTGTTCGATGTGTTGGGGACGACAAGTGGAGCGGCCGGGTGGGTTCATCGCAGCGGGCATCATCGAGGAAGCGCTGCGGTGGTTAAGCGGCGGTCGCACGTTCCGCGTTGACCAACTCACCTGCATGGGGATGGGCACCGAAAACTGTACTTTCGCCGTCTACAAAGAACCCATCGGTTAGAATATGGACGCTATGTCTACAAACGGGACGCCGCGTCATATCCTTATCGTTGAGGACGATCCCAATACCGCGGAGATGCTTTCAGCGTATTTCTCCTCCGTGGGATATCAAATATCGCTGGCAGCCTGGGGGCAAGATGCGCTAAAAATCGCCTCTGAGACATTGCCCGACCTGGTGGTGTTGGATATCCATCTGCCGGATATCGATGGTTACGAAGTCTGCATGACCCTGCGCAGCCAGCGGCGCACTGAACACACACCGATTATATTCTTGACGGAACGCCGCGAGCGAATGGACCGGCTGACCGGCCTACAACTGGGAGCAGTCGACTATATCACCAAACCTTTTGACGTGCAGGAACTCCGTTTTCGCGTGCGCAATGTTCTACGGCGCAGCAACCTCGACACACTCTTGCATCCCATTACCGGGCTTCCAACCTCAATGTTGATAGAGGAGCAAGTCGAACGGATCATCGAGAATGCTAACCTGGCTATCATTGGAGTGGCGCTTTCTGGGATGCCGGCTTTCAGCGACGCTTATGGTTTCGTAACGCACGATGATGTGTTGCGCGCGGTGGCCCTGATCCTGCGCAACACATCCACCGAGATTATGGTAAACGACCCCTTTGTGGGGCAACTAGACACCTATCAGTTCCTGGTGGTCTCGCCGACAGGCCAGGAAGGCTACATTGTCTTGGGGCGCTTGAACCAACGCTTGAGCGAGGCTATTTCGTTTTTCTATCCACACACCGATTGGGAAAGCGGCAAGCGCGACGATGGTTCCCCGCTCCCGAAGATCAACTTCGACATCAAGCTCATGACGAGTGAGCAAATCCCCAAAGAAGGAGGTCTGCCGCAGCTACGGCAGGCCCTGTTCGGCAAAAAGAAGGCCGTCTAGGCCAGACCTAGGCGTTTGAATATCTATGCGACAATGCGGCAAGTTGCCGGGCAAATTGCCGGTCAAGTTCGCGAATCTTTGCGCGCCGATATGGCGCGATTTGGTATGGATGGGCGTATTGCTCATCCTGCCGCTTTTGCTCTTTGCCCCTGTCGTTCTGGGGAACAAGACCCTTCTTCCTGCGGACGCCCTCTATACCATCGCACCCTACAACGCCGCCGCCACATCGAAGGGTTTCACCGGTGTCCAAAACGGCCTGCTCGCCGACCTGATCCTGCAAAATTATCCCTGGAAACGCTTTTTGACGACGGCGCTCGCCACGCGCGAGCTGCCGCTGTGGGACCCCTACATCTTTGCCGGACATCCCTTTCTGGCAAATGGACAACACGCCGGACTCTATCCCCTCACCTGGATTTTCTTTGTCCTGCCGATAACGCGCGCTTTTGGCGTGTTTATCGCGCTGCAACTGGGGCTGGCCGGCATATCCATGTACATTTTCGCACGCACGATCGGCGCGAACCGCCTGGGAGCGTTCCTGGCGGGGATGACGTTCCAGTTCAGCGGTTTCCTGGTCGTCTCCGTCGTCCACCCGATGATCGTGGCGGCGGCGGCGTGGTTGCCGCTGCTGCTGGCGCTGGTCGACCTGACGGTGCGGCGCGCGCGTTTCCTGCAGCAAGAACGGGCCATGCTCCCCTGGGCGCTGCTCGGCGCGATTGCATTGGCGCTGCACATCCTGGCGGGTCACGCCGAAGCCACCTATTTCACGCTGTTGGTGATGGGGCTATTCAGCGCGTGGCGGCTCGCCCACACGGCGCTGACACGCCCGCGCGCGACATGGCGCGCGGAAGTCCTCAGCCCGGCGCTCGGTCTGCTGCTGATGGCCGGCCTGGGACTGGCATTGGGCGCCATCCAGCTTATCCCGCTCTACGAGGTCGGGCAGGGCAGCTTCCGTCAGGGCGCGGTCACGCTCAGCGACGTGCTCGGCTGGGCCTACCCCAAGCGGCGCATCATCACCTTCCTGGCGCCCAACTTCTTCGGCAACCCCACCCACACCACACTGTGGAACTTCTTCACCGGCGAGGTCACGCGCGCGACGGTCAATGCCTACAGCGACCCCGTCTCCAGTTTCGATTGGGGCGTCAAGAACTACGTCGAAGGCGGCGCCTACTTGGGCATTCTGCCGCTGCTATTGGCGTTGATTGCGGTCATCAGTCCAGAGTCCAAAGTCGAAAGTCAAAAGTCGAAGCGGCAATTTGCCGCCATCCAAAATCTAAAATCGAAAATCCAAAATTGGCTGCGCCATCCTTACGTGCCGTTTTTTACGCTGTTGTCGCTGTTTTCATTAGGGTGCATCTTCGGCACGCCGGTCTACGCGCTGGTGTACGCGCTGCCCTTTTTGAACCAATCCCATTCTCCCTTCCGCTGGGTTTTCCCGCTGACGGTCGCCGTTGCCGCACTCGCCGGATTGGGAGCGACCAGAATGAGCGAATCGGCGAATCAAGAATCAGCGAATCGGCGAATCAGCAAATCGGCGAATAAGCGATCACGCATCACGCATCACGTTTCACGCATCCTGCTGTTCGACACGACGCCAAATGCTGTTAGCGTGACCGGCGCAGTGGCGATTTGGGCAGGGCTGGCGCTGTTGGGTGGACTGTGGCTTTCGCGGCTGACCTTCGGCGACATCGAACCGCTGGTCGAGCGCGTGTTCTGGTCACTGGCGAAGGCGGCGCACGCTTTTCCCGATCATCGCGTCTTTTACGCCTACCTGTTTCCGTGGATTCAGCAGGGCGCGCTCTTCCTGATCGGTGCGGGGATCGTGCTGCGGGTTTCGCGCTGCCCGATCTACCTGCCGCGCAAGCTCGGAGGCCGCCCGGTGTGGGTGGCACTGGCGGCGATTCTGCTGTTGGTGGACCTCCTCGCCTTCGGTGCGGGCTTCAACCCGGCTGTGGACCCGGCCTTGCTGGATTACACGCCTCCCGTCGTCAACTTTCTGCGCCAGGACGCCGGCTTGTGGCGGTTCTCCACCTTCGACCCACACGGGCGCAAGACGTTCAACGCGAACTCCGGGATGTTCTACGATCTGCAGGACGTGCGCGGCTACGACAGCCTTTTCCCGGCGCAGTACGCGCGCTATATGGGCTGGATCGAACCGCAGAACGAACTGCTCTACAACCGCATCGCGCCCTTCACGCAGTTCACCAGCCTCGACAGTCCCCTCACCGACCTGCTCAACGTCAAATACATCATCACCGAGGAAGAGATTCCTCTGCCCAAGTACAAACTCGTTTATCAGGATGAAAGCGTGCGCGTCTACGAAAATCTGGGCGTAGTCCCGCGCGCGTTCACGCTGCCCGTGCAAGCGACGCTAGTCGCGCCGAACGTTGAATCGATTGGCGAGATCATCCAACAACACGATCCGCGATTCTACGCCATCGTCGAACAGGACTTCGTCGCCAACATCCCGTATCCAACGGATACCCCCACCCCGGCGACGTACCAGGCGCAGACCGTCGTCGACTACCGGCGCAACGAAGTCCTCATTGAAGCTACCGTTGATGGTCCCGCGTGGCTCGTCTTTACCGATACATACTTCCCCGGCTGGAAGGCCTTCGTCCGCCCGCTCGGAGCACACGAGGATGCCGAGCGCGAAGTCCCCATCGCCCGCATCGCGGGCAACTTCCGGGGCGTCCTGCTTGAAGGGGACGACCTTGCAGACGGCGCGCTGGTGCGCTTCAAATACAGCCCCAACAGCGTGAAAGTCGGCGCGTTCGTCTCCTTCCTTGCCGGGATGGTGGTGATTTTCCTCGTGGTGGTGTGGGCGTGGCGGCTGGCATACCGCGAACCGGACGCACAATCGACGACGCAGCGATTGGCCAAGAACAGCGTGGCGCCGATCCTGCTGACGCTCTTCAATCGCATGGTGGAACTGGCCTTCGCGGCGTTGATGCTGCGAATTCTTGGCCCGGCGAACACGGGGGACTACACCTACGCCATCAACATCTTCCTCTGGTTCGACATCATCACCAATTTTGGATTGGATGCTTATCTCACGCGCGAGGTCTCCCGCCACCGCGAGCAAGCCAATCGCTATCTGTTCAACACGACGGCAGTGCGCCTGGGGCTAAGCCTGGCGGGCGTCCCGCTGCTGATCGGGTTTATCGCGCTGCGGCAGACGCTCATCGCCGACTTCGCCGACCCGGCCTCCCGCCAGGCGATGCTCGCGCTGGTTTTGCTGTATGCCGGCCTGCTGCCCAGCTCGATTTCCAAAGGGTTGACCTCGCTCTTCTATGCCTTCGAGAAAGCTGAGTATCCGGCAGCCGTTTCAACACTCTCCACGCTGGTGCGCGTCACCGTGCAGACCGCCGTACTGCTGACAGGGTGGGGCATCGTCGGTCTGGCAGGGTCCGCCATCGTGATCAATGTGATCACGCTCGCGATTCTGGGCAGCGTCGCCCTCAAGCTGTTCTTCCAGGCAAAGCGCCCGCATTGGGAAAGCGACCGCGAGCTGCGACGAGAGATGATGGTCGAGTCGTGGCCGCTGATGATCAATCACTTCCTCGCCACTCTGTTCTTCAAAGTCGACGTGTTTCTGATGGAGCCAATTCTGGGGAGCGCCACGCTGGGGTTATACGCCATCGGCTACAAATTCCTGGATGCGCTGGTGGTCATCCCGTCGATGTTCACACTGGCGCTGTTCCCGGTGATTTCACGCCAGGCGCACGAGGATCGCGCGGGATTTCTGCGCTTCTACCGGCTCGGTGCGAAAATCCTGATGACGATTGCACTGCCGGCGGCGATGATCGCCACGCTGGCCGCTTACGAGATGGTCTTGGTGCTCGGTGGACCGCAATATCTGCCCGGTGGCATGATCGCGCTACAACTGATGGCCTGGTCGATGCCGATTGGGTGGCTCAACAGCCTCACCCACTACGTCCTCATCGCACTGGATCAACAACGCTATCTCACCCGCGCCTTTATCATCGGGTTCGGCTTTACCTTGATCGCTAACCTGATCTTCATGCCGCTGTATGGCTATCAAGCCTCGGCGGTCATCCACATTTTCGCAGAGTTGGCGCTGTTGATCCCCTTTCTGATCGGCGTGCGCCGCCACCTCCCCCAAGTGGGATGGCGGCAGGTGCTCGGTAAACCCATGCTTGCCACAGGGATGATGGGCGTCGCCGCGCTTATCCTGTTGCCGCTGGGACGCTGGGTAGCGCTGGTTGGCGCGATCATCGTCTATCCCTTGGCCGTGTGGCGTCTGAGGGTGCTCGCGCCGGAAGAACAGGAATCACTCGCCCCCATCTTCCGCCGCCGCTGACATTGTTTCCCTTCCAACAACAGGTATAATGCCAACAAGGATCAAAATTCAGGCCACAGAGAGCGCAGAGCACTCAGAGTTTTTTCTCTGTGATCTCTGTGCCCTCGGTGGCTGTTTTCAAGGAGCAAAAACAAATGGAGCTTTCACAACTCGAGCAAATGATCCGTTGGCTGGACGAGGAGCGCAAACGCGACAAGGCGCTCATCCTGGCCCTGCAAGAGCGCGTCGAACAACAACTGCACCCGATCGAGGCGCAGGCGGTCGAAATCGAACGCCTGCACCAGGATATCGTCGAACTACGCACCGACTTGCACCACACCGACGACTATCCCGCCATGGTCGAGAAAGTGCATCGCGACCTTAGCGGCACGCTTGAGGAATTCAAGGCGCTGGTGCGGCGCGAGAGAACAGAAAGCGAGCAGTTGCGCCGGGGTGAAATCGAGGTTGTCAACGAGCAACTGACCGAGCTGGACAAGAAAGTGCGCGCGGTGCTGCGCTACGAAGAACCGCTCAAAGCGCGCGAGGCCGGCGAACAACGTCTGCAGGGCCAGATTCAGGTCGTGTCCAACGCTATCGCCGATCTGACTAAACGCACAGAAGATCGCCTGCAATCCATCGTCTACCTCGAAGAGCAACGCCGGGCCGACACGCGGCGTGTCGCCGCGGTCGAAGGGGAAATTCCAGGTTTACGTAAGCGCATTGATGAAATTCCCGTCAAACTGGCGCGGATTGAAGACAGTATCCGCAAAATCCCCGCGCGGGTGGAAGAGGCCGTCCAAATCGCCAAATCCTACGATCCGCGCATCGAAGAACTGCGCGTGGCGGACTTCCAACGCGAGCAGCGAGTAAAGCAGTATACTGAACAGGCCGCGCGCGTCGACGTCGAGCTTGGCCGTCTGGTTGAACAAACCCAGAAATACGCTTTGCTCTACAACCAAAACAAGCAAGCACTCGATGGGCTAGACGCCTTCCAGGTGCGGCTGGAGAAACGCCAGAATGAAATCGCAGAGATGCAGCGGCTCAACGAAGAACGGCTCAGGCGGCAATGGGAAGAGTGGCAGACCACCTTCGCACGCGACTGGCAGAAGCGCCTGGTGTCCGAGGAAGACCGCTGGCGACGTCAGGACCTCGCCAATCAAAAGTTCGCAGAACACTTCGCCGATCTCGACGAGCAGACCGAACTATACTACCGGGAAATTGTGATGCTCTGGGAAGAGATGCGAATAGCGGTCGATCGCTGGGGCAAGGCCATTCAGGAGACGCTCGCCCCCAACCAGGAGGTGCCAATCCAGCGACTCAAAGCCCTGCGGCGGTTCGCGGAGGAGAAGCACAAGGAGCTGTTGTAAGAATTGCGAGTTGCGAGTTGCGAGTTGCGAGTTTCGGCAATAGGAGAATCCTTTGCCGAGGGATGTTTTTAGCGAGTATGCCAGCGCCCATCCACCATCACGCGGACAACGTGTGTTTCGAGTAGCGCCTCGGGTGGTAGAGCGAAAATATCATGGTCGAGCACGGCCAGATCCGCGAGGTAGCCGGGCATGAGCAGCCCCACCCGCGACTCCAAGCCGGCGGCGTAGGCCGCGCCCCAGGTGTACGCGCGCAGGGCCTCCGGCAGCGTGAGCCGTTGTTCCGGATGCCAACCTTCAGGGCCGGGGAAGCCGTCCTCGCGGCGACGCGTCACTGCCGCGTACAGGCCGATGAACGGGTCGAAAATCTCTATCGGCGCATCCGACCCAAAGGCCAGCGCCGATCCAGCGTCCGCCACAGAGCGCCAGGCGTAGGCATACGGCGTGCGTTGCGCCCCCAGATAACGGTCGGCCATCGCCATATCGTGGATGGCGTGGATGGGCTGCATGGAAGCCACGAAACCGGCGCGCCCCATCCGCGCCTGATCCTCAGGACGCATCGACTGCACATGCTCGATGCGATGACGCAACGCCGGGTTGAGACCGCGCACAGCCTCCAAGGCGTCCACAACGAGGGCGTTGGCCCGATCGCCAATCGCGTGGATCGCCAGCGCCAGCCCGTGCACCGCCGCTCGCTGCGTCACTTCGACGAGTTGCTCCGGTTCCAGGGTAAGCAACCCCACGTTCTCCGGTTCGCCCTCGTACGGCGCAAACATTGCGCCCGTGCGCGAGCCTAACGCGCCATCGGCGAAGAGCTTCAGCCCGCCAAAACGCAGCCAATCGTCGCCATATCCGCTGCGGAGGCCTACGTCGAGTACAGCATCGAGCGATTCCAGGCGCACGTACTTGACGACGCGCACCCGCATGCGTTCCCGGCGATGCAATTCCTGGAATGCAGCAAAGGCAGGGATGCCATCGACATCGTGAACGCCGGTGATACCGAGTGCCAGGAGGTGTTCCTGCGCCACATCCACCGCATCTACAATTTCGTCCAACGTCGCCGGCGGGATGACTTTTCGCACCAGGGACGTTGCAGTTTCGAAGAGCATCCCATCGGGTGAGCCGTCGGGGTTGCGCCCGAGCTTGCCGTGCAGTGGATCAGGCGTGTCTGCCGTGATGTTGGCCGCCCGCAATGCCGCCGTGTTCACCACCCAGGCGTGCGCATTCTTGGCGATCAAGGCCACAGGATGCTGCGGAGCCACACGATCCAGTTCGGCGGCAGTCGGGAAACGCACATCAGCCCACAGAGTCTGATCCCAGCCGCGTCCGGTAATCCACGCGCCCGGCGGTAATTCGCGCGCGCGCGCGGCGACCGCTTCCAGCAACGCCGCGCGCGAAAGATCGCGCAAGTTCAACTCGCGCAGGCTTAATGCATACCACATCGCGTGGATATGCGCATCGGTCAGGCCGGGGATGACGAGCGCGCCGCCTGCTTCCTCGACCACTGCGCCAGGGGCAGCAGCCCATGCGTCCGCCTCGGCATCCAGCGCGGCAATTTTACCATCCACAACAGCCAACGCACGCGCCCAGGGCCGCTCCGCATCGCCCGTATAGATGCGCGGATGAAGCAGAATTTTCACATCCATAGTCACCTCTCAAAAACATCAGAACGTTCCAGCGTGTCAACGTTCTGACCCGCCAGCACTAAAATTCTAACAGATCAGCGATCCAGGCTATGCTGTAACGCCCGGCCCAGGCCACAACGATAGCTTTGAATGTTTTGCCGCTCCACGTCGCCAGATAGAACTTCCACACCGGCATCCCGGCTGCGCCGGCGGCCATGCCGGCCATATCGAACAACGGCATGGGCACGGCCCCCATCAAGAAGATGGTCAACATCCCATGGCGACGCACCCAGCCTTCGATCTTGGGGTAGACTTTCCAGCGATCCACCAAATCCTCGACGGCATACCCGG
>DYKY01000011.1:13953-41978 GCA_020722365.1 Thermoflexus sp.
TACTGAGAGATGCTTCAGAGGTTTGGCTGTGGAGATCTCTTTCAGCGCAAAGGTGAGTTGTGCCATAAGCGAGACGTCACTCATGACGTCAGCGGCGCTCCCAGCCGTACCACCCGGGCCGCGCCAGTAAAGCCATATGTTGCATGACAACTGTCAACCACAAGCGATGCCTGCCGGAGCACCCGACTATAATCGACATTATGATGGCCGGTCACGATGACGACAACATCGGCAGTTTGAAGCGCCTCATCCGTCAAGGGAACGGAGTTTAACGTCAGCGCCTCGTGGTAGAAGACATTGCCGCCCACATGGAATGTCGGCACGAAGGGATCGTGGTACTGCACCTCAGCGCCGTGTCCGAGCAGCAGCTCGATAACACGCTCGGCGGGCGTGTCGCGCGAGTCGCCGATGTCAGGCTTGAAGGCGACGCCGAGCACCAACGCGCGCGCGCCACGCAGGGCTTTCCCCACCAAACTCAGACCGCGCGTCACCAGCTCGACGACGTGATAGGGCATCGCCTCGTTGGTCTCCGCCGCCAACTCGATAAAGCGCGTGTAGAAGTCGTACTCGCGCGCTTTCCACAGCAGATAGTAGGGGTCGATGGGAATACAGTGCCCCCCCACCCCCGGGCCAGGACGAAATGGCATGAAGCCGAAGGGCTTGGTCTTCGCCGCGTCGATCACCTCCCAGATGTCAATGCCCATACGCTCGGCCAGTTGCGCCATCTCGTTGACGAGGGCGATGTTCACCGCACGGAAGGTGTTTTCCAGCAGCTTGGTTAACTCGGCGGCAGACGGGGACGAAACTTCGTGAACCGGCGCGCCCATCTGCCGCAGCAACGCAGCGGCGGCAGCCGTCGCGTTCGGGGTCAGCCCGCCGACGACCTTGGGGGTGTTGTAGGCGCTCCAATCCCTGTTGCCCGGGTCAATGCGCTCCGGCGAGAAGGCCAGGTAGAAGTCCTCGGTGCAGGCCTGCAAGCCGCTCACCCGCTCCAAAATCGGCTGCACCACCTCGGTCGTCGTGCCGGGATAGGTGGTGGATTGCAGGACGATCAACTGACCGGTGTGCAGATACGGAGCGATACCCTCGGTGGCAGAAACAATATAGCTCAGATCGGGGGTACGCTGGATGGTGTACGGCGTGGGTACACAGATGAACACCGCATCGCAGTCGCGGACGACGGCATAGTCGGTGGTGGCGCGCAGGCGACCTTCGCGCAGGTGTGGCAGCAGTTCGTTGTCGGCGACGTCTTCGATATAGCTGTGCCCCGCGTTGAGCTGCTCCACGCGTCCAGCATTGATCTCTACACCGACCGTCGTAAAACCGGCTTTAGCGAAAGCCAAAGCCAACGGCAAGCCCACATAGCCTATGCCCACGACGGCAACTTGCGCTGTGCGATACGTGATTTTGTCCGAAAGCGATACGTTCATCCTTGCCTCCATAAGTAAAAATGTCGTTGAACCTGACACACAAAACGGCGAACGAAACGCGCCGCCCACCGTCAGACACGGCGCAACCCAGGGTTGCTCACTATTTACGGCTCTCTAGCGATATATTGCGCCAACAATGCCAGTTTCACTTCTACTTCATACCAACTGATTTCCGAAAGGCCAAGTTTGTGGCGCAATTCGGTGCGATCCATATCCGCCGCGAAATCACGGGCCGCGCACGTCCAGCGGAGCATTTCGAAGGTGAGGCGGGGAATTTCCGCCTGCTCGCCCCGCGTCTGCGCAGCTACGTCAGTCAGGACGTATTCCAGGTTGCGCGCGCTCCACGGAAAGAGGAACTGGCGCGACGGGTACTGCTCCAGGTATTCCTGCAAGACGCCGGGCCACGCTTGCGGCAGCGCGATACGGCGCTCCTTGTGGCGACGACGCGCCTCCTTGTAGCGAACCCACAGCGCCGGATGCTGAGCATCGGTCAGGTCGATGTGATTGACGTGGAGATTAACGCACTCGCTTTTCTTGATGCCGGTGTGCAGGATCAGGGTGAAGAGCAGATGCGGGCGCGCGTCCGGTTTGCGCGCGTCACTGCCCGCACGCAACGCTTGCGTCACCGCTAACGCCGCGTCGATCTGCGCACGGGTCAAAATCTCCGGCAACGGCGCTGTTACGGATTGGTGAATCAACGGCGCGGCTGCATCACGGGGAACGACGCCTTCCTCCGCCAGCCAGCCAAAGAAGACTTTGAGCGTGGTGATGCGGCGCTCCAATGTTTTGGGGCTGCACGGTATACCGCGCGAGGAGTTCATCCACTTGACGAAGGCGTTTAACATCACGGGGGAGATTTCACCAATCGTCTGTACCGGACTGAGGTAGTCGCTCAGGATTTGCATATCCAGCCGAAACGCCTGCTGCGTATTCTCCGTGAAACCGCGCGCCTGCATATACTTCTCGAAAGCGCCCAACGCAACGCTAAGCGGCGAGCGCGCCGTCAGGTCCGCTGCCGGCGAAGGGGGCTTCGATGGAGACGAGGCCGGCTCTGTCTGAAATAGCGACAATTGCTTTGTTTCGTGCTCTTGACTGTCTGCCATCATATCTCTATTATAGTCCATTGAGAACAGACACAAGTCGAAAATTGACATACATTTTTCTTCTTTTTTGTGGTATACTGAAGCGCAGAAGTTTAATATGACAGTGGTTGGATGAAAATAACGCGGCAAATCGCTGCTCCGACTACACGACTAACGACGATGCAACTTAAGGAGGTATCGATGCCACTGGATGTTGCTGCCATACGGCAAGAATTTCCGATTTTCGAACGCAAGATTCACGGCAAGCGCCTGGTCTTTTTGGACAGCGCCGCCAGTTCGCAAAAACCACGCACCGTCATCGGCGCGATGATGCACATGTATATGCACGGCTACGCCAACGTCCACCGGGGACTCTACACCCTGGCGGAAGAAGCGACCGCTGCCTACGAAGAGGTGCGGGCGAAAATCGCGCGGTTCATCAATGCGCCGGATCCTGCAGAAATCGTCAACGTGCGCAACGCAACGGAGGGATTGAACCTCGTCGCCTACAGTTGGGGCGAGACGCACATCCATGCCGGAGACCGCATCGTCATCACGGAGTTGGAACACCATGCCAATCTGGTGCCCTGGCAACAATTGGCCCACCGTAAGGGCGCGGAACTGGCGTACATCCCGGTGAACGACGCCGGCGAGTTAGACCTGGACGCACTGCCGCCGCTGCTGGCAGACGGGCGCACGAAAGTCGTCGCCTGCTCGATGATGTCCAATGTTCTCGGGGCGCTGCCGCCGGTCAAGCAGGTCGCAGAAATGGCGCACGCCGCCGGCGCGCTGATGGTGATGGATGGCGCGCAGGCTGTACCGCACCGGCCCGTCGATGTGCAGGCGTTGGGCGCGGACTTCATGGCATTTTCCGGCCACAAGATGTGCGGGCCAGGCGTGGGCATCCTGTGGGGGCGCTACGAGCTGCTGGAAGCCATGCCGCCCTTCCTCTACGGTGGGGATATGATCCGCACCGTCAAGCGCGACTACGCCAAGTGGAACGACGTACCGTACAAATTTGAGGCAGGAACGCCTGCCATTGCCGAGGTCGTCGGACTTGGCGCAGCGGTGGATTTTCTCAATGCCATCGGGATGGAGGCCATCCATGCCCACGAACAGGAAATCGTCGCCTACGCATTGGCGCGTCTGGCAGAATTACCCACGGTCCATGTGCTCGGCTATAGCGATGGAGAACACCGCGCCCCACAGGAACGCAGCGGTGTGGTCGCATTCACAATGGACGGCATCCACCCACACGACATCTCCGCCATTCTCGACACGGAAGCCGTCTGCGTGCGCGCCGGACATCACTGTGCACAGCCGCTGCACAACCGCTTCGGCATACCGGCGAGTGCGCGCGCCAGCTTCTACATCTACAACGACAGGGACGACGTCAATGCTTTGGTAGAGGCACTCCACAAGGTCATCAAAACATTTGGGAGGTAGATTGCAGGAGGAGCTATGAGCAGTGATCTTTACCGCGAACAGTTGCTAGACCATTATCACAATCCCGAAAATTTCGGCGTGCTTGACAACGCCGACGTCGATATCGAAATGGACAACCCTACGTGTGGGGATATGATCCACCTGACAGCGCGCCTCGACAGCGCCGGGCGCGTTGCCGAGGTGATGTTCGAGGGGCAGGGCTGCGTCATCAGCATGGCTTCGGCATCGATGTTCACCGAGCACGTCAAGGGCAAAACGGTGCAGGAAATTGCTGCGATGAGCCTGACCGAAATCGAGCAGATGATGGGGGGGGTGAAGCTGAGTATGGGCCGGGTTAAATGCGCGCTGCTGCCGCTCAACGCGATGAAGCAAGGGCTAAAGGAAAGCGGCGGTGCGAGATGATGCAGCGCGTGTACACATCGTAAGCGATTCCCTGAATGCAATGGGCGGGCGCAGAGATCTGCGCCCGCCCTTCATTAATAGCTCAATCGGGAAATCGTCCCACCGTCGTCACCTGAACGGCAAGGGCATTGTGCCGATTCGCTGAACACGCACCGAGATCGACTCAGGAATGACGTTTTGAATGACCACGCCTTTCGGGACATCAACGGCAGGAATGATTGTGTAGTCCCCGGGCATCAGATTGGTCAGGTCCAACACAACCTCCACATCACTCGCCTGTAACTGCTCCATGACCGCCAACGGCCCGCTCAGGACGAGAACAACGGTATCAACGCTGGTAACGGCATTCATGTCGAGGGGCAGCCCCCGCAACGTCGGCGTCACCGCCAGCGTCAACCCACTCTGAATGGCTTCGATGGTCAGGCTGACCGTCACATACGGCTGCGGCGGGGAGATGAGCGACAGGCCCACTGGCATTTGCAAGGCCACCGTCGTCGTCAGACTTTGCGTCAGCGTATCCAGGCTGACAGGTTGGGTGAGCAGGTAACCGGGGGCAGACCGCACCACTTCGACGCGCCCGTAGACTTTGACGAGTTGTGGATCGACCACCAGATTGGAAATGCGATAGCCGGAGGCTGGCTGCCCTTCCCACGCGACCGTCACCGCAAGGTCACGCACATATCCCAGCGGTGAAATCGGCACGTTGATGGTCACTGCTTTGGGAATGGATTCGACGTTGTCAACCGCATGCTCGTTCTGATCCAGGAGCACCGGTTGATAGTCGCCGCGGACATCGCTCTGTTGACCCTGGACAGAGACCGTCACCTGCGCTTGCGTCACTTTAGAAACCCACGAGGCAGGGCCACGCACGCGCACGGTCTGCGGCACAACTTCGGGATCATCAACCCCGAAGCCAAAGACTGATGTTCCCTCCAACCGGGTAGTGACCGTGATCTCTTTCTCGGCGATATGCTCGATGGTGAGGCTGACCTCCGGTGGAGTAATTTTCAACACTTGCACGGGTGTGACCTGGACATCGACTCTGATAGGGACGGTCAAGGTTCCGGTCGTCACTTCAGAAAGGTCAATGTAGGCGCGCAAACTATCGGAGCCTAGCGTCTCCCACACGGACTGTGGCGCGCGCAATTCGACACGCACACGGGTTCCGTTCATCCCATAAGCAAGCAAGCCTTCATCCAGGCCGGTGACTTCAATCGGGATCGACGAACCAAAAGGCGCGTCCTGCGTTGGGTCCTTGGCTTCGGTGGCTACCGCCCAAAAAAAGAAGGCCAGGACCAGCGAAAGTAACATCAGGCCCAAATTACGCCCGAACCATCGACTCATACCCGCAGCCCCTCCTCAATTTCATGAACAGGCCGCACCGCGGTTCTGCGTACCCGACGAAAAATTCCACGGGACGAGCGCGCTTTGGGAACGAGAAATGCGCGCAGAATGGACTCCAGACGCTTGGCATCAATGTCGCGGATGATGCGCCCGTTATGAGTCAGCGAGATTTGCCCGCGTTCCTCCGAAACTACGACGGCAACGGCGTCACCCTCTTCCGTGACGCCGATGGCTGCCCGGTGACGCAGCCCGAGTTCGCGATCCGCCAGAAATGCGGCAGTCAAAGGCATAACACAAGCTGCGGCAGCCAACCGTCCGTTGCGGACGATGACGGCGCCATCGTGCAGGATAACATGATGATCGAAAATGGACATCAACAGCTCCGGCGTCACTTCCGCATCGATGGACACGCCGGTATCGATGTACTCTTGCAGACCCGTCTGGCGTTCGAAGACGATCAACGCTCCCACATTGTGCGCAGCCATGTGTATGACGGCTTTGACAACGTTGGCAATCATCGTTTCCAGCTTCGCATTGTCGCCAAGCTCAACCAACAGGAGCGGACCGCGTCCCAGTTGTTCCAGCGCGCGACGTAATTCCGGCTGGAAGAGTACGGGGATGCCCACCAGCAGCGCCGGGAGCAGGCTTTCAATCAACCAGGAAAAAGCCCGCAATTGCACCAGACGCGTCAGCAGCGCCAGGGAGATGAGCAAGGCCGTGATGCCGCGCACCAACGGAACGGCGCGCGTTCCCCTAATGGCGTAGAAAACCAGGAAGAAGAAGAACGCTACAATCAGGATATCCAGCCCATCGATCCAGGTGATGCGCTCTAACAGCCACACTAAATTCCACATCGTTAACTACAACCTAAAGCCCTCAACAGTTATGTCCTATGAACGCAGAGTTGCTGTCTGCGATGGTGGTTCACGTCCGGTCAGCTCGCGGTACAGATCAACGTAACCATCCCTGTTGGGTGGATCCAACGCCAGAATCGCAGTCACCGTCTTGATCGCCGCTCCTTTCTGCCCGGCATCGAGTTGTAGCCCGCCCAACACGTCCAGATGTTCCAATGCTTTCTCACGCTTGCCGGTATTGAGATACAGTTGCGCTCCCCTGGCGCGTAAGGGAATATTGTCAGGCTCGTTGGCTATCAAATCCTCCAACACGATCAATGCACGATCAACATTGCGCCCTTCAAGGTAGAGCTTGAGCAACTTATCAAGGGCGTTCAGCCCCAAATGCGGGCGACCGGTGCGCGGATACAGGCGATAGAGCGCCAGATAAGCGCGCTCGTCAGCGGGATCGATGCGCAGGATCGCCTCATTATTCTTGATCGCGGCCAGCCAATCCAACCGCTGCAAATCGAGATCGGCCATTTTGTGCAGAATACGGATCTCCCATTGCTTGTCCGGGGTGCCACGCGGGGCCAGGCGCAGCGCTTCGGTGTACACGTCACGGGCGCGCTCCGGCTGCGCCAGTTGATAATGCGCGTCCGCCAGTTGCAGATACTGGCTGAGGGCGTCGTCGATCTGGCCGCGTTGGGTCAGCAATTCGATGACCCGTTTGTGCACGACTATATCGACGGGCGATAATTGCAGGATTTCACGGTAAGTCGCCAAAGCTTGCAACGTTTGACCACGGACTTCGTAAGTCCGTGCGATCATCTGGAATTTAGCCAACGCCTCATCGATGTGCCCGGCCTCTTGGAGTAAACTCGCCAGGAGGTAGTGTAGCGGCAAGTAGTCGGATGCCTTGCTGAGTGTGTGAAACAGCTCCTCCAGGGCGCTATAGACTTTATTGCGCCGCTGGTATTCTTGCGCCAACGCGACGGAGCGCAAAATATTCGATGCGCCGGGCACACTCACCAACTCTCCCAGGCTAAGCACCGTTCCCGAACGCGAGAGGCCATCCAGACGCTTGCGCGCTTCGAGCGACTTATCTTCCCAGCCACGCCGCCCCAGAAAGTCGACCAGCGACTCGCTCAGATTCCGCGCCCGGTCGGGGTCGCCTGCACTGACCAGGTTTTGCGCTATGCTTTGGTAAACACGAATCAGGTCATCGGCGTGTTCGCGCTCAATCGTTGCCAGATCGACAATCTTCACCGCTTCCCAGAAGTGCTTCAACGCTTCGACAAAATCCCCCTGCGCCTGGTAACATTCGCCCAGGGCGAACTGGCTACCCAGGATATACTCCGGTTCCGAGAGCGATTTATTCAACTGCGTGATCGCTTCGTCAAAGCGCATTTGCTCCTTGTAGAGCAGCCCCAGGTTAAAATGGATGGAGGGCATTGAGACCCCGGCCTTGTTCAACTGTTCGTAAGCCTGGAGTGCTGCCGTCAAATCGCCACGCGTTTGCGCATCGACCGCTTTGCCGATGAGCAGATCAACCTCCATTTGTGAGATGCCCTGCACCTGGGGTTTATCCTCCGCGAAGATGGACTCGGCCAGTTTCGCCAGAGCGCGCTGCCGTGCGATATCCGCGGGGTTGCCCTCGTCCTGCGCCTCCACATCCAAGTCTTCCAAACCTCTGTCCAGAGCACCCACGGTTTCGATACCTGGGGGTTGGGGAATAGGACGTTGGCTCTGGAGCAGCATCATCGTCTGCCCAATACGTGGCTCGTGCGGGATGAACGTCTGCATTTGACGACAGATTTCGATAGCCCAGTCGGGATGCGCCGGCTGGTAAAGATGGGCCAGCCAGAGCGCCGCCAGCACCGCTTTATCCACGAACTTTTCCTGTTGATAGGAGTACAAGAGATCGCGCCACACTTTTTCATTGGCCGGTTGTAGACGTGCTGAGGCTTCGAGCGCCGCCACGAACTTGCCCTTTACACCTTGCTTGCCATACCGTTGCCCGGCTTCGTAATAGGTCTCGGCAGCCCGCGCAGTGTCACCGTTACGCTCGCGAATCTCCGCGATACGCTCGTAAGGGCCGGGATCGGCGGGGCTTAACGTGGTCAGGCGCTGATAGACTTCGAGCGCCGTCTCCAAATCTTGGGCATTGAACAGCGCCCAGGCATAGCCCATCAACGCCGAGACATCGTCGGGGAACTCAGCCAGGGCGCGCTCATAAAAGCGCACTGCGTCCTCCCACTTCTCGTCCCAAACACAGTCGTTCGCCTTTTGAATGGCCTCATCAAAGCGTAAGCGGTTTCCGGCCAATGCACACCCCCTGTTTGGAAAACAGTAATCAGTAATCCGTAATCAGGGATTACGGAACCCTTGCGAAGGTCAAAAGCAACCTTCGCAAGAGCACTTGAACATTAAGCTTTGTCCAATACCCAAACCAAAATAGCCTTCTGCGCGTGGAGCCGGTTTTCGGCCTGATCGAAGAGCACCGAATGTGGACCGTCGGCGACGGCATCGGTGATTTCTTCGCCGCGATGCGCGGGCAGGCAGTGCATCACGATGACATCAGACTTGGCGCGCGCCAGCTTCTGCTCGTCCACACGGTACGGCGGGAAGAGCTTGCGGCGTTGTTCCGCCTCGGCCTCTTGTCCCATAGAGGTCCAGGTATCGGTGTAGATGACATCGGCATCCTCCACGGCAACCAGGGGATCATCCACCACCGCAATGGTGGAGCCGCTCTGCGCCGCCAACCGCCGGCCCATATCCCAGATGGCAGGGTGCAACCCGTAGCCCTTGGGCGTGGAGAGTGTGTAATCCATTCCCAACAACGCCGCGCCATACAGCAGCGAGGTCGCCACGTTGTTGCCGTCGCCCAAGTACACAAGCTTTTTGCCCCTGACGCTGCCTTTGTGTTCCAGGATCGTCAGGAAATCCGCCATCCCCTGGCATGGATGCGAGTAGTCAGACAGACCGTTAATCACCGGCACCGTTGCATACCTGGCCAGCGCCACGATGTCCGCGTGCCCAAAAACACGGGCCATCACCACGTTGACGTAGCGTGAAATGACGCGCGCCACGTCGGCCACGCTTTCGCGTTTGCCCAACTGAATCTCATCCGGGGAAAGGTAGAGTGCGTTGCCGCCCAGTTGCAACATCGCCACGTCAAAAGAAACCCGAGTGCGCAGGCTTGGTTTCTGGAAAATCATCCCCAACACTTTGCCTTTGAGGTAGGGCGTCTCTTCGCCCGCCTTCCACGCGCTCTTGATGCGCACAGCCAGGTCGAGCAGCGCCTGCATCTGCTCCGGTGTGAGGTCGGCCAATGTTAAGAAGTGTCTCATCGTGTCATGCCTCCTGTTTCAGTTGTGGTTTGAATGAGCCGCTTTGCCTATAGTATACCACGAAGGGCAGTTCAAGGAAAAGCAACCACATAACACATGTCATCCCTGGAATAGCACTCTGCATGTTGGCACTTATCAGCCCTGGTGCTATACTCTAACTGTCAACGGATTCGTAATTTCAACGTGCAATCTGTAACCCGCAACTGGTAATTGACCATAATTTTCATAAGGAGGAGATGATGATCAAAGCAGGATTGATACTTGGCGCAGTGATGTTAGTTTTAGGCATTGGCGGCAGTTTGCTCTCGCCGCTTTGTGTGCCATGCCTGGCAGTGATAGCAGGCGTCGGAGCCGGCTATCTTGCAGGCGTTTTTGACAAACCACTCACATCCGGAGGCGGCGCCAAAGTAGGCGCAATCGCAGGTGCAATCGGCGGCGCAGGCGCGTTATTGGGGCAGATTATCGGCGGTATTCTCAATTCCATGCTGGTCGATCCGCAAACCGTCATAGATATGCTGGAACAGCTCGGTCTCCCGGCCGCCTACGATTCCAGCTTTGTTCAGCTCAGCCAGATCGGCGGTGGCATATGCTTCGGCCTACTCGACATCGTGCTTATGGCCGGCCTCGGCGCGCTTGGCGGCATCCTCTGGCAGCAGATCGCCGGGAAAAACACAAATAGCAATTAGCCCTCAGTATTTAGCTGTCAGCTACAGGCCACGCCAGGCTGAAAACGGAATGTTGACGGCTGAAAACCGACAACTGACGGCTCCCGCTCGGGCCGTCTCTGACCGTGCCCGCCAACGCCTGAGATCACGGCGGCTCGGTCGGAGACCGGCCACAGCTTTCGGGAAGTTATACTTTTACGAGTTCTAAGAGTCTATTCTAAAATTCGCTCCACGCCCCGTCTCGGGGCGGCTTGCGCCCCCGGGGACGGGGGCTAGAGCAATTTTCGCATAGGTACTAAGGAGAACAAACTATGACTGAACAAAAACTGGTTTGGATTGAAGAGGAAGTCAAAGCACTGAAGGAGAGCGGGCTATTCATCAACCTGCGCACCATCGATTCCCCACCCGGCGCGTGGATGACGGTGGACGGCAAGCGCGTACTCAATCTCTGTACCAACAACTACCTGGGCCTCGCCGACGACGCACGCCTGAAAGACGCCGCCAAGGCCGCCATTGATCGTTTTGGCGCGGGGCCGACGGCAGTGCGCTCCATCGCCGGGACGCTCTCGCTCCACAAGGAATTGGAGCGCGCCATGGCCGAATTCAAGCGCGTGGAGGATGCGCTCTACGTGCAGGCCGGCTTCGTCGCCAACCAGGCCGCGATCCCACCGCTCGTCGGTAAGGAGGACGTCATCTTCTCGGACCGGCTGAACCATGCCAGCATCATCGATGGCGCGCGCTTGAGCCGCGCCAAGATCATCGTTTACGAGCACTGCGACCCCGCCGATTTGGAGGCGAAGGTCAAGGAGAACCTGCCACAGTACCGCCGTGGATTGGTCGTGACCGACGGCGTCTTCTCGATGGACGGCGACGTTGCGCCGCTGGACAAAATCTACGCGGTGGCTGAAAAGTACGGGTTGATCACGATGGTCGATGACGCGCATGGCGAAGGCGTGCTGGGTCACGGCGGGCGTGGCATCGTCGATCACTTTGGGCTGCACGGCAAATTTGACGTCGAAATCGGCACGTTCTCCAAAGCTTTTGGCGTGGTGGGCGGCATCGTCGCCGGGAAGAAACTCATCGTCGACTTCCTGCGCCAGAAAGCGCGCCCGTTCCTCTTCTCCAGCGCCGTCACGCCCGCCGACACCGCCGCGTGCCTCGCCGCCGTGCAGATGCTCACGGCTTCGACCGATTTGGTCGAGCAGTTGTGGGAAAACACGAAGTACTTCAAGGGGCAGATGAAGGGCCTCGGCTTCGACGTGGGCAATAGCGTGACACCGATCACGCCGGTGATGCTCGGCGACGCGAAGCTCGCGCAGGCGTTCAGCCGCCAGCTTTTCGAGGAAGGCGTCTTCGCGATGGCGATCGGCTTCCCCACCGTCCCGCAGGGCCTTGCCCGCATCCGCGTGATGGTCTCCGCCGCCCTCTCCAAAGACGATATGAATTTCGGACTGGAGAAGTTTGCGAAGGTTGGGAAAGCACTAAACGTCATCGCATGAATCATGAATCATGATTCATGATTCATGATTCGTAACAGGCACGACGTTCACGCATCACGCATCATCCTTCACGCAAAACGCGCATCGATCGCCCGCTGTACCGCATCGTAATCCGCCGGTAACTCCACCGGCGGATTCGCATGCCGGGCAATGACATCGGCCAGCGCGCGATTATGATAAGCGACCTTGAAGTCGGTGAATTTGAGGCCGTGCGCGGTGGAGATGACGACCACACGCTCGTCAGGCCGGATTTCGCCGCGCTCAATCAACTTGAATAGTACTGCCAGCGCGACGCCGGTATGCGGGCAGGAGTACATCCCCGTGCGGTCGGCGCGGGCGGCGGCGGCGGCCAACTCGTCCTCCGTGGCCTGCTCGACGATGCCGTTGAAGGCCGTCAGCGTTTTGACGGCGCGCTCGTAGCTCACCGGATCGCCGATCTGGATGGCACTGGCGAGCGTCTTCTGCGCCTGCACCGGACGGTACTCGCGGAAGCCGGTCTGGTAGCTCAGGTAAAGCGGGTTGGCGCGCGCGGCCTGCGCGCAGGCGATGCGCGGCAACTTGTCGATCAGCCCCAGTTCCTTCATCAGCAAGAAACCCTTGCCCAATGCGCTGACGTTGCCCAGGTTTCCCACCGGGATCACGATCCAATCGGGCACTTGCCAATCGAACTGCTGCACAATCTCGATGGCGACCGTCTTCTGACCCTCCATGCGTAGCGGATTCATCGAATTGGCGAGGTAAAGCGTGGGATCGGCGGTGATTTGCTGCACGATGCGCATACAACCGTCGAAGTCGGTGTCGAGTGACAACACGAGCGCGCCGTTGGCAATCGGCTGGATCAACTGCGCGGTGGAAACCTTGCCCTTCGGCAGCAGCACCACGGCAGGGATGTCCGCCGCCGCCGCATACGCCGCCAGCGCCGCCGATGTGTCGCCCGTGGAGGCGCACACGACCGCGCGGATCGGTTTGCCGTCGGCCCGCATCTGCTTCACCACGGAGACCAGCACCGTCATCCCCAAATCCTTGAACGAGCCGGTGTGGCTGTTCCCGCACAGCTTCACCCACAAATCCGGGACGCCGATCTCCCTACCCAACCGCTCCGCCCAGAAGCAGTTGGTATGGCCCTCGTACATCGAAACGATGTTCTCGTTATCGACCTGGGGACACACCCACTCTTTCTTGCCCCACACACCGCTGCCGTAGGGCCATTCGGTGGTGTGCGCGCGCTTTTCGAAAAGCTGCTTCCATTCGGCGGCGCTGCGATCCCGCAACGCATCGACGTCGTGCGCCACGTCCAGCAAGCCGCCGCAATCCTCGCAGCGATAGGCGATATCATAAATCGAATAGCGCCGTCCACACCCGCGCACACATTCAAGCCAGCTTGAGTATGCCATCTCCCCCTCCCTCAGGAAAAAAATAAACCACCAACGAGGCACAAACAACCTCGTGCCGTTTCTCCTCTCAAATCTCAACGGATTTAACAGATGAAGTGGAATCCGTTAAAGTCCGCTTAATCCGTTGAGGTGAACGGACGGCCAGAGCCGCCCACCCCAGCACCGCGAGTTCCAGACCGATTCCGGCAGGATTTTGCAACCTGCGCAACAGCATTTCCCACAAACCCGGCGAGGGATCGAACTCGTATTGCACAAACGGATACAGCCACGGCACTTGCCCACCGATATCGGCCACGAGGTGTCCCAGATACCCCACGGCCCAACTCCACGCGGTCTGCCGTCCCCACAACAACCTCACGATGATGGTCGAAACAGCCAGACCAAGCAAGGTGTGACCCCACATCCGCCCGCTCGGAAAAACGTGCAATCCCTGGCATAACGTCTTGTCGATCACGTCGGGGAACACCCCCGCAATGACGACCGGGACGAGGTCGGCTTTCAGATAGCGATGCGCCAGGACCGAGACGCCCAGATGACCGATTAGCATCACGCCCCTACCACGTGGGTTACGGTGCGATGAATCGGCGCATAGCCTTCGGCGCGCAGGTCTTCCGACGGTACGGACGCCTCATCAGGCTTGTCGGAGAGCGCGAAGAGCAACGCCCCCCGATCTCGCCAGCCCAGCATCAACTCGCGCACCTCGTGGGTGAGGCAAATTTCGCGCGCCAGCAAATCTTCCGGCATGGCATCCAGTGGCAGCGCGCCCATACGACCGACGGTCTCGCGATACTCGTTGTAACGGAACGCCTTGAACGGCGTCGGGTCGCCGGCCTGCACCAGCGCGTAAATGTCACCGTGCAGTGCGCGCAGGTCGGCAGGCAGATCGGCAGCCCGCGCATCGACGGCGCGGATGAACTGGGCAAACGTCTTCATCCGCCCGGCGCGGACGTCCTCCACGAGTGCCTCCCGCTCGTACAGGCCGCTGCCCACAATCAGGCAAATGTACGCCAGGTAATCCTGGTTGTCGGCGGTGAAGGGATGGAATTCGGGTTGGTTGAGTTGGTCGTAGGCCGCCTGGAACCGCTCCGAGTCGAACGCCGCCCCCAGCAGATCGCCGACGGTGCGGCGTACTGCTGCCACCCGCGCCGCGTCGATGGCGTGATCGTTGCGTCCGCGCGCGCCAAGCGTCGTCTTGTCCAGGTCGAGGACGACTGCCGTGTTCTCGTCCAGCGGGAATCCCTGTTCATGGCAGAAAACATCGAACTCCGCCAGCAGCGTCCATCGGTTCGCCAGGTAGAGCATGTGACCATCCTGCATCGCAACCTCGGCCCTGGCAGGCGCAGGCTTCTCCGCGCCGATGAAGGCAATACCGGACCAGTTTCCCGCGCGACAGATGTTGGCGAAGGCCGTGCCGTCGTTCAGGCGCGTGTCGCCGACGAAGATCAGGCGCACGAGCGGCGTCCCCGGCGCGTCGAGGTCGCGGGCCAGACGCAGCAAGTGGACAATCACACGCGCATAATCCGCCTCACTCTTGCGCGGAATCGTATCGGCGGGAATTCCCACCTCCGCACGAATGTCAGCCAGGCGCGGCAGACGCGCATCCACCGCGTCCAGATTCCGGTACACGATCCGGTCTCCCAGAAACTCAGCCACCGATGATAGACCGTAGTTTTGCATGGCAGTACCTCAAGAAATTAGAAATGAGAAATTAGAAATGAGAAATTAGAAATTAGAAATTAGAAATTAGAAATTAGAAATGAGAAACGGGTGAATCGGGCATCCAGCATCCAGCATCCGGCTTCCAGTATCCAGTTTCCAGTATCCTGCATCTTGCTATCTTTCCACGTATCCCGTCGCCACGAGCAGTTCAGCGTTGAGGATCGCGCCGCTGGCTGCGCCGCGCAGGGTGTTGTGACTCACCGTCGTCATGCGGATGTCCAGCAGCGGGCAAGGACGCACGCGCCCTACGGAAATCGCCATACCGCCCTCGGCGTCGCGGTCGCGGCGGGGCTGTGGGCGATCCGGCTCGGTCCGCACGATGAGCGGGCGCTCCGGTGCGCTTGGCAGACCGCGCGCGACCTCCGCCCCACGGAAATCGCGCAGCGCGGCGATCACGTCCTCCACCAATGTCGGATGCTCAAAGCCCACCGACAGGCTCACGGTGTGTCCATCGAAGACGGGGACGCGGTTGGCGTGCGCACTGAGCACAATGTCGGCATCCACGCCGCGACCATCCACCACACGCCCTAACATCTTGCGGAGTTCTTGTGCGAACTTCTCCTCCTCACCGGGAATGTAGGGAATGACGTTGTCGAGGATGTCGAGCGAAGCCACGCCGGGATACCCCGCGCCGGAGATGGCCTGCATCGAGGTCATAAAGACTTTGCGGACGCCAAACGCCATGTCGAGCGGCTTGAGCGGCAGCGCCACGCCTGTGATCGTGCAATTGGGGCTGGCGACGATGAGGCCGGGCCAGTTGCGCGTCGCGCGCTGCCGGGCGATGAGCGCCACGTGATCGGCGTTGACCTCCGGGATAAGCAGCGGCACGTCGTCCACGGCGCGGTATGCTGAAGCGTTCGTGCAGACGGCGTAGCCCGTCTGCGCAAACAGTGGCTCGATCTCGCGCGCCACGTCCGCCGGCAGCGCAGAGAAGACCAGCTTGACGGGCAGGTTCGGCTCCAGTGGCTGGACGATCATCTCGCCGACGGCTGGCGGCGGATCTCCGGGGATCACCCACTTACAGACTTCGGCGTAGGGTTTCCCCGCACTCCGATCCGACGCCGCCAGCGCCGTCACCTCGAACCAGGGATGCCGCGCCAACAATTGCACGAACCGCTGTCCCACCGCGCCGGTCGCGCCCAGGACACCAACAGGAATTTTGTTATGTGTTTCCATAGTTTTCCCCCTCTGAAGAAATGAGAAACGAGTGATGAGTGATGAGTAATGGGTGATGTGTAACGAGTCCATGCATCTTCGCTTCACTCTTCACTCTTTACTCTTTACTCTTCCCTCACTTCCCATTGATGACTTCCGCGTGAATCTGCCGTACGGCCTCGGTGGCCTGGTCGGCGGCGACGACGAGGGAGATGCTGCACTCCGACGATCCCTGTGCGATGGCGACGACGTTGATCTGCTTCTGCGCGAGCGCGCCGAAGAGCCGCGCCGCCACGCCGGGCGTGCTGCGCATCCCCGCGCCCACCGCGGTGACGATCACCACATCGTCCATCGACCACACGCGGTCGATATCCCGCCGCGCCAGTTCCAACGCCATCTCCTCTTCGATGGCGGCGATCACGCCCGCCACCGCGTCCGTGGGAATCACGAAGCAGATCGACTGCTCCGACGACGCCTGCGAGATCATCAGCACGCTCGCTCCCTGGCTGGCGACGGCGGCGAACGTCCGCGCGGCGATGCCGGGCACGCCCATCATCCCGCGCCCCTCCACATTGACCATGCTCAGTCCTTTGATGGCCGAGACCGCCTTGACGGTTCCCGGCGTGCTTTCCGGCTCGCGCACGATGCGCGTGCCGGGGCAGGTAGGATTGAACGTGTTTTTGACCCACAGCGGGATGCCGCGTTCGACCACCGGGCTGATCGTCTTGGGATGCAGCACTTTCGCGCCGAAGTAGGCCAGCTCGCCCACTTCGCTGTACGAGAGCACGGGGATCACCCGCGCGTCAGGGACGATGCGCGGATCGGTGGTGAGCACGCCATCGACGTCGGTCCACGTCCACACCTCGTCGGCGTCGAGCGCCGCGCCCAGAATGGACGCGCTGTAGTCGCTGCCGCCGCGCCCCAACGTCGTCGTGATGCCGTCCTCCGTCGCGCCGATGAAGCCGGTAACGACGGGCACCACGCCCGCTTCCAGTAGCGGGAGCAGGCGCGCCTGGGTGCGCGCGCGGGTAAGATCCATCAACGGCGCGGCCTGCTGGAAGCGCCGGTCGGTGACGATCAGCTCGGTGGCGTCCACAGCCTCGCTGCGCAGCCCATCCTGCCGCAGCCGCGCCGCCACGATGCGCGCGTTCATCCGCTCCCCCAGCGAACTGATCGCATCCATCGCCCGTGGCGTCACCTCGCCGAGCACCTGCACACTGTGGCAGAACACGGCGAACTCGTCCAGATAGGCGTCCAGCGCCTTCAACAGCGCCGTGCGCTCATCAGCGTCCGCCAACAACTCGGCCACCGCCAGCGTGTGTTTCACCCGCAGATCGGTAACGAGCGCAGGATACGTCTGCCCGTCGCCGGAAGCCGCCGTGCGCGCCCCCTGGATGAGCGCGTCCGTCACGCCGCGCTCACGCGGTCCGCCGCGCATCGCCGAGACGATCACCACCAGGCGCTCCCAGGCCTGGGCCTGTTCCATCACAATCGCTGCTGCCTGCGTCACCGCCGGTGCGCCCCCCACCGACGTGCCGCCAAACTTCATCACTAAGGTTTTCATCGCGTTTTCCTCCTCCCTCCATCCTTGCTGGCTTAACGGGATATTATACACGGTTCGTGGAGATGGGAAATGAATTCCCGTAGTCTAGCCCCTTGTGGGCGTCCAATGACGGGCACAAGGCCCTAGAGACGCGAAATCGTAGCCTAGCCCCTTGTATATGTGGAGGCGACATCAACGAGCACGAGGCCCTAGACTACGATGCGAATCCCACCGGCTCCAACGCGATCAAGTCTTCGAAGTCTTGCGGGTGCAGGCTCTCGAATCCCTGTTGATGGACGATCTTGAAATCCCACGCGGTTTCGGTGAGCAGGGTGGCATTCTCGCACCAGAGGCGGGCGGCGCGGTTTTTGTGGGCGACGTCCACATCCACCCGGCCTTTGGTCTCGATGAGGTGATGCACGCCGTCCAAAGTGACGGCGACGAAGTCCGGTTCGTAGTAGCGCAGGTTGGCCGCCGCGTCGGTGTAGGGAATGGCGAAGCCGAAGTCGGACGGGAGTTTGGCGAAGCGCGCCACGTCGGGCGCGTGTTCCAGGAACAGGGCGAAGGTTTTCTCGAATTCGTTGTCGGCGGCGACGAGGTTGAAGATGGTTTTGCTGGCCTGCGCGGTGGGCCGCGACCAGGGGAAGCCCGGCGTGGTGGAGAGGGCGCGCCCGGCATCGGTCAGAATGGGCGTCTGTTCTTCGATGATGGCCTCCCGCAGGGCCGCCAGGAATGCTTTGACGGTGATGTGCTGCGCGACCGGGTGAGCGATGGCCTTGACCATGAGCGGATCGTCCAGGTCCACCGGCCCGCCAAAGGCATACGTTCCCAGGAACTCGCGGACCTTGGGGACGAGGGCGGCGAACTGCGCGGGCAGTTTGAGGTCGCTGGCGATGCGCTTGGCGTAGTAGGCGATGACTTCCTGCGCGGTCTGCACGGCGGGGATGGTGTACTCGCGCTCGATCATCTTTTCCAGGGTGATGATGTCGTAGCCTTCGTAGGTGAACGCCTGGGCATCGGTGTCGCCCTGCTTTTTGGGCAGTTTGGGTGTCTTGAAGGTGGAGACATCCAGGCTGGCGATTTCTTCCCCAAGTGCGCCTTTGCGCGCCAAATGCGGGCTGAGGAAGGGGATAACGATGTCATAGGCAGCTTTCTCCGGGTCGGGCCAGATGGTTTCGATGACGACGTGATCCTTGTCCAGGTCGAAGGTCTCGAAGGCCATGTCTTCGTCGCGCTCCAACTGTTCGACGAATTCGATAAACGCCTGGTTGCCGATCACGTCCACGGTTTCGCGGAACAGCGGGTTGCCGGGTACGTTGCCCCGGAACATCAGCCGCAAACCGCGCCCCACGGTCTGCTCCGGCAGGATGTTGGCTTTGGCGCTGTAGGGCCGCAGGCCGACGATGACGGTGACGCTCTGCACGTCCCACCCTTCGCGCAGCATCAGGACGCTGACGATGGCGTTGATGGGACTCTTGGGCGTGTCGATGTCCTGGGCGGCCTGGCGGACAGCCGACTCATCCTTGATGGCGATGTCGCCGCTGCGGTTGGTGTGGATGATGAGGAGTTTGTCGCCGGTGAAGTCGCCGGGGTATTTGACGCGCAGGTAATCGGCCACGTCGTCGGCTTCGCGGGTGCTGTTCAGCATAATGAACAACACCGGCTTGCGGTCGAGCGGGGTCAGTTGATCGCGGTACTCGCGCCAGCGTTCGACGCCCGCCGTGAGGTAGGCTTGATAGCGCACGCTGGCGATATCCGAAGGTTTCTCGCGGATGCGTTTGGTGACGCCTTTGAAGGGCCGCTTGACGATATTATCGAGAATCGCCTGCTTGAGCGGGTAGTCGAAGACCGTCCAGGTGAACAGGGAGCCTTTGCTGTAGCGCGGCGTGGCGGACATGTCGAGTTGGAGGTTGATCCCCCCCTTCCCTTTCCCCCCACCGGGGGGGACCGAGGGGGGGATTAATGCCGCGTGCAGCCGCCGGATGGTCTTGCTCCACTCGTTTTCTTCGTCGTGGGTGTGGTGGGCTTCGTCGTTGGCGATGAAGAGGGGGCCGCCACGCGCCAGGATGCGCGGCACGAAGTCTTCAATCGTTTGCGTTTGCGTTTGCGTTGGGGGTTTGGGGCCGAGCATCTGCGTCATAATCTCCGGCTCGTCATCGGCGGACGTGTCGGGGCGCTCGTAAAGCTGTTGGATGTTGGTGAGGTACAGCGCGCCTGCGGAACCGGCGCGTTCGGCGTCACCGCGCACGTAGCACTCCATATCCCAATAGAGACTGAATTCCGGCGGGATGACGGGATCGACGCGGAAGATGCGCCCACCGGCGAAGTCGCTCTTGAGGCGCTCGAAGACGATGACGTTGGGCGCGATCAGGAGGCTGGTTGTGGCGTAGTCGCGATCGTTTTCCAACACGGCGTTGAAATACTGCCAGGCCACGGCCAGGGCCGCCACTTTGGTTTTGCCGCTGCCAGTCGCCATTTTGATGCAGTAACGGGCAAAGTCGTCGTGTTGCAGGAGCCGCAACTGCCCGCCCACGGCCTGCGCGTAGGTCTGGATGAGGTCTTTGTAGCGGCGCGTCTGGGCCACTTCGTAGAGGAAGATGAGGGTCTCGACGGCTTCCTGCTGGAAGGGGAAATACTGGAATTTGACGCCGTTGGGCAGGCGGTGATCGGTGTGGAACCAATAGGCGAGCAGGGTTTTGCTGGTGGGCGTCGCGCCTTTGTAACGCGCTTCCTTCCATTCCTGCACCGCCTGGCGGATAGCGGGGACGCACGGCGCGGTTTTGTGCGCCACTTGCAACAACGCCAATTGTTGGGAATCCGGTTTCTTTGTACGCGGCATATTGCCTCCATAAATACACAATAGCAATCGTAGCCTAGGGCCTTGTGCCCGTTTGTGCCCGTTTGTGCCCGTTATGTGCCCGTTATGTGCCCGTTATGTGCCCGTTATGTGCCCGTTATGTGCCCGTTTATGCCCGTTTATGCCCGTTATCAACCGCCCACGAGGGGCTAGACTACGATTTCGCATCACACCGTATCGTAGCCTAGGGCCTTGTGCCCGCTTGTGCCCGTTATGTGCCCGTTATGTGCCCGCTTGTGCCCGTTATCAACCGCCCACGAGGGGCTAGGCTACGGATTTGCGCCCGTTACGGACACGGCGACAGTTACGACGAACAGTTGATGGCATTAATCCGGCAATGGGTGGATTTGGCCGCGCCAGGGCCACTCGCCGTCGGATGGGATCAATCGTTTGCGCATAGGATTGTCCCAAATGTAATTCGCGATATTCCGCAGGCTTTCTTCCGTACGGATGACGTGATCGTAATACCGTGGTTGCCAAAGTTTCCCTTGCCAACCTAATTTCCAACTGCGATTGGTGGTCTTGCCCTTGTATTGATCGGTGAATTTCAACGTCGAAACCCCTTCTACACGCGAGCTGACCAGAAAATGTAGATGATCGGGCATCAGGCAATAGGTGTAGACCCAACAATGTTGACGTTCGGCTTCTTCTGCCAGGGTGTCCACGATCATCTGATTGAGCGATGGGGAAACAAAGGGCGACTGATGTACATAGGCGCGGATGGTGATAAAGACGATGTTTCCCGGCTGCGCATACACGGTCAGATCGAGTCGTTGGTTAGCGGCTGGTTGATACGGTTTATTCCACGGCATCAGATATTCCCCCAAACATAAAACCGCAATCGTGCCCGTAGTCTAGCCCCTTGTGGGCGTTTGTATGCGCACGACGGGCACGAGCACGACGGGCACGAGCACGACGGGCACGAGGCCCTAGGCTACGGTTACGGGACGGTGATTTGGATGGTTTTGGTCGTGTCGTTCCCCAATATATCGATCACCTTGACCATAATGCGGTACTCGCCCGGCGCGTCGTAGGTGTGCGCGGCGTCGAGCGCCAGCGATTTGTCTTTGCGCGTGCGGTAGGTCTGCCACATATTGTGGAACGTGTCGCCGGCCTGCGCGCTGGCATTGTCCCAATCCACAGCCCAGTAGTCGATCCACTGCGACCAATGCGAAATGGCGGCCTGCACGTCGGCGGGGACGTCGTCCGGCGGGATGACGAAATCGCTCAACCGTACTGTAACCCCTCGTGGGTGTCGCTGCGCCACATCCACCGCCAGGGCCGCCAGCTCGAAAAACTTGATGTCGCCCTGCTCCACGGCCTTCTTTTCCAGCACTTCGCGGGGGATGCGGACGAAGCGCACGTTGAGGTTCGCCAGCGTCGCCTGCTGCTTGGCGACTTCGTTGAGTTCAAAGGCGAAGTCCCACCCCAGGATGTCTACGGCGTTGACGGCGGGCGCGTCTGCGCCGCTGCCCACGGCCTTGCGGAATTCCAGCGCGATCTGCGTCACGTCGCCGGGGCTGATGGGCGCATCCACCGCGCCCACGTGGACCATCCGCCCGCTCTTGACCCCGTGCAGCCACACATACCCTGTGATGGGTCGCGCGTGGTACAGTTGCAAAATGAAGTTGATGTACGCCTGGTGGACAGCCGCCGAAGGCTGACCGCTGACGGCTGAAAGCTGATCGCTGAACTCCGCCCTCTGCCACGCCTGCCGCTCATACTTGCCGAGGTTTTGGACGACGAAAGGCTTGACGCCGGGGATGTCCAATAGCCGCTTGCGCGTGGTGTGGATGGCGAAGCGCCCCAGGTCGCACGTGATCCAGCGGCGACCGAGCTTTTCGGCGACGGCTGCCGTTGTGCCGCTGCCGCAGAAGCAGTCGAGGACGAGGTCGCCGGGGTTGGAAGAGGCGTTGAGAATGCGTTCTAGGAGGGCTTCGGGTTTTTGGGTGTCATAACCCACTGATTCGGAACCCATTGAGTTGATCACATTGATGTCAGCCCAAAAGTCAGGAACATAAACTCCTTTTGCTTCATGAAAGTAATACTTCAACTCTGGAATTCCCTCTGAATTCCAATAGATCAGCCCCCCCAAATCCAGTCGTTCCAATTCCTCCGGCTTCTTCAGCCAGTGCATGCCATTCTTACCCCTGTTGCTGACATCAACGCCTCGCCAAGGTTGACCTGAGACTCCACCAGTTCTTCCACTTGCCATTAGAGGAACAGTGCGGAAGCGTCCCACATCATCGCTTTTATTGTAGTGTTGTTTTGAAGATTCTGAATACTCTCCATATTGAACGTTGAAAATATTCCGCGCAGATTTTGAATAAAACAAGAGTACATCGTGACTATTTCGCCATTGTGTAGTAACATTTGTAGCGATAGCAGACCTCTTCCAAACAATTTCATTCTTGAAATTGTCTATTCCAAACACCTCATCCAACACGGCCTTTGCATAATGCCCGATGTGCCAATCCAAATGCACATACAAACTCCCCGATTCGTGCAACAATTCCCGCAGCAGCACCGCCGTCTCGTAGAACCACTGCAAGTACGAATCCAGCCCGCGTCCCCAGGTGTCGCGGTAGGCTTTCTGTTCGAGGATGCTAGGCTCCTTGACGAAGCTCGCCCCCCCTCTTTCCCCCCCACCGGGGGGGGATGTAAGGGGGGGAATCTTCGGGCGCGTCGGGAATCGAGGCCGTGAACGAGAAGTCCGCGCCCACGTTGAAGGGCGGGTCGATGTAGATGAGGTTCACTTCTCCGGCGAACTCGTCGAGCAGGGCGGGGAGCACGTACTTCTTGTCGCCCCAGATCAGGCGGTTGCGCCATTCGGCAGGGCGGCCCGCCGTGAACATATCGAGCATCATCTGCCGCTCCTGCGCGCTCTCGTTCACCGTCTCCACGGTCTGGAAGGGGAGTTTGAGGCGCAGCGGGGCTACTTTTCTGCCGCTGGCGTCGTATTTGCCGGACCAGGTGAGTTCGACCATGGCAGGACCTCCTACTTACAAATGTATGGGCACCACTTTGGCATTTATAATGGATTAGAATCAAGAGAGCAAGCGTCTCCGAACAATTCTACGCTCCAGCATACAGTGGGGTCTTCAATTTTCCGACGCAGTCGGACCTGCCCCCATCCACTGGCGGGCATGTAGATGTGTTTGGCGACTTTCTCCACGCTCTCGCGGACAATTCTTTCCCGAAACTTCAGACGGTGTTGTTTGGTAGGGGATGTGATATAAGCATTGGGCGTCAAATGGGCAATTCTCTGTGTATCTTCGACAGAAGGAAGCGTTTTTCTCCCTCGGTTAAACGGTGTCAGAAGTGCATAGGGAGCGTCCAGGAGTAACCCGCGCCATACGTCTTGATGGTCGGCATTCGCAGAACCATGATGAGGGATTTTGAAGACTTGGGCTTTGGTTGTTGTCGCCAACGAATCGCTTATAATCGCCGTCCAACCGGTCTTGGGGTCAGGGGTGTTTTCCAAGTCAGCGCCCAAGAGTATTCTGTGTTCGCCTACTTCTATCCACAGAACGACTGCGGTGTCATTCGGCTGAAGAGAAGAAATTCGTTTCCGCTGCCGAGTTTGTTCTGTCAATAATTCGGTAAACGCCAGTTTAGCTTGCAAGATCGCGGCATCAGAGGGAGAAAGCGCGTATACCTTGACTCTTGCTGCTTCTGAGCTTGTTGGGCGTTCGTTGCTGAAGAGCAGCCTATCGGCGATAGCCCATTTGAGGGTGCTGGGATGCGTCTCACAAGCGAGGTATGATTGCAAGATGCGCGCGAATTCATCCACACCAGAACTTCGGGATATGGCCGGTTGTTGATAGAGGCATGTTAGGGTGAGAAATTCCTGATGCCTGAGTGCGTCTGAAAGAACAAAGTCGGCGGAGACGCAGGCTTCAAAAACTGTGCTTAGTCCACGAATGTGGTCATCGTGCCAATGTGTGGCAACAATCAATTTGACCGCCTGGGCAATATCAACATTGAGTTCCGTTAAGTATTTGAGCGCGGCAGGACGTTGCGAAGTTGGGTCAAGACAAGAATCAACCAATATCCAATTTCCCGCGCCAACGTGGAGTAAGATGGATTCTCCGTACCCAGGACCAAAAATGGATACTTCTAACTCATCCTGGGTTGGTGGAATAGATTGGTTGTTCATCATCGAGCAGATTCAGCAGTTGTTGAGCCTGAAGGCGCGCTTCTTTTAGTTCACTCGCGCCAAGCGGAGGTAAACGTTGAAATCGAACGAATGAGGTTCGATAAGTACCGGAAGGTCTTTTAAGATAACCGATACTCCAATAGAATACAGCGCCCGGTGTAACTAATTCCCGGTCTTCTCTATCAATTTCTTCGAGGTGGATTTCAGCTTCGAGGTCAGTCCCTTCGCCGATTAGAGGTATAAGCCGAGCCAGGAATGTTTCTTCACCCACATCCAGCACATACCCTTCCCACTTTTGCTTCACGTCAAAAGATTCACGCGCTTGTGGCCAAAAAGGCAAACCGGGCAATATTGACGGCACTTCCACATCCAGTAGGTTCGATTCGCCATTGAAATAGTCAACTCTAGTTTGGCACGCATTATCACGATTGGGTTTCGCCAGGGATATTCTGCTTTGTATGTCGCCCCATTGATTCTCAGCAGGGTCACTCCCAAAGGAGGTCACTATTGCAGTATTGTCTGGCTCGCTTCTTGGGACAAAACTATTGAAGGCTACCATGTGTCTGAATCTCCAATGCTCGCTATTCTTTGAACGATTCCTTGACCGTATTGTAAAGATTCCTGCCATCTATTGTTAAGAATATCAAGAGCCTCTTCAGTCGTCTGTATTTTCTCTGATACGGACTGCAAATCGTAATGGTCATTTATATCCACATAAATACCAAATTTGACGCGCGGTGAGGGTTCAACTTTGACATTGATGTAGCCAGGCAATTCATTGGGTTTTGCTCCCTGGATCGTCAAACTTTTCATTCCCGGCCTATCCAGTATGTTAAGCCATTCCTGTTTGGGCGCTAAGCGGTCGCCAACCATGTGCCATGCCTTCTCAGATTCAAGTGCATAATGGAATTCTTGATTGATACCCATTACCCGCAACGGGGTATGAGTAAGCAATGTAAACGTTCCAACAACTAGGTCGCGCAACACCTCATAGTACGCTTCTTGACCAGTGGCAACCATAAACCGGTCTCGGGTAATGCTAACCTGAAGCCATTCAACATCAAAAACGGCTACATCCGGGTGAATGATCTTAACATTGGCGGATTCAGCTTCTTGTGGGCGGATAAGGTTTTGTGTCGCGAACCATATTGGGTGAAACATTGCCGGGTTAAATTGTCCCCGCAGTACAATATTGACCGCCTGAATCTCAAGTTGTGGTCTCATACCCCACGCTCCTGACTATCATGGAAATCTTTCATAACAATGATTATACAGTATAGACCGATGTAGGCAATGTGCAAATGACGATTTGCTGCTTTTACTCGGGAGAAAAAGGGGGGCTTCCCCTTACGAGGAAGTCCCCCTTCTCTAACTCAATCTGCTGCGGCGAGCGCGCCAAACAGTGACAGTTGTTGTTCCGGCACAATCACCGGCTGGCGCTGGCGCGTCTGCTTACCCTGCGCGCCAAGTTTCTGAACCAGTGCCGTAATGCTGAGTTGGGCTGCGCCGGTACTGGAAGCTGGTGGCTTGTTGCGCGTTGGCGGATGTGCTGCGGGAGTGTGTGGAGAACGTGGAAAACCGCTAGACATTCGGCAGTGCAAGGTGAACGTTTATAAGCAAAGCGCAGACGGATTCTGTCTAATCTTCATCCACAGAATCACCCTCTTGCTGCATATAAACATCCCGAATTTGCGCTAGCGCCTGCACAGGCGTTGGCGCAGCGCATAGTATATGTTGGGACGGCTCCTCTAACGGATGATAATGCCATCCTTTCAAATTATCCAACCCAAATAGCCGAGTGCCGCCACAAATCAGGGCATAATCTATGCGCTGAGTTTCTTCGCGGAAGAATATATCCACGTGACATCCCTTTTCCAGATCTATGCGCGCCTTCAGACGAGTATGGCGCACTATCGTTACATCGACAAGCGCGTCTGGAAACACTATCCTGATAGCCTGGATCAGCAACGCAGTAAATGCATGCATATCCACAGCGACTATCCTTCGCTGTAGACGCCTTGTGACGAGGGTTGCATTTGTCGCTGAAGATTGCGCAATTGCAGCAACCAATTTTTGCGTTCAGCTTCCAATCCTTCCCATTCCATATAATCGCGTTCGGTGGAATGTGACCAGGGATCGGGGACAGCGCCATTTTCCCAACGCTCGGCGAATTCCGTGAACGTGACGCCATAGCGCAACTCATACTCACGAATCTCCTGCTCACACGCCTGCAGTTGCTGGACAAAATAGCCCTTGATCAACGCCAGCATCTTATGCGTAAAAGTTTCCCCTTCGACGTACTCAAAATAGGGCAATGTCTCTGCCGCAACAATGACATTTTCCATACCATCCTCCTTGCTTCTACAGGTGCGACGCACCTGCGATTCGCTATCCTCATAGACCCCTCCGAAAAACTCGAAGTCTTTGACTTTAAGTGTAACACGCTATGAGTGAAGGTCAATTTTGATTTCCTTCGATCTCCGAAGACGAAGTCGCCCTGATGCACCGCTACATCTGCGAGGGCATTGGCGATGCCAAGCGGCTGCGACTGCTCTACCTCGTCGCCGAGTGCCCGCGCAACGTTACTGAGCTGACCGAACTGCTGGACGTGACGCAGCCCACCGTCTCCCACCATCTGCGCGTGCTGCGCGAGCGCGGTCTGGTCAACGCCGAACGCGACGGCACGTCCATCTACTACTCCCTGGGCGATCCCCGCATCCTCGAAGCGATGAACATTTTGCGGAGTTTCGTGGCGGACAAGATACAAGAGGCAGGAAGCAAGATTAGTTGTTACAAATTTCAACCACGAATTTTCACGAATCCACGGCATGGCTCAGAATCAGTTTGACACTTCTTGATTTTTTTGACAGCAGCTACATATACTAAATGTAGCGATGTGCCGTGTTTTTCGCGCATTTACCCCATATTTAGTGGCTGATTGTGGCCGCAGAACGGGACAAAAATTCCAGAAAGTGTGAAACTGACTCCCCTAGGGTTTTGAGCCATGCCGATTTTAATAAATTATTTTCATCTGGTGATAAAAAATCTTGGCGACCTTGGCGACTTGGCGGTTTTTTCAGTGGACTCATTTTTCAGCGCGTGAGCTTGCGGTCCAGCGCCTCCAGCCACACGCGAAGTTGCGCG
>DYKY01000158.1 GCA_020722365.1 Thermoflexus sp.
AGTGTAGCATACCGGTGTGGAAAAGCAAACCTCCTGAATAGACGCTTCCCGAAACTCCTTGGCTCTGCTATAATGTGCAAACAGTAAAACGAGGAGGCAGTGTGTGGTCACGTTTGCGTTGGCGGTGAACTGGGTTTCCTTGGATGTGGAAGCGAATCCATGATCAAGTATCTGATCTGGGATGCAGGCGGGACGCTGTTTGACACGTACCCGGCAGTCGTAGAGGCGTGCCACGCGGTGTTGAACGGGTTTGGCAAGGAAGCGCCGTCGGAGTGGGTGCTGGCGTTGTGCAAGCAGACCACATCGCACGGTATTCGCGTGTTAGCGGATACATTTTCTCTCGATGAAGAGACCTTTCAGCGGCATTTCAAACAGTCGTATGCGGAGATCGACGCGCAATACCAGCGACCGTTCCCTGGCGTGGAGCAGGTCTGCCGCTACATCTGCGAGATCGGCGGGCAGAATTTCATTGTGACGCATCGTTCCAGGCTCTCGTTGGAGACGCTTTTGGAGGCTTATGCGATGGCGCGTTATTTCACCGACTATATCGCCAAGGAAGACCCATACCCGCGCAAACCTGATCCCGCCGCGATTGAAGCTCTGATCACGCGGTATGCGCTCGATCGCAGTCAGTGCCTACTTGTCGGCGACCGCGATCTGGACATCGTTGCCGGGCAGCGCGCCGGCATCCGCACGTGCTTCTTTGGCAGTGAGTCACCTGAGGCGCAACCCGACCTGAAAATCGTGGATTACGCAACCTTGCATCGATGGTTGCAAGCCGAAAACGCCGATTCTTGCGGCGTGTGACATCCGACACTTTTTCCGGTATAATGGATGCTCATGATGACGTCTTGTAGGCGTACATACATCGCAGAATTCGACTTTGAACTTTCGACTTTGGACTTTTGACCATAATTGGAGGCGAAATTACCTTATGACGACGTCCCCAACGTTCCCGGACTTCAAGCCACTGGCCCTTGAGGACCGTGATACGCTACATCAACGGTTGTGGCAGTATCAGCCGAACACTTCGGAATTGACGTTTATCAACTTGTTCATTTGGCGTGAATACTACAATTTCCAATGGTCCGTCGTTGGAGATTGCTTGTTGATCGTCGCTGACTGCGAGGAAGGGCCGTTTGCGCTTCAACCGATTGGGCCGGAACCGCGCGGTGCGGCAGCGCGCGATCTGTTGTATTGGCTGCGCGATACACGCGGCGTGGCGTCGCCGTCGATTGAGCGCGCCGACCAGCGTCTGGCCCACGAGTTGCAGGGCTGCGGAGAGTTTGTGGTCGAGCCGGTGCGCGCGCATTTCGACTACGTCTATCGCAGTGAGGATCTGGGTTCGCTCGCCGGGCGTAAGTACAGCAAAAAGCGCAATCACATCAGCCAGTTTCTGCGCGCTTATGCTTACACCTACGCGCCGATTACGCCTTCGCTCACCGACGATTGTCTGGCGCTGGCGGAGGTGTGGTGCGAGCAGCGGCTGTGCGAGGATGATATCAGCCTGATCCACGAGTTTCGTGGAATCCGCGACGCGCTGAACAATTTCGACGTGTTGCACCTTGAGGGTGGGGCTATTCTCATTGATGGGAAGGTGCAGGCGTTTTCCCTGGGTGAGGTCCTCAACGAAACCACGGCGGTCGTCCACATCGAAAAGGCGAACCCGGAGTTCAAGGGCATTTATCCGATGATCACGCAGCAGTTCTCGGAGCAGCGCTGGCAGGGGAAGGTTGACTTCATCAACCGCGAGCAGGATTTGGACGATCCCGGCCTGCGACATGCGAAAGAATCTTACTACCCGGATCACCTGGTAGAGAAATTCAGCGTGCGGCTCGCGTAACACTAAGGGTGTTGGCTAACGTGGACGCGCGCTTGCTGGACATTTTGCAACTCGCCCGTGATGAGCAGCGGGAAACTGCCTTGTTGCGCTTGCGCGAATATCTGCGTGCGCACCCGCAAGATGCCGATGCCTGGGTGGTGCTCGGCGGATTGGCTCCCGATCACAAGATCGCGCTATCGGCGCTGCGGCGCGCGGTGCAGTTGGCGCCGGAGAACACGGTGGCGCGCGAGGCGTTGACGGCGTTGGAAGCGCAGACGATCGTGTCGATGCCCGAATTCCCCCCGCTCCCTGAGCCTATACTTGTAGAACTTCCCACTCGCGCCGGGTATGAAGCTCTGACGCCGGCGCCTGCACCGGAACCAGAAGTTGCCGTGCCGGCGGGCGATAGCGAGTCCTTTGAGGTGCTGCGGAATGTCGAAGCGGCTGAAGAGCCGGACGTTCCCTGGAAACTTGAGGCGCAGCCCGTACCTGATGTCATCTCGACGCCCGAGGAAACTGTACAGCCTGAAATAGCCTGGGACGCGGGTTTTCAGGCTGTCCGGAATGCACGTGCAGTCTTGTGGCCATTTGTCGCGCGTGGCGAAAAGCCCCGCACGTTGGGCGCCCTGTTGGATGAGAACCGGCTCACGCGCCAGGATTTGCGGTGGACGGCGCAGGAAGCGCGCAACGAGGATGTTCGCCAGGCAGCCCAGGTGCTGCTGGACACGACTCACCGCCTGGCGGATGTGACCATGGCGCCAGAGGACGCCCGCTTGATCGCCTGGCCTTTTCGCCGCTTGAACCGTCCGCTGGGTAAGTTGGTGGACGCGGGCACGGTGAGGGTGAATGATTTGCGCCGCGCAGCCTGGTACGCGAAAGACGCGCGGCTGCGTGAGGCCGCCCGTGTGATGTTGCCGGTCGCGCTGGAGTGGCGTGAGGCCGAGAAACGCAGACGCGCTGCGCAAAAAGAACGCCAACAGGTCGTCAAGCCGGCGCCGGCAAGGCCGATGCCGCCGGCTACGGAGTTACAGCAGAGTATGCCTTCGCCGTCTACTGGAAAGACGCCGAAGCCGGCGCGCGAGCGCAAGCCGGTCCGCGTGCATGAAGATGCCTCGAAAGCTGCTTATGCCGCCTCCGACGTCCACATGGCGCGCCCGATGCCTGTCATCCAGGGATCCGACTATCTCGCCAACGAGGTGCAACGCCGGTACCGGAAGAGCCTCTTCGTTGCTGCCACTGCAATGCTTTTCGTCCTGGCGGGACTTCTAGTCGTGCTGGCAATCATCGTAATGGAGTTCGCCGACCAGAAAGCGCCGGCCCTGTGGCTCTGGCCACTTGTCCCAGCTCTGCTCCTGCCGCTTTTCTGGCTGAGTGACCGTTTCGTCGAGTTATGGCAGGAGGAGCAGAACTTTCGCCGTGGGCAACTTGGGGAGAGTGAGGTGGCGCGGCTGTTGCGGCTGGGCCTGGGCGGCGATTGGACGCTGTTCCGCAACGTGAAACTGCCGGGCAGCAAGGTGGACATAGACATGGTGCTGCTGGGGCCGCCGGGTGTGTTTGCCTTGGAGGTGAAGGCGTACACGGGCAATTACCGGTATGCCAAACAGCATTTCTATCGTCGCTCAATGATGACCTGGCGGCGGATGCAGCACAATCCCGGCAAACAGGCGCGCGCGGCGGGTGGGGTTCTGCATAATTACATCACCGATACATTGAACGAAGATGTCTGGGTCGAGCCGCGTCTGGTGTGGGTGGGACCCGGCGATCTGACGTTGGAAGAGCCGGAGGTCTTCGTCTGGTTCAGCGACAAACTGGATCAGGAGACCGGACGGCTGCGCGCACTTCCACGGAAACTGTCCGCCGAAAAACGCGCCGCCCTCTCCGGCCTCCTGCGTGGCCTGTGCAGCGCTTTGCGATGACCGATTCGCGGATGAGCTGGAGCGGTTTTGTCAGCAGATTTAGCAGATGAAGCAGATTTTTCGGAATGACAAACAAAAAATCTGCTCAATCTGCTCAATCTGCTGATAGAAAAAAGATTATTCGTTGATTCGGTTTATCGCCGCTTCCACAAACCCACGGAAAAGGGGGTGGGGGCGTTGCAGGCGCGATTTGAACTCCGGGTGGAACTGGCTGCCGAGCATCCACGGGTGATCGCGCAATTCCGCGATTTCGACCAGCCGATTATCCGGCGATAGGCCGCTGAAGACCATCCCCGCCTTTCCCAAAACTTCGCGGTAGGCGTTGTTGAATTCGAAGCGATGCCGGTGCCGTTCGTAGACCTCTGCGACGCCGTATGCAGCGTGCGCTTTCGAACCCGGCTGCAATTCGCACGGATACCGTCCCAACCGCATCGTACCACCCAGATCGAGCAAGTCTTCCTGATCCGGCATCAACGAGATGACAGGATGCTGTGTCTTATGCTTGAATTCCGTGCTGTTCGCATCGTCGGTTTGGAGCACGTGACGGGCGAACTCGATGCACATCACCTGCATCCCCAGGCACAGTCCCAGGTACGGAATCTGGTTCTCGCGGGCGATTTTCGCCGCCAGAATCTTGCCCTCAATGCCCCGGGAGCCGAATCCGCCGGGCACGACGATCCCATCGGCTTGCAAGAGGCGGTCGATGTTTTCGCCGTGCTTCAATGTCTCGCTGTGAATCCAGTCGATGTCGACCGCATACCCGTGATATAAGCCGGCGTGGATCAACGCCTCGCGGACGCTGATGTAGGCGTCGTGGAGTTCCACGTATTTGCCCACCAGCGCGATACGCACGGTTGGTTTCTCGGCTTTGAGGCGCGTGATCGCATCCTGCCAGTCACTCAGATCCGGTGGCTGGACTTTGTCGTGCAGATGCAACATCCCAACAACGAGATCGCCCAAGCCGGCTTCCTCCAGCATCAACGGTACTTCATAGATGCTGCTCGCCGTTGTCAAGGGGATGACGGCATCGCGTTCCACATCGCAGAAGAGCGCGACTTTGGCGCGGATGTCACCGTCGATGGGCGAATCCGCACGCAGCCCAATGATGTCTGGCTGGATGCCCATGCCACGCAGCTCGCGGACGCTGTGCTGGGTGGGCTTGGTCTTCAGTTCGCCGCTGGAACTCAGATAGGGCAGCAACGTCAGGTGGATGTAGAGGACATTGTCGCGTCCGACGTCTTTGCGCATCTGGCGGATGGCTTCCAGATAGGGCTGGCCTTCGATGTCACCCACCGTGCCGCCGATTTCCACCAGGGCAACGTCAGCCTTCAGCTCTTGCGCTGCGCGGACGATGCGCCGTTTGATCTCGTTGGTGACGTGGGGCACCACCTGGATCGTGCCGCCCAGGAAGTCGCCGCGCCGCTCGCGTGCGATGACCTCGCTGTATACCTGCCCCGTCGTGACGTTGTTCAGCTTGCCTAGCTTGTCGTCGATGAAGCGCTCGTAGTGTCCCAGGTCAAGATCGGTCTCAGCACCGTCTTCGGTGACGAACACCTCGCCGTGCTGGTAGGGCGCCATCGTGCCGGGGTCAACATTCAGATAAGGATCTAATTTTTGGATGGAGACGCTCAACCCACGGGCCTTGAGGATATGGCCCAATGACGCTGCCATGATGCCTTTCCCGAGAGAACTGACCACACCACCCGTTACAAAGATGTATTTTGTCGCCATGATCACCTCCTCACGGGATTTCTATTCTACAGGGTTTTACGGAAATGCCAACTGGTGGAAAGTCTTATAGTCGTTAGTCAGATCGTCGAATAGTCAATCAAGAACGCCGTGCTTGGAGCCAGCATCAGCTGGTTTGGTTTTGATCGTTGAGTCGTTTTGGCCTTTTACGCGAGGTGAACTATACTATCTGACCAAAGACTATTGAACTAATGACTATTGGACTAACGATTAATCGACTACTGGGGGGGAAAACAATGGAGATTCTAGGCATTGACATCGGCGGTTCTGGTATCAAGGGTGCGCCGGTTGAGACCAGCACGGGGGCGTTTCTGGCAGATCGTCACCGGATTGCGACGCCGGAGGGAGCCATGCCGGGTGAGGTGGCGAAGGTGGTCAAGCAGTTGGCGAAGCATTTCGCGTGGGAGGGGCCGATTGGCTGCTGCTTCCCGGCTTCGATTCAGCACGGCGTCGCGCGCACGGCGGCAAATGTGGATAAAAGCTGGATCGGGACGAACATTGAGCATTTGTTCGCCGGGGCGACGGGTTGCCCGGTGCGCGTGCTCAACGATGCGGACGCCGCCGGCCTGTCCGAGATGCGCTTCGGCGCGGGGAAGGGCGTCGGCGGATTGGTGTTGATTGTGACCATCGGCACGGGGTTGGGCACGGCGCTCTTTATCGATGGCGTTCTTGTCCCCAATACCGAGCTAGGTCACATTGAGATGAACGGCGTCGATGCTGAGCTGCAAGCTTCGGATGCCGCCCGCAAACGCGAAGACCTCTCGTGGGAAGTGTGGGCCAGACGCTTCGACCAGTATTTGCGAGCCATGCGGGCGCTCCTCTGGCCCGATCTGATCATCCTCGGCGGCGGCGGCAGCAAGAAGCTGAGCAAGTTCCGGCATTATCTCACGGTCGATACGCCCATTGTACCGGCGGCAACGTTGAATAACGCGGGTATCATCGGCGCAGCATTGGCTGCGGAGGCGCTCCAGGCCACGTAGGCCTATCGACGCGGAGTTTTGCCGATGCACGCTGATGGCTAAATGATCAGCGTTTATTTTTTCGTGGAGATTCGTGGTTTCTGTCAATGGAGGATACAATGACACAAAATGAGCACGTAGAAGTCGCCACGCTAGGCGGCGGGTGTTTTTGGTGTTTGGAGGCGGTGTTCGACAAGCTGCAGGGCGTGCTGCACGTCGAATCCGGCTACGCAGGTGGGACAGTGCCGCATCCGACGTACCAACAGGTCTGCACCGGTATGACCGGGCACGCGGAGGTGGTGCAGATCACCTTTGATCCGGCGGTGATCACGTTTCGGGAACTCCTGGAGGTCTTCTTCGACATCCACGACCCGACGACATTGAATCGCCAGGGAGCGGACGTGGGCACACAGTATCGCTCGGCCATTTTCTACCATTCGGACGCGCAGAAGGCAACGGCAGAGGATCTGATCGCGGAATTAACTGCCGCGCGGGTGTGGAAGTCGCCCATCGTGACCGAGGTGACGCCCTTCGACGTGTTCTTCGAAGCGGAAGACTATCATCAAGAGTACTACGCGCAGAATCAGCAGCAACCGTACTGCCGCGCCGTCATCACGCCTAAGCTGGCGAAATTCACCCAGCACTTCGCCGCCAGGCTGAAGGTCTCAACGGATTGAGCGGAATTTAACGGATTTACAACTTGCAACGTTTAACTCGAAACCTGTAACTATGCAAGTGGAGGACAACAATGGTTAAGAATATGGGGACTACCGATCGGATTGTGCGTGTGATCATTGCGGCGATCATCGCGGTCTTGTACCTGGCTAATGTGATTTCTGGGGCGCTTGCCATTATCCTGGGGATCGTGGCGTTGATTTTCCTGGCGACAAGCGCTGTCGGCTTTTGCCCGCTGTATGTGCCGTTCAAGTTTTCGACGCGCAAGAAGGTGTGAGGAGGCAGCATGACCGATAAGATCGTAAAAAGCGATGCGGAATGGCAGGAGGTTCTCACGCCGGAGCAGTACCGCGTGATGCGCAAGAAGGGGACGGAGCGCGCGTTCACCGGCAAGTACTACGCCCACAAAGAGGATGGCGTCTACCGCTGTGGCGCGTGCGGGCAGGAGTTGTTCGATTCGCAGACCAAGTATGACTCCGGCACCGGTTGGCCGAGCTTCTACGCGCCGATTGGCCCGGAGCGTGTGGTCGAGGCGAACGACTATAGCCACTTCATGGTGCGCACCGAAGTGATGTGCAGCCGTTGCGGCGCGCACCTGGGGCACGTCTTCAACGATGGCCCCGCACCGACCGGCCTGCGCTACTGCCTCAACTCGGTCTCGCTGGACTTCCAACCGCGCGAAAAGAATCCGTCAGCAGATTGAGCAGGATAAGCAATGGCGACTGAGGACAAAGTCGCCGAGTTTTTCTTGGGTAGTGCGCCGCACATTTTGACGGGCAAGAAATAACCCGGCTTTGGTATAGCGCCCTCGACTTGTGCCGGGGGCGCTTTTGCATGGGCGATTTCCAAGTCTCGCAAAATGCAGTAATATATACTCTGGTAGTAACTGTTCAGGTGTAGAGCTTGCCGACTACGAATCAAGAAATGAATAAACGAATTTGGGCCCCGGGCCAACCAAGAACGTGCGTTAGGCAGGCGTCCATTCATTATGATGAAAAATGCCCGACACTCGATGTGTCGGGCATTTTGTTGCCGGATTCTCGGCGAAACGATCAGTAGTTCCGCAGAACGAGCGGCAGGAAGATGCTAGAGGTTGCGTTCACCGGTGAATACGTTGTGGTGAAAGTGACCAGTGTGTTGACCAGAACTGTATACATAATTTCGTCGGTACGTTATATAAT
>DYKY01000159.1:0-1062 GCA_020722365.1 Thermoflexus sp.
CACGGAGAGCTACGACCCCTTCCGCCACTATGACAGAGACCTGGAGGCGTCGCCAAAGGGCGTGACCGCGCCGGACTATCACCTCGAAACGCAGGTCCTCGACGCCCAAGATGGGGGGAGGCCCGCCACGACCGGCAGGTGGCGGCCATCGCGCAACCCATACCCCTGCGCCTGATCGAACCCATCGCCGCGCCGTCCGCGCAGGGGGCGGGCGAGACGGCGGCCATCCACAATGCCACGTCGCGCCGTTCTCCAACATCCGCGCCGGTGTCGCCGCACCGGGCGTGGACGTCTACTCAGCGCGCAGCGGCGGCGGCTACACCACGATGAGCGGCACCAGCATGGCCGCCCCGCACGTCACCGGCGTCGCCGCGCTCTGGGCCGAGCGGCGGCTCCAACGCGAGGGCGTCGTGCGCCTCGACCGGCTCGACCTCAACGTGCGCGGCAAAGCCACCCGCGAGCGCATCCCGGCGGCGAATCACTTCGATGTGGGCGAGGGGTTGGTCACTGCGCCGCGCGATTAGCTCTGCGTGTACTTGTCCCCACCGTAGAGCTCAGGCGGGCGCGGTCGGAGACCGGCCCGAGCACTTCCCAATAATTTGTTCTGTACCCGCGTAAATGTCTACCGCAATTGCCAAACGTGTGGTATGATAATAGTGATCGGCGTCCCCAAAGTCGGGAACTGCGGGCGTATGCATTGGAGCGTTGGGCTAATGTCGGATAATCCCTGGCTGACGCCTTTGTATAGATATGGAGGATTACTATGGAACTAACCGTTCTGGTTCAAGACATTCACCGGCTCTCTCATGAGTTGGAACGCCTGGAAAGGAAATATGGCATTATGTCCGCCACTTTTTATGAATGGTATACCAGCGGCGAAGAACCAGCAAATGACGCCTGGGTCTTGGATTTTGAGAAATGGGCCGGGTTGTACGAAGTATGGTGTGACCGCCAACGTGCCTATAGCGAAGCCTTGAAGACAGTACGGCGTCAACACGTCCCCTTCCACCAGATTCTGCGTCCGGCGCTGGCATAAAAATGTTAGGCGCGACCCTTGAGGAC